>DHLU01000056.1:0-4564 GCA_002405435.1 Flavobacteriales bacterium UBA4660
CGAAACAACCCTACAGCGGCCCATGGGCAACCCGGCAGGCTGCTTTGTGTTGTTTTCCACGATTTTTTTAAATGTGAAACGCCCTATTTCTGGCTGTACTTAAACAAAAATTCCTTTTCCTCGCGGGTAAGGCTGTCGTAACCACCGCGTGAAATTTTATCGAGTATGCTGTCAACCCGTTTCTGGTTTCGCAGTTTTTCCGCATTGAAGTCCTCGTCTGTTCGGGCCCTCTGCGTCTTCACGACCTTCATGCGCACCGGCCGTTCTCCAAAAAACCAGCGGCCAATCCACTTTTCTGCCCATGCCTGTATGTCTTTTCCCTCGCGGAGGTAACGGGCCAAGACAAAACCATAGAGCGCACCACCCAGATGGGCCAGGTGACCGCCGGTATTTTCAAAGTAGCGGATACTGACGAAATCAGCAATCACATACACCGCGGCGAGGTACTTAATCTGAATGCGCCAGGATCCTCCGAAGAGCCCCACTTCATAGTTGGGCGCGTAGGCGGCGATGGCGATAAACACAGCCATAATCGCACCCGATGCGCCGATCACCGTGGCCTCACCATCAATGATGGGAAGCAGGTTGAAGGCGATAAAGAAGAGCGCAAAGCCTGCCAGTCCGCCAAGCAGGTAAGTCGTGAGCATCTTGCGGTTGCCCAGAAAATGATGAAACAGCCTGCCGCTGAAGATGAGTCCCACCATATTCCATAGCCAATGCCAGAAGTCCACATGGGTAAACATGTGTGTGATAAGTGTCCATGGATGGTTGAGCATATACCAGCCGTCAGAAGAAGCCGAGAGGTACAGGTTGTAATGTGCCGCCATTGCCAAACCATCATCGGATAGAAGCAGCAGTCCGAGGTTAACCAGCAGCAGCACCGCCGTGCACACCAGCACGATGCGCATCGTGGTATCGCTCAATTTGAATTCGTGACGAAGGTCTTCGCGGATACTTGCCATAGCCTATTAATACTGAATTCCGCGGGCCTGCCAGTACTTCAGCACCAGAAAGCCGACTACCAGGCCGCCCACATGCGCAAAATGAGCGACCGAGGTCTCCGACCCCTGCTGCAGACCGAGGAATAATTCAAGTGCACCGTAAAGCATGACGAACGTACGTGCCTTGATAGGAATCGGTATCGGAAGCATAATCAGTTCGGCATTGGGAAAAAGCAAACCGAAACCCAGTAAGATGCCGAAGACCGCACCTGATGCCCCCACCGTAGGAACGTTGGCCATGTTGGCGGCATCCTGAAGCATCGCCCTTGTAGCGGGATCAATACCTGTAAGTGGGGCACCGTGAAAATAGCCGTAAAGTTCAGCGAAGGAGAAGCCCGGTGCCATCTGGCTGATTTCATACAGCAGTATACCCTCATGAATCGCAAATGCACCCAGGCCGCAGAGCATGTAATAGGTGAGGAAGCGCTTACCACCCCAGCGCCTTTCCAGGTTGGCTCCAAACATCCACAGTCCATACATATTAAACAGGATGTGAAAAAAAGTCTGGGGACTGTGCATAAACATGTGGGTCACCACCTGCCATGGCCTGAAATAAGGACTCAGTACATTAAACCCCGCAAACCAAGTCATAAAGGCATCCGTCATGGCCAGCGTGCCGAGATAAAACAGCACGTTGATAATGATGAGGTTTCGAATGACTACGGGGATACTTCCAAGCATAGGTTAGCTGAACAGGGCCTGAATTTCTTCGAGTGTAAAATTAAGGAAGGTGCGCTGGCCGCTTTCCGCATATTGAGGCGATGTACACGATACCCACTGCACTGCCAGTTCAGTTTGTTCCGAGGGCGTGAGTTTACGCTGGTAGGGTATGGCCATTGTGCGGGACAGCGACCACAACAGACGCTCCCTGGGCGAAAATTTCAGCGAGGCCATACCGTTTTGGTATTGTTCCAGCAACTCCTCCAGCAGATGTCCGGCCGACTGTCCGGCCGCCTCGGCAGGTATTCCGGCAATCTGGAAACTCCTCGGGCCCAGGGCCGACAAGTCAAAGCCAAGCTGTTGCAATTCGCCCGTCATACCCGCTACCAGGGCGGCATCTCCGGCGCTGAGTTCCACCACTTCGGGAAAGAGAAGCTGTTGCGAGGCAGCCTTGCCGCCATCCAACACGCCGAGTAATTTTTCGTAAAGCACCCGTTTGTGCGCCCGGTGTTGGTCGAGCAGCAGTATGCCTTCTGCCCACCTGCACAACACAAACCGGCCAAATACCTGACCCATTGCCACAATCTCGCGTGGCAAAGCCGCCGGTGGCGCATCGGGTTGCGAGGCGGCTACTGCGGTACGGCCCGGATCGATCGAGAGCAGTTCTTTCCAGCCTTCTGTGGTCGATTTCCGGTCGAGCCAGCCTGAAGAAGCGGCGGGTGAGGGCCGCGTCTGCTCGTGAAAAGGATTATACGCAGGGTTCACCCTGATCTGCGGAGGCACAACCGGGCCCGCTGACGATACCGGCGACACGCGAATGGAGATTTCCTGATCAAAATCCAGCGAGGGAGAGATCGAGAATTTTCCAAGGGCCCGCTTTACCGATGCGTTCAGTATGGCATAAATGGCGCGTTCGTCCTGAAACTTGATTTCCGTTTTGGTAGGGTGAATGTTGATGTCTATGAAGGCCGGATCAAGCTGCAGGTAAAGAAAATAGAGCGGATAGTGCCCCGGCGGCAGCAACTGGTCGTAGGCATTCATCACAGCATGGTGAAGGTATGCATTCCGTATGAAGCGGCCGTTGGCAAAAAAGAACTGCTCTCCGCGGGTCTTCCGCGAAGCATCCGGTTTACCCGCAAATCCCGTAACCGTAACGATGTCGGTGCTTTCTTCTACCGGAACCAGTTTCTCGTTGTACTTGTTGCCGAAGGTGTGCACGATGCGCTGGCGCAAATTGGACTTCGGCAGGTTGAGCACCTCCGTTCCGTTGTGCGACATCGAAAATTCAATTTCGGGATGGGTAAGCACCACGCGTTCAAATTCATCAATCATATGCCGGAGTTCGATGGCATCGCTTTTCAAAAAGTAACGCCGGGCGGGTACATTGAAGAAAATATTGCGGACGCTGACCGATGTGCCGGCCTGACAAGCATGCGGTTCGATGCCGCGCAGTTTAGACCCCTCGACCTCCAGCCGTGTGCCGAGTTCGCGTTCCGGAAGCCGGGTCATCATTTCCACCTGTGCCACCGCAGCAATCGAAGCAAGCGCTTCACCGCGAAACCCCATCGTAACAATGCGAAACAGGTCTTCGGTGCGTGTAATCTTAGAAGTGGCATGGCGCTCAAATGACATGCGGGCATCCGTTTCGCTCATACCCCGGCCATTGTCAATTACCTGAATCAGGGTCTTGCCCGCATCTTTCACCAGCAGGCGTATCGTTGTGGCTCCCGCATCAATAGCGTTTTCCATCAACTCCTTAACCACAGAAGCAGGGCGCTGAACAACCTCGCCGGCAGCAATCTGGTTGGCTACGTGTTCAGGTAATAGATGAATAATGTCCGACATCGTTTCGTGCCTCTTTCCCGACCCCGCAAATGTAGCAAGCCCTCAGGGCATCCCGGCCAACACTTCCTCCGGTGAAGCTGACTCCGGGAAATAGGACCGAATTTTCATGATCACGTTATCGATCACGCTGTCCGGACAGCTGGCTCCGCTGCCCAGGGCTACCGTGACCGTTTTGCCGGCGGGCAACCAGTCTGTTGCTGAGCGCATTTGCTGGCGGCTGTAGTCATAGTGCTGCAGGGTATCCGGACCGCCGATTTCTGTCTGGTCTTTGATAAAATAGGTTGGCATGGTCTGACCGAGTATGGTCACGAGTTGCGATGTGTTTGAGCTGTTGTAACCGCCTATGACCAGCGCCAGGTCGGCACCGCAGTCGCGCAGCGCCATGGCCGCTTCCTGGTTGTCGTTGGTGGCATAGCAAAGGGTGTCGCGGGTATCAGCGAAATAATCGCGGTAACCGGCCCCATGCAATTCGGTCATTACTTCGCGGAAAAAATCGGCAATCTCCTGGGTTTCGGAGGCCAGCATGGTGGTCTGGTTTACTACACCTACACGCTCCAGGTGTATGAGCGGATCGAAGCCGGCTGATGTCCTGCCCCTGAAGACCTCCGCGAATTCGGCCGCAGCAACCGTACCGCGCATCATGCCGGCAACCACCCTGGCCTCAGCCATATCCCGCAGTATAACCGCCGGGGCATGCTGGTAGCTGTGCGAAAAGGTCGCACGGGTCTCCTCATGGCGGCTCTTGCCGTGAATCAACACCGTAAAACCCTTGTGCCCGATTTCGGAAGAACGCTTCCATACCTTCTCCACAAACGGACAGGTGGTATCATACCGCTGCAGGTTCACACCCTTTTCAGTCAACATGGTCATGATTTCAATCGTCGTTCCGAACGCGGGTATAATCACCACATCAGCATCGGTCACTTCTTCCCAGGGCAGGTAGTGGTTGCCCTCGGTATCCATGATGAAGCGAATGCCGTTGCGCAGCAAATCCTCATTGACGGCAGGGTTATGGATCATTTCCGAAAGCAGCAGGATTCTCTTGTCAGGATTTTCTT
>DHLU01000056.1:4706-7503 GCA_002405435.1 Flavobacteriales bacterium UBA4660
AAGCAGCAGGATTCGCTTGTCAGGATTTTCTTTCAGGGCGCGGTACGAAATTTCAATCGCGTTTTCCACCCCATAGCAAAACCCGAAATGCCTCGGAAGTATAAACCGCACCGGTCCAAAATCGAGCACCGATGGCGTCAAGTCTTTCTTGCGAGGATCAGAGAGCCGGCGCCTGGCCTTTACCTGACCGATAAAGGAGGAGCGGTAGTGGGAGGGAAGGTCAAATTGTTTCATGGTAGCGGCACATAGCCCATTCGCGCGGAGACATATTTCGATAGCCGTGCATCTTTTTTAGCGGCGCGAACGGCCCGCCTGACTTCGCGTGCACCCCGAAGGAATTGCTTGTGAGCCCTGGCCAGCACAGCCATGGAGACAATGCCGGCCTTATGCTTTTCCAGGGCATCGGGTGCGGTAGGGTGCTCAAGGGCGAAGAGCGAAGAACCGTGTACAAAGGCAAAATAGAGCTGGTCAGCCAGCACTTCATTGTCGGGCAAAGGCGGAATCACCCGGTCGTCGAGCTGCACCGTCACCAGCGGCGTATTGCTGAGCCAGGTCAGCACGAAGGCGTTGAGCTCGCTCCAGGTGGTTTCACTGAAGGTGTCACCGCGGGTTGAAAGCCATCGCAGGCATTCCACTACCAGCGCGCTGTCGCGGCGGAATTCCGCATCGGTTTCCCACGCGTACGACGTCGGAACACCCGGCTGGGCGCATGTATCAGGCAACCACGCCAGCAGGAAGAAGGGGGTCAGGAGTGACGTTCGTTGAAGCAAATTCCCAAAGCGTTTAATTCATTCAAAACCGGGCGATAAATATCAGGCGAGGTAGGCATGATCACGCCGGGAATATGCAGTTGACCGCTGAGCATCAGCCGCGCGGCAATCGCCAGCGGAAGCCCAACGGTGCGCGACATCGCCGTATAGGTTTCATCGATGCCTTCTGTCACCAGCCACGACTCCAGGGTATGCTCCCTGCCGCCAAGCCGGTAGCCGAAGCGGTGCCACATCACAATCATATCCCGGTCTCCGGGCGAAAGCACCCATTTCTTCTCAATGAGGCACTGAAGCGCCTTTGCGGGGCTTCCCGAAGTGATGCCGAGGGGCTCCTGGTCAAAAATCCCCAGCCACCTCAGTTTGTCCATGGTGGCTTGCGAGGCACCGGTCATCGCCTGAATAAAGCCTTCGGGATCAACCGCGGCGGCGGCGGGCAGGAAGGAGGTGGTGAGGTCAAGCCAGGTGATGCCCTGCACATCGCTGAGTATAAGGCTGTCGTCGGTCAGTCCGAGCTGAACCAGCACATGCCAGGCCGCACAGAAACCTTCCCGGCGCAAGGTGCCGCGCACCAGGGTAGGTAGGTTGTCGAGGCCGTATACCGAGCGATACTTCACCGAATCACGGTTGGCATAGCCCTCAAAATAGCCGTGTCCGGGTACCTCAACAGGCGTTGATCTGCCAAAAAGCTGGTGGTAAGGTACAAACCGTAGTTTGCCTCCTTCATAGTAACGGGCCGCTCCGCCGGCGCCCGCAAGCACCACGTTGCGCGGATTCCATGTGATCTTGTAGTGCCAGGGATTGTTGTCGCATGAAGGAGCAATCAGCCCGCCGGTATAGGACTCAAAACGCGTTAATTCGGCACCTTCGAGCGTAAGCCGGTCAATGAGCTGGGCAGCACTCATATGGTCAATCCCCGGGTCTACACCCATTTCGTTGAGAAACATGAGTCCGGCAGCCTTCGCATCCGCGTCCAGTGCCATCATCTCGTCTGAGATATAGGAGGGGGTAATCAAGGGCTTGCCATGGCGCAGGCATACAAGCCCCACAGCCGGGTGCATGGGTGCAGGCAGCATGGAAATCACGAGGTCAGCTGCGGCAATCTCCCTCTGACGTTGCCCTTCGTCGCCGTCGCTGATTCGAAAAAACTCACCCCGGGCATGGCCCTGAATACGTCCGGCGGCCATGGCTTCATCGAGGTCTCCCACGCGGATTGTCCAGTCGGAAGCCGCTGCATGGCCAAGCAGATAGTCTATCAGGGCCGGACTGGAGCGGCCGGCGCCCAGAATGAGGATGCGTTTCATAGAGGGGCCGCAAAGATAGCAGCGCCATGCGCCGCTCAGCCCTCATGAAGCATGCCCGGTTTGTCCGTAAAGCGCTTTCTCAGGCAGCGGGCTGGTGTTATTGTATAATTTTGGTCCGTAATAGGGTATGCAAACCGCTGAACCTAAAAAATCAAATCCGTACCATGAGAAAAATTGGTCTCTCCTTTTGTGCCTCTTTATTGTCCGTCATCGCCATTGCTCAGGCGTCATCGGCGGTAATTTTTTCTGAAAACGGCGAAAAATTCATTGCCTACCTCAATGGGGAGCAGAAGAACGCCAGCTACAAGGCAAATGTCAGAATCGACCAGCTTACGGAAGACCTGTACCAGTTGCGCATCGATTTCGAAGATGCGGCATTGACAGATTTTTCCTTCAAATCCTTTATGCTTGAGCCCGGAATGCTCACCACCTATGTCATTCGGCGTAACAACAAGGGCGAGTTTACCTGCCGCTGGCAAAGTGCTTCGCCGGTAACTACTGCTGCAGCGGGCAGCCAGACAGACCAACCTGCCAATGAAGTGCGGCATTTTGCCACGGCAGATGATGCCGGTCAGGGCACCGCGCAACCTGCAGGAAATGGCACCCAGACAGGAATCAGCAGCACAACCGCAATCAGTGGTAACCCTTCCGGTGCCGAAAATGTATCGGTCAATGTGCAGGTATCGGGTGTTTCGATGGGCTTTGATGTGCGGGTTGAGGACGGCG
>DHLU01000056.1:7710-7933 GCA_002405435.1 Flavobacteriales bacterium UBA4660
AGCCAGGCACCGGCCGTTTCCGACCCGGTAACGTGCCTTCAGCCCATGAGCCAGGCCATGTTCAGCCAGGCCCGCACCTCGGTACAGAGCAAAACTTTTGATGAGCCCCGCCTGTCGCAGGCCAAGACCATCGCCTCAGCCAATTGCTTGTCTGCTGCGCAGGTGCGCGACCTGTGCGGTGCTTTTGATTTTGAGGCAACCAGGCTGGACTTTGCCTAATATG
>DHLU01000030.1:0-2319 GCA_002405435.1 Flavobacteriales bacterium UBA4660
TGGTGAAAAGTCGCGCAGCGGCAGTCAAAGGTTGCCTGTCGGCACGGTCGGGCGGTGCGAATTTACAAAGACCCCGTGCCGAATTGACAGCCGCTGCCCCTGAGCTGTCATATTTTTTCAGGTAGTTTGCTCTTCGTATCTTCGCACTAACGCTGTTAGTCTTTTTCCTTCATATATCCTCAAGATCCGAAACCATGTCTACTTTACCGAACCTGCGGCTTTGCGCTGCACTTTCACTCGCATGCTGCTGTATATCTGCCGCGCTGTGGGCCCAGCCTTCCAATGACAATTGTGCTAATGCCGCACTCATTCCGGTCAATGGCGTGGCCCTGACCACCAGCAACCTCAATGCGACCAACGCGGGGGTAAACCCCAGTTGCGGTGGCTCCAATATTCAGGATATCTGGTTCAGGTTTGTTTATCCGGGCGGCACGCTGACCATCGCCACGGCACTCGGCACCAACACCGATACGCGCATTGCGCTGTGGACGGCCTGTGGCGGCACCCAGATTGCCTGTGATGACGACAGCGGTCCGGGAAACGCCTCGCTGCTTACCCTGAGTTGCACGCAATTGGTTGCAGGCACTACCTATTGGCTTCAGGCCGGCGGCTTTAATGCGCTCGAAGGCACTTTCACCCTCACGCTCAGTGCTTCGCTGACGGGCTGTACCAATCCGCTTGCCTCTAACTACAACCCCTGCGCCACCATAGCCAATGACTGTTCATGCAACATCGTGCCGGAAAATGATGAGTGTGCGAGCGCGACGCCCATCGTGATTGACGGTCCTCCCGTGTGCGTCAACAACACCTTCGCGTCGGGCTATGGCACCAACCCAAGCTGCGGCAACAGCGGAACCCAAAGCATGCGCGATGTATGGTTTTCTTTCGTGTATGCGGGAGGCTCCATTCAGATCGATGCAATCGTCGGAACACTGACCGATACCCGCTTGGCGCTCTACGACGAATGTGATGGCACCCAACTGGCCTGTAATGATGACGCAGGTGGCACGCTGGCGTCGTCGATACTGATGGATTGCGGATCGCTCGTCCTTGGCCATACCTACCTGATACGCGCAGGCGGGTACAGCAGCCTCACCGGTACTTTCTCCCTCGAAGTCCAGAACCTCGGTGGCTGCCTGCCCGGACTCACCTGCACCCTGCCGTTCAACGCGGTCATCGGCAGCCAGGTGGCACCCTTTGCAGATGCCTGGTATGTTTTCGTGCCCGACCAACCCGGCCAATGGAAAATCAGTACCTGCGGCCTGGCCTCATGCGACACCGGCATCTGGATTTACGATTACTGCAACATGGCCAACTTTGATGATACCAACGAGGCTACCCTCACCTATAACGATGATTTTTGCGGTGTGCAGTCCGAGGTGACGCCGCTGCTTTCGGCCGGCGAGACCTATTACATACGCATCGGCGACACGGGCACCCAGTGCGGCCCGGCGCCCATACCCTTTGTGATTGAGTACCTCGGTCCATGGGCGGGCTGCATGGATGTGAGTGCCTGCAATTTTGATCCGGTTGCCACCCTGCCCGCTGCCTGTTTCTACGGAAACCATCCCAACTGTGACGGCATCGGACCCGACCTGGAGGTGCTGGGCAATGTGCTGCTCAACTCCCTGATAACCTCTACCATCAATGTCACCGATGGCTGCATGGTTAATGAGGGTTGTGCGCAGGGCTTCGGTACGCGCCAGGTATTGCGCTTTACCACGCATATTAAGAACATCGGCAACCAGGATTACTTCATCGGCGCGCCCTCGGCCAGCAATGACCAGTTTGAGTGGGATGAATGCCACAACCACTACCACTATGAGGGCTATGCCGAATACCGCATGTACGACAGTGGGGGCAACATGATGCCGCAACTCGGCTTCAAAAATGGCTTTTGCGTGCTTGACCTGGAATGTTCCGGAGGCGGTGTGGCCAAATTCTCGTGCGGCAACATGGGTATCACCGCGGGCTGCGGAGACTACTACAGCAGTTCGCTTACCTGCCAGTGGGTTGACATCACCGACGTGCCCGATGGCGACTATTACCTGGTGGTGCTGACCAACTGGGACCAGAGTCCCGACCAGGCCGGCCGCTACGAACAACGCTACGACAACAACTTCGCCCACGTTTGCGTCCACCTTGAGCGAGACGGCGCAGGTAACCTGATCAACTTCAGCAAAAACAACACCTGTCCTGTTCCCGAAGACTGCATCGGATTTCCATTCGGCACCAACGTACCCGATTGCCTCGGCAACTGCCCCGGGATGGTAAAACGCGCAGACCTCAACAGCGACCTCTTGCTGGACGAAGAGGATG
>DHLU01000030.1:2436-4535 GCA_002405435.1 Flavobacteriales bacterium UBA4660
CCTCAACAGCGACCTCTTGCTCGACGAAGAGGATGTGCATGAATACCTCCATGCTTCGGTGGAGGAAGGTGTGAGCGCCACAACCTGCAACGACCTGAATGAAGACGGGATTGTTTCGGTGGCCGATGCCTACTACCTCGAAAACTGCATCCACGCCCAGGAAGACCTCGGGGTATTGCCGCAAGACATCGACGCGTGTGCCTGGGACCCCCAGATTACCAATGCCGCCCACACCACCGAACTCGGCATTCTCTCAGTAAATACCGAAGAGGGCTATGCGGATGTGTACATGGTGAATGACGAAATTGAAATCAAGGCCCTTCAGTTTTCTGTGAGCGGCATCGCGGTCTCCTCCGTTGAGAGCCTGATCGACATGATGACCTTTGACGCGGAAATTGCGCATGAAAACGGTCGGGTGGCTGCATTGGCCCACGGAGAAACCTTCCTGCCCAAGTTTACTGAGCCTACCGCAGTATTCAGGCTGCATTACTCAGCCTACCTCGCCCCGGAAGTCTGCATTGCGGCCATTGAAGATGCCATAAACCTGCAGGGACATAATACGCTCACCCAGGTGGGCGACTGCGCCGAAGTGCTCATAGATTTTGCAGCTTTTTCTGCCGGATCGACTTCAGTATGCCAGGGAGACAATGTACAGTTTACCGATCTGAGCACGGAAGGGGCCAACAGTTGGTACTGGACTTTTGCAGGGGGATCGCCTGCGACCAGCAATGCCCAGCATCCATCAGTGGCCTTCAGCGCCCCTGGGGTGTACACCATTACCCTTGAAGCATCCAACGGCATACTGACGGACGCAGAAATCAAAACCGCACACATCACGGTCAATGAGGCAACTTCCTGGTACACCGACGCAGATGCCGATGGTTACGGGGCTGCCGGTACCGCTGCGGTGATGTCTTGCCTGCAACCGGCCGGTGCCGTGGCCAATGCGGCAGACTGCAACGACACCGATGGGGCGACGTATCCGGGTGCACCTGGCCAGCAGGATGGCGTCGACCGAAACTGCAATGGCTTGATAGACGCGCAGGAGGCATTGCCAAATACCTGCAGCGGAGACATCAACGGTGACAACGCGGTCAATACCTCTGACCTGCTGATTCTGCTGGGCGTTTTCGGTTGCACGAGCAACTGCGGGTTAGCAGACCTCAGCGGCGATGGCGCCGTCAACACCGGTGACCTGCTGGTTTTCCTGGCTGCTTACGGAATGCTGTGCCCGTGATCTGCCTGAGGCGGCATTTGAAAGGGGTTGAACGGTAGACCCGGAGACAACCTCGCCCGGTGTGTCCGGCAATACACGCCGCATCCTGCTACCTTTGCGACAGCATATAGCCTATGGAAGTTCAAGCCCCCTACCAACCGAAAAACAAGGTCAGGATTGTCACTGCTGCGTCGCTCTTTGACGGTCACGATGCCGCCATCAACATCATGCGGCGTATTATACAGTCAACCGGCTGCGAGGTTATTCACCTGGGCCACGACCGCAGTGTCGAAGAGGTGGTCAACTGCGCCATTCAGGAAGATGCGCAGGCCATCGCCATGACGAGCTACCAGGGCGGGCACAACGAATACTTCCGATACATGCACGACCTGCTGAAGGAGAAGGGGGCAGGCCATATCCGCATCTTCGGTGGAGGCGGGGGTACCATCCTGCCTGATGAAATTGCCGGGCTGCACCAATACGGCATCACCCGCATTTACCACCCCGATGACGGCAGGGCCATGGGCCTGCAAGGCATGATCAATGACCTGGTGCAGCAATCTGATATGCCAACAGGCTTCAAACTCAACGGAGAGGCAGGACACCTGGCGGTCAGCGACCATGGAGCCATAGCACGCCTGATTTCGGCTGCGGAAAACTTTCCGGACGCGCACCGTGCAGCGCTCGATAAAGTGAGGGCACGCGCAGCCACATCAAAGACCCCCGTGCTCGGCATCACCGGAACGGGCGGCGCAGGCAAGTCTTCGATGGTCGATGAAATCGTCAGGCGTTTCCTGATTGATTTTCCCGATAAGACGATTGGACTTATTTCCGTTGACCCCTCCAAGCGCAAGACCGGCGGTGCGCTGCTCGGCGACCGCAT
>DHLU01000030.1:4652-4989 GCA_002405435.1 Flavobacteriales bacterium UBA4660
CGGTGCGCTGCTCGGCGACCGCATTCGAATGAATTCCATTCGCAACCCGCGCGTTTATATGCGCTCGCTCGCCACCCGCCAGAGCAACCTCGCCCTTAGCAAACACGTGGCTGATGCGCTGAGCATTCTCAAAGCGGCTGCCTTTGACCTGATTATTCTCGAAACCTCCGGGATCGGCCAAAGCGATACGGAGATTATGGACCACAGCGATGTGGCCCTCTATATCATGACGCCGGAATTCGGCGCAGCGTCACAGCTGGAGAAAATCGATATGCTGGACTTTGCCGATGTGGTGGCCATCAACAAATTCGACAAACGCGGCGCCCTGGATGCCCTG
>DHLU01000168.1:0-4633 GCA_002405435.1 Flavobacteriales bacterium UBA4660
GCGACCTCGCCGCAGACCGCACCAAAGTTGCTGCAGGCTGCGGACTTCGGCTAATGCTGAATCCCATCAACCGCCTTTCGCTGCGTTTTGATATGGCCTTCGGGAAAAACTCCGACGCCTTTTACTTCACAGTGAACGAGGCATTCTGAGCCTCTTGCAGTGCAGCACTACCCGGTATACGGCCGTCCACAGCATCGAAATACCCCCTGACGAAAGCCACATCGCGGCTGCGGTTTCCTGTCGGAAAAAACCAGCTATGCAGGCGGACATACTTGCGCGTATGGTCAAGGCCGACCAGCATCACAGGTAACTTGGCTTCCATGGCCACATCGAGCCATGTCGTATCAAACTGGCCGGGATCGCTCGGCGAATGGGCCGTAAACACCACCGAATAACGCTTCTGCTGGCGGTATTGCTGAAGCAGAAAAGGTTTCCACGAAGGCACATCCTGCCGGTTCCATGGCAGGGCACCGGCCGCCTTCAACACCGGGCGGTAGTACCACCGATCAAATCTTTTATCGACCAGCAGGGTTGTCTTAAACCCAACAAGCCGGGTAACCGCCACCGCCAGACGGAAATCGCCCAGTCCGGTATGCGGGCCGGCCACCACGACCAGATGGCGCACCCCGCGGGGCAGCGGACCGATAAACCTCCAGCCCGACCTGCGGAACCAACGCACCATCCAGGCTACTACCCACCTTCCGATCATGGGCAGAGGCGGCTCCACGAACCGCGTATAATGGGTTTTTCCAATCCGGTTTCCAGTTCACTCAGAAACTGGGTCCGGTCAATTACGCGGGCGCCCAGCGTGCCAAGGTGCCTGTTGTATACCTGGCAATCAATCATCGCAAAGTCGAGCTTTCGCAGTGTAGTCACCAGGTAGTGCAGGGCTACCTTGGAGGCATCGCTTTCGCGGGTAAACATGCTTTCACCAAAAAACACCCTTCCCAATGAAATGCCGTAGAGTCCGCCCACCAGTTCGCCGTCCTTCCAGGTTTCGACCGAATGCGCATAGCCCTGTTGAAACAACTCGCCGTAAGATTCCATAAAGGAATCGGAAATCCAGGTAGATGGATCGCCCTGCCTGGGTTGGCGGCAGCCCTCCATTACTTCCTCAAAGGCCTTGTCCATGGTGCAGGTAAATGTTTTTCGGTTGAGCGTATTGCGCAGTCCGTGAGAGATCTTCAGCTCATCGGTGTACAACACACAGCGCTGCAGCGGACACCACCACAGGATTTCCTCACCGGGATTGTACCACGGGAACAGCCCGCGGGAATAAGCGACGAGCAGATGAG
The DNA here is from genome assembly GCA_002405435.1 of Flavobacteriales bacterium UBA4660. Lineage (GTDB taxonomy): Bacteria > Bacteroidota > Bacteroidia > Flavobacteriales_D > Sanyastnellaceae > UBA4660. Next base: position 1,296 of record DHLU01000168.1, read on the forward strand.
AAACGCTCATATCGCCACCAACGGCCACAATGTCACCGTCAAAATTTTCCGCATTGGGAAACCACACATGGTTGGCGGGAATTCGGTACACGGGCATACGCAGGTTAGCGGGTGAAAATTATTCCAATTTGTACAAACAGAAAAATCTGCGGCCAAGCCGCCCGCATGATACAATCAGCATCGCCGCTCACCCCCGCCCAGGTATATTTTCGTCGCCCATGTCGCTGAACCACGAACATATCCGGGCCGCACTCGCGCTCCCCTTGCCTGGCGAGCAAGCGCATCGCAAGGCCATGAGCTATAAGCGAATGACCAGTGCAGACGCCCGGCAGCAGTTGCAGCCCAGAGAAAGTGCGGTTGTGGCTCTATTGTTTCCGGCATCCGGTGCACTTAACCTGCTTTTTATTGTGCGACCGGGCGGCGATGGTGTTCACAGCGGTCAGGTAGCCTTTCCCGGGGGCGCCCGTGACGAGGCGGATACCAGCCTGCTGGCCACGGCCCTGAGAGAACTGCATGAAGAAACCGGGGTTGAAGGGCATTCGGTCGAACTGCTCGGAGAACTGAGCGAGGTCTATATTCCGCCAAGCAATTTTATCGTCAAGCCCTTTGTCGCCTATGCGCAACGGCAACCGCTTTTTCAGCCCGCACCGGCAGAGGTGCAGCAGTTGCTCTCCGAACCCCTCGACAACCTTATGCGGCCTGATGCCACTCGCCTGCGAAGCACCTTCCTGCCGAAATACAACATTACCCTGGACGTGCCGTCTTTCGACATACAGGGTCACCAGCTCTGGGGCGCAACCGCTATGATAGTGATGGAACTGCGGGAAGCCATACGCGCGTGCGCTGAATCACCCTACTGAGATGCAACAAGGCGGCATCAGGCCCGGCATCTTCAACCGCCTCAATAGTTCATGGTGATGGAAACACTTGCCGTTGCGCCGGAAATCTTCACTGCGGCGGACTCATACGAGGGAGGTCCGAAAAAACCGCTGGCATCGCGTGAAAATCCATACCCCTCGGTGGGAATACCGAAAAGGTTGGTGTCGAGCCTGCCGTTGCCGTTCTCATCGTGCATCACCGTGAAGGCGTAGGTACCTGCCGGCAGCGAAAAGGTCTGCACCAGTTCGGTCGCCCGCGCGGGCACGAGCACCTGGTTTACCGAAAGGGTCGGATCGGAAGGAAAGCCTCCGGACTGGTTGAAGACAAGCACCCCCACCTGACCATTGGTTGAGCGCAGCCGGGTAATTCTCACACTCACCTGGGTTTCTGCAGGAAGTTCAGCAAAAGAAGTCAGCCATAACAGGCCGGTAAGCATCAGGGGGGAAATCATGCAAAAGCGTTAAAAATATGTCAGCGTTCAAAAGTAAACTGCCTTACAACGAGGGCCTCACAGGCTTCGCATCTAAATCTCCCACTGCTGCAACTGCGGAATGGCATGATAGGCCGTGAGGTCATAGTGAACGGGCACGACACTGACATATTGGTGCTCGAGGGCAAATTCATCCGTGTCCTCTCCTTTGTCAAAATTTTTAAACTTGCCTGTCAGCCAGAAATAGTCCTTTCCACCCGGGTCTGTGCGGTGGTCAAAATCGTCGAGCCAAAATGCCTTGGCCTGCCGGCACACGCGTATGCCTTTCAACTGCTCCTTCGGACAGGCCGGGATGTTCACGTTGAGACATATTCCTTCAGCGAGTCCGTGGCGCAGCATATTGCCCACCACTACATCGGCCACGTGACGGGCTCCTTCCAGGTCGGCACTGTGGCTATGGTCGAGCGAGGAAAAGCCTACGGAGGGTATGCCCTCTACCGCGCCTTCCAGTGCAGCACTCATTGTACCCGAGTAGATCACATTGATGGAAGAATTGGCGCCGTGGTTGATACCTGAAAGCAGCAAATCGGGCTTGCGGTTGAGCACCTTAAAGATGGCCAACTTCACACAATCTACCGGCGTGCCCGTCGTACTGTAGGCTGAAACGCCCTCCATCAGGTCAACGGTAGCAAAGCGAAGAATTCCGTTGATGGTAACGGCGTGACCCATGCCACTTTGGGGTTTGTCGGGGGCTACTACCACCACATCACCGTGTTTTTTCGCCACCTCGGTAAGAACCCGCAAACCGGGTGCAAAGACCCCGTCGTCGTTGGTAACCAGAATGAGCGGCCTGTTTTCCGTTGTTGCCATATCCGGCAAACATACCATGCATTGCGCCAACCGTCATGAAAGCGTTTCGCTTGCTATCTTCGTACAATGAAGTCGGCGGTGTTGCTGCTGTTTTTTCCCGCAACGGTTTTCGCCCAAAGCGAATTCCTGTCAGCCTTGCGTGCCACGCAGGTAAGCGGCACCGTTCGCATCGACCTTACCATCGCAGCAGGCGCTTCGTACTGCCTCGGTATTGACCTCGAGCGCAGCACAGACAGCCTCAATTTTGAAAAAATCGCCTTCCTGCCCGGTGTATGCGGCGGCAGCGAGTTTGAGGAAAATTATACGATGGTTGACAGTTTTCCCCTGCCCTACCGGCGCCTCTATTACCGGCTGGAAATGGGCCTTGTGGGAAAGTCTCCGGTGATGAGCATATTGTACGTACCCCTTGACCAGGGCATACAGTGTTTTCCCAACCCATCTTCCGGAGCGGTCAACGTATATATCGATAACCCCGCTAACCTTGAGAGTTCACTCCGCGTGACCGACATGCGCGGCAGCCTCGTGTACACCGCTGAGGCACCCCTGCGCACATTCACCTTTTCGGTGGGCGGATGGCCACCCGGGCTTTATCTTGTAGATGTTCAATCGGGTCTGCGCAGCTGGCGCACCCGCCTTGTGGTTCCCTGAAGCGAAACATTCGCTCAGGGGCGGTTAATCACCAGCCAGTATGAGCCGCCGTGTTTTTCCACCTTCTGCATGTGAGGCGGTTGCCACATGGGTGCGATCAGCGATGAAAGTTCCCTGTCTTCAGCAACAAAATAATTGGGCAGCAGCGTGCGGTAACGGTCCGGATTGGCCAGCAGGTACATGGCAAGGCCATATTGCTCGGAATAAAAGCGGTCGCACATAAACTGAGGATAATCGTAAGGCAGATACACATCGTGAATGTGTACAATGACCCCATGCCTGAGGCGCGGCAAGACTTCGAGGAAAACGACAATCGCATCGGAGTTGGGGAGAATGCGGTGAGAATTGTCGACAAACAGAATATCATTGGCCTCCAGTTCGTCCACCGCGTTGATATCGGTGTTTTCAAATGGCCGGCGAACCACCTGGTCAGCCAGGCGGTCTATTTCTGCACGGGGCATCGGGTCAACCGAAATGATACGCGTGTCGAGCTGTTGTTCGGTTTTGGCCT
>DHLU01000168.1:4778-11314 GCA_002405435.1 Flavobacteriales bacterium UBA4660
ATAGAATTCCCTGAACCAATTTCCAGGTAACGTTTTGGCTTGAAAACCGACAGCATGGTGTAAATACCTACCATGTCGAGACCGGGCAGATAACCGTTGTTCCATACCGGCAGGGCCGGATCTGTCTCTTCCCCCGACAGCCTGATTTTCCACAAGGCATTTTTATACCGCAGCGCCTCTGCGAGCAACCGGCTGTATTGCGGACGACCGGCGTTGATGATTTCATACAGTCCGGCATGGGGAGGCAGGCCATGGCCATACCTCGGTTTGAAATTGACCTTGTAATCGAGAAACAGGTTTTGAAACCTGGGACTGATAAACCTGTAGAGCGGCTTCAACATAGCAGATATGCGGTTCAATGGCGTGGTGAAACGGGTAGCAGCGCGGCAGCAAGCCTGCTGATTTCCGCGCAAAATACATACAAGAGAACCGTATGTGCCACGCGACAGTCTGCCGGCACACTTGCAGACAACGAGAGACATCTTCATTGGGGTTTTCCCTCGCATCTTTGCACCATGGATGCATTTATTGTTGACTACCTGCGCTCACCAATCGGAAACCTGGCCGGCTCGCTGGCTCCTGTGCGGCCGGATGACCTCGCGTCGCAGGTGCTGCGCGAAATCGTGCAAAGGCATTCGGCGTTAGACCCGGCTGCCATCGACGACATTATACTCGGCTGCGCCAACCAGGCAGGCGAAGACAACCGCAATGTGGCCCGTATGGCCGGACTATTGGCCGGACTGCCGGTAACGGTTCCAGGTATCACCGTCAACCGTTTGTGTGCATCGGGCATGGCAGCGGGCATTCACGCCGCACATGCGCTGCACGCGGGCGAAGGTCAGGTGATGCTTGCCGGCGGCGTGGAGAGTATGACGCGCGCACCTTGGGTGCTTTCCAAAAGTTCCTCTGCATTCGGCCGTGATGCACAGTTGTTTGACACCAGTTTCGGATGGCGGTTTATCAATCCGGCATTGCAACAGCAATACGGCACAGACGCCATGGGAGAAACTGCAGAAAATCTTGCGGAAATGCACGCCATAAGCAGGGATGACCAAGATCAATTTGCGCTGTGGTCTCAGCAAAAAGCCACAGCGGCTGCGGCGCGTCTGTCTGAAGAAATTATGGCCGTCAGCATCCCGCAGCGCAAGGGCGAACCGGTGACGGTCACACGCGACGAATTTATCAAACCACAAACGACATTTGAAGGACTTTCCGCGCTGAAACCCGCGTTTAGAAAAGGTGGAAGTGTAACGGCCGGCAACAGTTCGGGACTCAACGACGGTGCCGCAGCCCTGCTGCTGGCCAGTGCGTCGGGACTGAAGCAGCATGGACTCACACCACTCGCGCGCATCGTCGCCTCGGGGGTATCAGGAACCGAACCACGCATCATGGGCATAGGACCTGTAGCGGCATCCCGGCTGGCACTAAGCCGCGCCGGACTGACCCTCGCACAGGTGGACCTCATCGAACTGAACGAGGCCTTTGCCGCGCAGGTGCTGGCGTGTACACGCAGCCTTGGGCTCGACGACTCCGATGCCCGAATCAACGTCAATGGCGGTGCCATAGCGCTGGGCCACCCCCTGGGTATGAGCGGTGCCCGGCTGCTGGGAACCGCTGCGCTGGAGTTGAAACGGCAGCAAAAGCACTATGCGCTCTGCACCATGTGCATCGGCGTCGGCCAGGGTTTTGCCGTAGTGCTCGAAAAGTGCTGAGCGACGCCCGGTCCGACGCCTGCAGGTCCTGGCAAGCCTTCCCGTACCTTTGAGGCATGCCCAATATTTTCAAATTCAACGGTATTATTCCGGTCGTTCATCCGACAGCCTTTGTGCACCCCAATGCAACGGTAACAGGCAATGTGGTGATCGGGCCGCATGTATATATCGGGCCAGGTGCAGCCTTGCGCGGCGATTGGGGCCAGATTGTGGTGGAAGAAGGAAGCAATGTGCAGGAAAACTGCACCATTCATATGTTTCCCGGTGTGCGCGTGCTCTTGCAGGCAGGCGCCCATATCGGCCACGGTGCAGTAATTCACGGCGCCACCATTGGCAGAAATTGCCTGATTGGAATGAACGCCGTTGTGATGGACCGCGCAGTAATCGGTGATGAATGCATCGTGGGCGCACTGACCCTGGTGCTGGCCGATACTTCCATTCCGCCGCGCAGCGTGGTGGTGGGCAATCCGGGCAAGGTCACAAAGCAGGTGAGCGACGAGATGCTCAACTGGAAAACCGAAGGCACCGGATGGTACAGGCGGCTGCCCGAAGAATGTCGTCAGTGGCTCGAGCCCTGTGCGCCGCTGACAGAAGTGCCTGAAGACCGCAAGGTGCAGGAAGGTGCTTACAAAACCTGGAAAGAAACCCGCCATCCATGAAAGTCGCAGAGAGCAAACCCTTTCGCTTCAAACAATTCGAAGTGATGCAATCGCGCAGCGCGATGAAGGTCGGCACCGACGGGGTATTGCTGGCGGCATGGGCCATGGTTTCAGACAGCCCCCGCATACTGGATGCCGGGTCAGGCACCGGAGTCATTGCGTTGATCTGCGCACAGCGCAATCATGCTGCGCAGATTGAAGCCATAGAAATTGACAGCGGCAGTGCCCAGGATGCCAGGGAAAATTTTGCCGCCAGTCCGTGGAGCAACCGGCTGCGGCTGCACGAAGGCGATTTCCTGAGAATTGCGAGAGGAGAGAAATTTGACCTCATCATAAGCAACCCACCGTATTTCTCAGATTCGCTGCGGGCTATCAACCCCAGCCGCAGTGCCGCCCGCCACGACGACTCACTGCCCGCTCCGGCATTTATGCTCAAGTCCTCTCAACTGCTCGCCCGCCATGGACGCATCGCGGTAATCTTTCCGAAAACCCAACTCGAGCGATGGTCACGAGAGGCCGCACGGTTTGATTTCTACCCCGAACGGATCTGCCACGTTTTCACGCTGCCGACGCGTGATTCATCGCGGGTGATGGTTGAGTTTTCCCACCTGCATCCGGCGGAACCCAAAATGGAAAGTATCCTTATAGAAAAAAGCCCCGGACTATGGTCCGAGGCTTATAAAGACCTTATGAGGTATTATTTCATCAAACACTGAGCGGTTGCGGGCTCAGTTTTTCACCAGCATTACCCAACCCTCCTTGAATTCATAGCTGTCTTGTTTGCGAATTCCGAGCACGTAGTAATAGGTGCCTTCCGCGAGTTCCGTCGGTGACCAGTTGTTGGTGTAATTGTCGCTTTCGTACATCAGATTACCCCAGCGGTTGTATACGCGGAGGGTGCTCTTGTCAAAATACTCCAGTCCCTCAAACACAAGGTTGTCGTTGTCGCCGTCATTGTTGGGCGTGAAGATGTTCGGGAAGACGACATAACAGTTGAGCAGCTCTACGTTATAGAGACTCACCTCGGAAAATCCGCATTCACCTTCACTGGCCAGCAGCACATAGTCGCCGGAAGCGCTGACCGGAATAGCAGGACCGGTGCCGGCGGGTACGCCCTCATCCGAACCCGGTGCGAAGTAGGTCCACTGGTAGGTATAATCCTCTTCGGCAAATGCATATTCCAACCAGGCATCACCCCCTGCGCACAACTCGGTGGTATCAACCACCGATGCGGGGGGCTCAGGTATAAACAACCAGACCGAATCTGTCACCTCACACTGAGGATCCTGAGAAGGATTCACCGTCAGATAAAACCATGTATCCTCAGCAAGTGCTTCCACCACCGGGTCAGCGATGTTGTCGTTGCTGAGCGGTGCACCCGGACTCCAGTTATACTGGTACACGATGCCGGTTACAGGATTGGTTACCACACCTTCCAGCTGCGCCTCGCCGCAGAAGGGCATATCTGCGCCTGCATCGGGGATGGGGCCCGGATAACTGCTAACCGTTATGGTTTCAGTGTAGCTGCAACCGAAATCATCGGTGGCGGTGTAGGTATAATCAAAAACCCCTTCTTCGGGTATGACAAAAGAATAGACATCGCCGGCTCCACCTGCGGTGAAAAACTGACCTGACCAGTAGGTGGAATCGATGTCGAGGCCGATGCTGGGCGTAAATGAAATAAGTTCGGGATAGAGTTCCGGGTCAAACTGAATGGACCAATCGAATATAAAACCATTGTCTACAGCCCACAGGTCGCACACTTCCACGGTCCATGTGCCGTTGAGCGGACAACCCAGCAGGTTGGTAAAGGGCTGAACACTTTCATAGGTTCCTGCGGGCAGCGTGCCTCCGAACCCATTCTCTGCCCAGGTGCCGTTGGTGGCTTCAGGAGACCAGTAGTAATCGTAACCTACGCCCGGCGTCAGCGACTCGTCATCTACCGGCTCTCCCAGCCAGGTGCCGCCTCCACCCTGCTGGTGCACGGCGATTGCAGATCCATCGGGACAAATAAAGGTGATTACGAAATCACCCATGAAGGAGTGCTCGAAATTGATAAAGAAAAAATCAAGGTCACCGACCTCGTCGATAGTTTCACCCGGATTAAAGGCGGTGAAGGTCAAGTCGCTCGAAAAACACTGCGACTGGTCGTCGGGAATAAACAACCCCCCGCCAAAGTCCACATCCGGCTGGGGGTCGAAGGTCACCGGAGTGGCTTCTCCGGTAATGGTCACTTCCTGACCGACACAAACCTGGTAGTCGTCTGCCACGGCTGTTATTTCGGGCGTGGTGGATACAAACACCAGCACATCGGTCAGGTTGGCATTGGAACAATCCGTGTTGTCGGTGAGAAAAAGCCTAACCTTGTATACACCCGGATTGGCGAAAGAATGGGTCACCTGCGGCCAGTCGGTCGTGTTGGTGGTGCCATCATCAAAGTCCCACGTGAATGAATCGAGCGTCACGCCTTCCGCAAAGGTGGAGGCGCTGCCGTCAAACACCACCTCTTCTCCAACACACAGCCGCATGGGGTTTATCTCCGACTCATCGACAGTGACAATGGCGAAGGGTTTCAGACAAGGCGTTTCGCAACTGATTTCAGCCCCGAAACTGCCCACATCGCTATCGCTGTTGCTGGTGAAGACAAGCGTGAGGCAACTGCCGGTGGATGTAATATTTTGAGCCTGCAGGTCATCGGTCGTGTAGGTACCGATGAGCGGCGAGCCGGTATCCGGACCATCATAAATCTCAAGCTGGTCGCCGGTCCCCAGGTCAAAAAAGGCCCAGTAAAGGTTTACATTGGGAATTTCCCCTGAGCCGTCCTGACAAATGGTGACCTGACTGTTTTCATTGGGCGAGTAATCGGAGGCGCTGCAGCCCGAATCAGTGAGAAATCCACCGCAGGCATCAATCTGCGATTCCACTCCGAAGCAGTTTTCCTGCGCCATACCCATTGCCGCTGAGGCAAGAGCGATAATGATTGTGCTTATTTTTTTCATCCTCATTCCCATTATTGGTTTTTCCTGCCTGCGAGGTCCCGCTGGTGAAGCACCCGCATGCGCTGCCCGGAGTAGATAAACAAGGTACGGCCGGTATCGCCAAGCCGGAAATACTGGTGTTCGGTCGGATGCAGCTGAATACCAGACACCAGCACATTAAATGTTTGAGCCGAAATGTTTTCACCCAAACCGTAAAGGGCACAGGCATCAGGCAGTCCGGCGGCCTTTTCAGGATTGGATTCAATCAGACAGGCATTGTCGGCTACAAAGCTGAAATAGTCCAGTTCAGCCGCCGTCATCGCAGCGCGCTGTTCGGCACTGAAGGCATCGTGCACCTTTGGGGAAAGCCCCTGGGTCTGGGCGCTGAGCACAGCACTTAAAAGTATTGTGAACGAGGTTATTACGGTTTTCATTTAGCAGTTGTTTTTGATTTCGAAAAGGTTGACAATCATAGGCGGACAAAGGTTGCCTGAGGCTGATACCGCGGCAAAGGAAAAGCGCTTTGCGCAGCATTGCGGAGACAATAGCATGAATGGCAAACACTTAGGCTCTTCCATAGTCAACCCCAACCCTGGGTGGGTATGCAGCGAAGTCCTGCTGAGAAGCGGAAATCAGCTGTGGCTAGCACATTTGTTTTTGGGTCATTACCTTCGGCCGTCGAAAAAAAAACGGATATGCAGCTACGCGAGGTAACCGACAGCGCTTCAGACAAGGCCTTTCATCAGGTTCCCTATCTGGTCTATGCAGGGGATACCAACTGGATTCCCCACCTGAAGCAGGATGTGGCCAAGGTCTTTGACAAGGAGGCTAACAAGGCCTTCAGGGACGGGGAATGCATCCGGTGGATTCTGGAAGACAATTCCGGCCGCACCATCGGCCGTGTGGCGGCCTTTTACTCGAATAAGTACGTCAAGCAAGAGAAGAACAAGGTCGGAGGCGTTGGCTTTTTTGAATGCGTAGACGACGACAAAGCGGCGAAGATGCTGCTCGACAAGGCCGTGGAATGGCTGAAGAGCAAAGGCATGACGGGCGCCGACGGTCCCATCAATTTCGGAGAGAAAGATGCCTTCTGGGGTTTGCTGGTAGAGAATTTTACCGACATGAACAGCTACCGGATGAACTACAATCCGCCCTATTACCAAAAATTTTTCGAGCACTACGGGTTT
>DHLU01000258.1 GCA_002405435.1 Flavobacteriales bacterium UBA4660
TCGACTTGTACGGATAGCAGTTACCGGTACCGCATTGGTTTTTCACTGCTCGACATCGGTGCCGTAGCGTTCCGCGGCCCGTTTTACCGCAATGAATTCAATGAGACCGAGCAGAGTGAATGGGAAAACTATCAAGGCAGTACCATCGAGGATGCGTCAGGGCTCGACAGCCTGCTCACGTCCAATTTCGATCTGGTCAGGCAAAATGCCGATGAAAGCAAATTCCGCATGGCCTTGCCCACGGGAATGAGTGTGCAGTTTGACTATCACTTAGGTCGAAATTTTTACCTGCACAGTGTGCTGATGGCCGGATTGCCGAGAAAGAACCGGCTGGGTGTTCAGCGGGCTACATACCTGGCGGTAGTGCCGAGGTATGAGATTAGGCGGTTTGAAGTGTCTTTGCCGCTCTCACTCTACGAGTTTTCCCATCCGCAGATCGGTGCGATGGTGAGGCTTAATTCCATCATTATCGGATCTGACAACCTTGCGTGGTTTTTCGGTCAGGACATTTACGGGGCAGACATCTATGTCAACGTGAAATACACGGTATTCAGACACTGGAAATGCCGCAAGCCTCGTGCGGCCCGCAATACGGTGCGCGGAAAGTCGGGGAAGATGGTTCCCTGTCCGAGCTGGTAGCTACCGTCCGATGACTAAGATACACGGAACCTTGGGGGTTGGCGGTTGCGCTGACTTCCAGCGCCTCACAGAGGCGGTGCGGATATATTCCGAAGGGGTATTGATGCCGAGCGCCATGCACACCATGGTTTCGTCGCGGAGGTTTTCTATCATGTCTTGCCATACATGGGCGGTGCGGTAGGGGGTATCCATAAAAACCTGTGTTGTTCCGCGCTGCAGGGCAATCTGTTCCATCTCTTTCAGTTTACGGATGCGCTCATGCCTTTCGCGCGGCAGGTATCCGTTGAATGCAAACTGTTGACCATTAAGTCCGGCTGCCATAAGCGCCTGCAGAATGGATGAGGGTCCGGGAAGCGGCACCACCTGCAGCTGTTGTTCGTGCGCGAGTCTTGCGAGATCGGCACCCGGATCGGCCACACCCGGACATCCGGCGTCGCTCATCAGGGCGATATCATGTCCTTCGTGTGCGGGTTTGAGCAGGCCGAACCATGCTTCGGGAGGTGTATGTTCATTGAGTGCTTCAAGCGAAAGGGTTGCAAAGTCGCGGCGCATGCCTATCCGGCGCAGCAGCCGTCGTGCCTGTTTTTCATCTTCCACGATGTAGTGGTTTACCCGCAGCAGCAGTTCTACCGAGACCGGAGGGAGATAGGGCAGGGCCTCCTCGCCGAGGGGAGTCGGCACCATGTAGAGTTTGCCTTTTTTCATCGCGCCGGTTCAATCAGGTTGGGTATCCACAAGGCGCAGGCCTGCTGAAGCATGTGGTACACCGTTTCAAAATCAGCGGGCTGGCCGTACCATGGATCAGGCACGTCAGCATTCGCTCCGCTCACTACTTCACGCATCAGGTAAATGCCCTTGTGCGCATCCGCCCCGGGCAGCGCCCTGAGGTACGACAGGTTTGCACGGTCCATGGCAAAGATGAAATCAAAGGCCAGCAGGTCGGCTGGAACTACCTGCCTGGCCCTTAGTCCCCCGATGTCGATGCCGTGTGATTGCATGCAGCGGATGGCCCGCCGGTCGGGTGCTTCGCCGGTGTGGTTGCGGGAGGTGCCGGCAGAGTCAACACGGGCGTTGATACCCTGGCTGAGCAATTGATGGCGCATCAGTCCTTCAGCCATCGGAGACCGGCATATGTTGCCCAGGCAAACCATAAGAATATTCGGTGTCATACGGAGCGGATTGCGTAAACGATACGGCTCAAAAATATCACCACCCCGGTCGTCAAGGGTGCAAACAAAAAGTCCCGGCCGTGAAGCCGGGACCTGCTGGGTTAAGGTTTTATAAGGGTTTAGGCTATGCTGAGTTTCTTTTCAAGATCGTCGAGGTATTTTCTGAAATGTTTGTCAGTCTCCTGCAGGTTGTTTACCGTACGGCAGGCATGCAGCACAGTCGCGTGGTCTTTGCCACCGCAATGCGCTCCGATGCTGGCAAGGCTGCTTTTGGTCATCTTTTTGGCAAAGAACATGGCAATCTGCCGGGCCTGAACGATTTCGCGTTTGCGCGTTTTGCTTTTCAGCAGTTCGATAGGCAGGTCGAAATAATCGCACACCACTTTCTGGATGTAATCGATGGACACCTCGCGTGCGGTATTCTTTACGAACTTGTCAATCATCTGCTTGGCAAGTTCGAGGTTGACAGCTTTTTTGTTGAGCGAAGATTGCGCAATGAGTGAAATAAGCGCACCTTCCAACTCACGTACATTGGTGGTTATGCTGTAGGCGAGGTATTCCAGCACGTCATGCGGCATTTCGATGCCGTCGGCGTACATTTTCTTCTGCAGGATGGCGATACGCGTCTCGAGACCGGGCACCTGAAGGTCGGCGCTGAGTCCCCATTTGAAACGAGAGAGCAGGCGCTGTTCCATGCCCTGCATCTCAACCGGCGGTTTGTCGCTGGTGAGCACAATCTGCTTGTTGCTCTGGTGCAGGTGGTTGAAAATATGGAAGAAGATATCCTGGGTTTTCTCTTTGCCACTGAGGAACTGAACGTCATCGATGATCAGCACATCCATCATCTGATAGAAGTGGGCAAAGTCATTTACCGAGCTGTTTTTCACAGCATCAATAAATTGGTGGGTGAACTTTTCACTGCTGACGTACAGCACGGTTTTCTCCGGAAACTTATTCTTTATTTCAATGCCGATGGCGTGAGCGAGGTGGGTTTTACCCAGGCCTACCCCTCCATAGATAAGCAAGGGGTTGAAGGCAGTACCTCCCGGTTTGTTGGCAACCGCATAGCCTGCACTTCTCGCCAGACGGTTGCAGTCCCCTTCAATAAAAATCTCGAAGGAGTAGATCGGGTTGAGGTTGCTTTCTATGTTCAGTTTCCTCAGGCCGGGTATGATAAAGGGATTCTTGATGGGTGACTCGCCCAGGTCAAGTGGCATATTAACCGGGGCGTTTTTGGTCGCCTTGCGGTTGCTCGTGGGCATCTTCACTGTATAAGGTGTATCGTTGACCACCGAATTTTCCATGATGATGGAATATTCCAGGCGGCCTTCCGGGCCTAACTCCTTGCGGATGATTTTTTTCAGGAGGGAGACGTAGTGCTCTTCCAGCCACTCATAAAAGAATTGTGAGGGAACCTGTATGGTGAGCACATTGTTTTCAAGCTTGATCGGTTTTATCGGTTCGAACCAGGTTTTAAATGCCTGAGCGCTGACATTGTCTTTGATTACATTCAGGCAGAGTTGCCATACCTGGCTAAAGTCTTTGGTCATTCTATCGCTATGGTTAAACTAGGGTTATGCGGGTAGTTTTGGTCAGGGTCAGTTTCGGTCAATGGAATTGTTACACCAACTTTATCTGAACGCGACGGCAAATGAAGGTTAGTTCGTTTGAAAAAAAAAAGTTTTCAGCTATTGACTTTTTGAAATTTTTGATTCTGATAGATTCTGCTCACTTTCCTAGATTTTTCCGGTGTTTTGGCCTGTCAGGCCACACGTCTTTAATAGGAGCTGCTTAACCATATCAAAGTCACATCATTACTTGGTGGTAACTGCAACTATTCTTCAAGAATATCCGGTTGCGGTAATAATAGGCACATTCGTATCGCACTGGTGAGGAAAAAAAAATGATGGGATGATTTTTTTCTTACTGAAAAAGGAAACTTTCCTAAGTTGTCCACCGAAAATGCGAGAGTACTATACATCAATCAGGGTGCGTTATGCCGAGACCGACCGCATGGGATATGTGTACTACGGTAATTATGCGACCTACTTTGAGGTGGCCCGTGTGGAGATGCTCCGCGCAGCCGGCATCACCTACCGCAGCCTTGAAGACAGTGGCATACTGCTCCCGGTAATGTCTTACGCGGTGCGTTTTTTTCGTCCTGCACACTACGACGATGAACTGGTCATCAAGACCGTGATCCCTGACCTTCCCGGTGCTCGCCTTGAATTTGAATATGAAACGCACCGTGGCGCTGTGCTGCTCAATTCAGCCAACACCGTATTGGTTTTTACAGACAAAGAATCGGGCAAACCGGTGCGTTGTCCTGACCATGTGCTGGCAGCGCTGTCGGATTAGTGCATCCGGCCGCATGCACCGGGCCGGTCTGGTCATCATGCGGTTACCGAGAAGCCCCGCTGTGCGGCCTGCTTTCCGTTGATGTAGAGCAACAGGGTATGCGGTCCCTGGTAATGGGTGCGTGTAGTGAATTGCGAAAAACTTCTTTTGCGGTGCAGTTCATGTTCACCCTGTTGGTAGTCACGTTGGGCGATGAAGAATTTTTTGGGACGGGAATCGCCCTTTGCCTTCACAAAGTCGATGGCATATTCCAATCGCAATCGTTCAGGTCTGGCAGCGGGCTGGTTGATGGTGAAGGCAAAATGGAGTGTTCCGCCGATCCGCACCGATTTGTCGGCCTGCAGGTTGACGATGGAGGCTCGGGTCTTTGGCGAAACCTTAAGCAAGTTCAGGGCCTTGCGGTCGCCCTGTTTGAGCAGGGTGCGCAACGCATGGCTGACCATGCGGTCGGTGACATCGCTTTTGCCCATCCACCGTGCTGCGGTCTCCAGCGCAAGAGCGGGATGGTCGCGCGAAATGTCGTTGAGGTTGTTGGCGACACTTTTGCGCACGTATGCACTGCTGTCTTCTTTGAGGTGTTCAAGAATTCCAATTACGGCGCCCGGGTTTTCGCTGAGAAAGCGCACCCGCTGTCCCCAGGGAAGCCTGGGTCGGCAACCTTCGCTGGCTAATCTCCTGGCGTGTTCGTTTTTATCAAGGCTCCACGCCTTCATTTGGTTGAGGGCCCGCTGCGGATCTTGTTCGAGAAAAGGCCTAATGGCGAATTCGGAAGTGCTGAAAGGCGTAAAAGCACCAAGTGCCTTCATGCTGAGGTCCCAGTGACCGGTTCCGTAGAGGGCGACAAATTCGGGGAATATCGTTCCGTAAAAGCCTGCATTGACTTTCGGGGCCACCTTGAGCAGCACACTGATTTGTGTTCTGTAATCACCCGGTAGGGCAGCTTGCATGGCCTGTGCCATCAGTGCTGTACGCGTTTTGAGCGCGGCCTCTTCCCATACCCTGCCGCTGACAGAAGCCAGAAACAGTTTCCTGTTAAATGTGTTGCAGGCCTCGGCCAGCAGTGCGCACACCTGTCTGCTAAACGCCGGGGAATAGCCGTTTTTGAGCGGTTCTGCCACGGAATTTATTTGATGAAGTCTTCATCAATCAGCAGTCGCCTCAGTTTTTCGCTGGTCGGCTGCGACACCGGTACGAGCGGAAGGCGCAGGTAGTTGTCGCACAGGTCCAGGTGGGCCAGCACCTCCTTAATTCCGGCCGGGTTACCTTCCACAAACAGTTGCTGAATTATCGGCAGGAGGCGGTAGTGCAGGTGGCGCGCTTCGGCAAATTCATTTTTGAGTCCGTGGAGCACCATGGCGCCAAATTCGCGCGGAAAGGCATTGCCTACCACCGAGATCACGCCATCGGCGCCGGCGGCCAGCAAGGGCAGCGTGATGGCATCATCGCCGGAAATCACCATAAAATGTTTTGGCTTTTCCCTTATGATGGTCATAATCTGCTCCATGTTGCCGGAGGCTTCCTTGATACCGATCACGTTGCGGCAGTCAAATGCAATGCGCAAAACGGTATCCGGTGTCATGTTGCTGGCGGTGCGGCCGGGTACATTGTAAAGCACAATGGGAAGTTTGCTGTGTTCGCTCAGGGTTTTGTAGTGCTCAAACAGTCCGCTTTGTGTAGGCTTGTTGTAGTAGGGAGAAACGGAGAGTATGGCACTCAGGCCGCTGGTATCTAGCCGGTCGAGTTGCAGGGTGAGTTCGTAGGTATTGTTGCCTCCGACACCGAGAACAACGGGTTTTCTGCCGGCATTGGTGGCCAGCACCGTTTCCAGCACGAGTTTTCTATCTTCCTTGTCGAGGGTGACCGATTCACCGGTGGTGCCCATGACGACCAGGTAGTCAGCTCCATTTTCCACGAGGTGATCTGTGAGCCTTTTCAAAGCGGGAATGTCAATGGTCAGGTCCTTCTTAAACGGGGTGATCATGGCCACTCCAAGCCCTTTCAGT
>DHLU01000063.1 GCA_002405435.1 Flavobacteriales bacterium UBA4660
GACCTCGCACAACCCATCATCTTTATTGCCCCGGAGGGCAGGGAAGAAGAGGTGGGCATCCGGCTGAGCCGCGTCGGTTACGACAATACGCTGGGCTTCTTGCAGGGTGGCATGGAGGCATGGAAGGCGGCAGGCAGGGAAGTGGCTGTGGTGGAAAGTCTCACCGCAGCGGAAGCGGAAGCCCGCCTCACATCGGCACCGACGCCACTGATTGACGTGCGCCGTCCGGGCGAATTTGAGTCCGGTCACATTGAAGATGCCATCAATGCGCCCCTCGATTTTATCAATGAGCACCTCGCTGACGTTCCGCGGGAAAAACCGGCACTGGTGCATTGCGCCGGCGGTTACCGCTCAGTCATTTTCATCTCCATCTTACAGGCAAGGGGTTACGACAACCTCATCAATGTTGAAGGAGGTTACGGTGCACTGTCTGCAACAGGACTTAGGAAAGCAGCCGGTTTGGTGGGCTGAGAAATACCGCCTCATGTTGCCGTTCCGCATGATTGCCGCGGCTTTTTTTACCTTTCCCGCATGGAACACAATGCGGTTCTCTTCGACCGCCACCTGGCACAAACCACGTGGCACCCGCTCGCCCTCAGTATCGAACGGGCATCGGGTATTTACCTCTATGACCAGGAAGGGAAACGGTACTTCGACTTCATTTCGGGCATTGGCGTCAACAACATCGGCCATGGCAACCGCAAGGTCATTGACGCCATCCGGACCCAAAGTGAAAAGTACTTGCACGCCATGGTATATGGCGAATTTCTGCTCGAACCGCAGGCCCGCGCCGCCCGTGCGCTGGCAGCTACCCTGCCTGCCCCGCTCGATACCTGCTACTTCGTCAACAGCGGCACGGAGGCCAATGAGGCCGCCATCAAACTCAGCCGCAGGGTAACGGGCCGGCCCAATCTTGTGGCGTTTCAAGGGGCCTACCATGGCAATACGCTGGGTTCGCTTTCGGTGAGCGCCAACGAAAGAAAAAAATCGGCATTCCGGCCATTGCTGCCGGGGGTACGTTTTATAGATCCGGGCGACCACGATCAACTCAACCGCATTGATGAATCGGTCGCAGGGGTCATCATCGAAACCGTGCAGGGCGATGCCGGCGTGCGCATTCCGGGCGCCGCCTACCTGCAGGCACTGCGGCGCAGGTGCGATGAAACCGGAACCCTGCTGGTTTGCGATGAAATTCAATGCGGCATGGGCCGAACCGGCAGTATGTGGGCTTTCAGCCAATTCGGATTCGTGCCAGACATACTGACTGCCGGCAAGGCGCTCGCAGGCGGACTTCCGGTGGGGGCCATGGTCAGTGCGCGCAGCCACATGGAACAACTGGCCAGTGCACCCGAACTCGGACACATCACCACCTTTGGAGGGCATCCGCTCGTGTGCGCCTCCGTGGCGGCCACACTCGAAGTGTATGCCGAAGAGATCAACCTCGGATTTGTGCGCGAAAACGGTCATTACATCGCCGGTCGTCTTGCTGCACACCGTGCAGTGCGCGAAGTCAGGCAGATCGGCTACTATTTCGCTATCGACCTCCGCGGCGCCGAGGCGGTTCAACACGTGGTGAATACCTGTATGGACCAGGGGCTTATTACATTCTGGTTTCTTTCCTGTCCCTGGTCGTTCCGCATTGCACCGCCGCTCACCATCACCAGAGAAGAAACCGATGCCGCGCTGCAGATCATCGAAGACGCACTTAGTGGCCTCAGCGGCATATGATGTGCGCATTCACCAAATTACGCCGACAGTTGTTATGGCCGAAAAAATATTATCCGGTTGGAGACGCATCACGTGCGATACCTGCACGCCCTCAGCAAGTGAACGGTGCGCAACCCCATACCCTGGGAATTTTTCCCGTCCGGTATGGCAAACTTTTGGTCGGCGTTATTGTCTTAGCGTTCGGTGGGCGAGCACAACACCTTGCCAGACTATGGCGTTACATGGCCCAATATCGATATGAAATGAAGGACTATCCACAAGCGCGCTTCAAGATTTTTGCTGCCCCTTGCAGCAATGACCGGCCACCCAGCCGCCCGCTGCTTCCGGTGATGTGGCGAGTGCTGCTGTGCCTTTCCCTATTCACTGAAATGAGTTCATTCGCCCAGCCCGCTCCCAACCCACTCAAAGACAAGCGGTGGCGTGGGGGAGGCGTAGGCGTACACAGCGGCGATTACCTGAGCTACTCCGCCATGGCCTGGCAGGCCCGCCGCAGCGACCAAATCGTGACGGGATTCCGATTGGGCTATTCTCAGGAACTCATCACCGGGCCAAAGGACTCATGCACGGTCAGCAGAAGCCGCTCCATCGAAGGCGGTATCATGTGGGGTGACGGTTATGGCAACGACAAATACTACCTCTCAGCCATGGCAGGCATGGGATTGATGCAGCGGTGGTATTGCGACGATGATGACCCCGGAGAATTCATTAAAAAATCGCGGCTGACCATCGGCGTTCCCTTTCAGGCAGAAGCGGGTGTTTCACTCTCCGGAGACCTCAGACTGGGTATAGCGCTCATCGCTAACTGGAATTTTCTTGAACCGTATGCAGGCGGATTGATTTCTCTCACCTGGTGGGCCAATGACAAAAGAAATTGAAAATAGGCAGGACCTGGTGCAGCTGGTTGACCGGTTTTATGACCGGGTGGTGCATGACGACTTGCTTGCTCCGCACTTTAAAGACCTTGACTTTGCCGAACACAAACCACGCATGGTCGCTTTCTGGGCCTTTGTGCTGCTTGGTGAAGCCGGCTATGCGACCAATGTATTCGATAAACACAGGCATTTGTCCATTGGCAAGCCACACTTTGACCGCTGGCTTGCCCTTTTTACCGAAACGGTGCAGGCATACTTCACCGGAGAAAAAGCGGATGCCGCCGTCAACAGGGCCAAACTGCTCGCCTGGACATTCAGTGAAAAAATGAAAACCCTGAAACCAGAAAATTGATTATGCCGACCGACCTCCATCATTTTTACCATGCGGATGCCGCGCCAGGTGCGCGGTGCACGCTCGCACAGGATGATGCGCGCCACGCGGGTAAAGCCCTGCGGCTGAAAAACGGCGCCCCTGTCAATGTGACTGATGGTCACGGCCATGTATTCCGCGCGGAGATTCACTTCACAGACCGCCATGAGGCTGAGCTGATCGTGGGGATGCCTGCAGACCATGTGTCGCCCGTCTCTCCGCTAAGCCTCGCCATCGCCCCCACAAAAAACGCCGACAGGCTCGAATGGTGCATAGAAAAAGCCGTCGAACTCGGTGTGAATGAGATTTGGCTGCTCCACTGCGACCATTCAGAAAAAACCACCGCACGCATCGAAAGGCTCGACCGGCTTGCATTGGCTGCACTTAAACAAAGCCGCGGAACGCACCTTCCTGTTATCCGCGGTCCCTTCAGTCTAGAGGCTGTGCTGCGCGAATCAGATGCCGTACACAGGTTCATCGCGCATTGCTCGTCGCACCGCGAAAGAAAAGAACTGGAAGCGCTGACATCGGTAACGGGTAAGGTGCTCGTACTTATTGGACCTGAAGGTGATTTCTCTATGCGCGAAATCGACCGGGCCGAAGAACTCGGCGCTGCAGGAATCAGCCTCGGTCCGCGCAGGCTGCGCACGGAAACTGCAGCCATGGCCGTAGCCGCTATCTTTGGTCTCTCATCAATTTCCTGACATGCTCCGCACAGCACTCAAACTTACCTTGCCCATATTTTTCCTCATGCTCTTCATCGCCTGGCTCACCAATCCTGACCTGGATGCATTCAGAAACAAGGCGACGGAACGGGTAGCCACTGCGCTGGAATCTCAGGGCCTGGAAGCCCAAAATCCCGCGCTCATGGGCATGGTCGAGCTCGCAGTGAACCAATTAGCCGGCGAGCGCCTCTCGCGCAGCAACTACTTCTTTTGTTCGGTATTCACTGTAAAATTGCCCTCACGTGAATACCGATACCTCGGAGCCTTTTCAACCTTTGTTCCCCTGCAAGACTCCGATCCTCTTAACGACCTGCTGAAGCAGATTCCATGAAGAAAAACCTACTGTGCCTGCTGATGGGCCTTGCTGTTTCGCTGAGCGGTTTTGCCCAGCCTGCGCTGATTCCGGCCCCGAATTCCATTAGACCCGCTGAAGGCGAATTTGTCTTCGATGGCGAAGTACAGGTGCTCTACGGAGAACATGCCCTTACGCATGCCGAATATTTCCGCGACTGGCTGAAGACACACCACGGCATCACCACCAGCCTGGCGCCAATGAGCGCAGGACCCTCAGGCGGAAAAATGATGCTCCTGAACTGCAGTCCCGAAGCCGACCTCGAAAAACTGCGCAACGAAATTCCGAAAACCCCCAACATGCGGATAGATCCGCTGATGATCAGGAGCAGCAACGAAGCCTACACCCTGGGCATCACACCCTCTGCCATCGTGGTCAACGGCAGCGGACCGGCCGGTCTGTTTTATGCGTTGCAAACCCTGGTGCAATACATTGAACTTTCAGGTACCCCGCAAGGCGCTGCTGTCAAGGTAGGCTGCATGCAGATTCAGGATAAGCCCGCATTCGCACACCGGGGCATGCTGCTCGATTGCGGCAGACATTTTATGCCCAAGGAAGTGGTTATGAAATACATCGACCTGCTGGCCAGCTACAAAATGAATACGCTGCACTGGCACCTCACCGAAGACCAGGGCTGGCGCATTCAGGTTGATGCCTACCCGAAACTGACAGAGGTCGGCGCATGGAGAATAGAGCCCGATGGCAAACGCTATGGGGGATTCTATTCCAAGGACGACATCCGCGAAATCGTAGCCTATGCCGCCAGCCGGTATATTCAGGTAGTGCCGGAAATCGAAATGCCCGGACACAGTTCGGCTGCTATTGCCGCCTATCCCTGGCTCGGCTGCACGGGTGAAAGCATTAGCGTTCGCAATGAATGGGGTGTGTTTAAGGATATCTATTGCGCAGGAAACGATTCCACTTTTCAGTTCATCGAAAAGGTACTTGACGAAGTCTGCGCATTATTTCCCTCGAAGTTCATCCATATCGGAGGTGATGAGGCTCCTCATGTTCGCTGGGAAGAATGCAGCAAGTGCAAGCGGAGAATGAAAGCAAATGCACTGCGAACACCGCTCGACCTGCAGGGCTATTTCCTCAGGCGCGTCGCCGGTATGCTCTCTGAAAGGGGAAAGGTGATGATCGGATGGGACGAAATTGTGGAGTCGGAACTACCCGAAAATGCCTGTGTACAAAGCTGGCGTGGCACCGAAGGCGGCCAGACGGCTGTGAGCCTCGGTCACCGCGTGATCATGTCACCCACCAGCCATTGCTACTTTGACTACCCACTGAGCAGTATTGACCTCGGCAGGGTGTACAGTTTTGATCCGCTGCAGGGTATCGCCGATGAGGCCGCACACCTGGTCATGGGCGGCGAATGCAACCTCTGGACCGAACACATCTTGCCCGAAACGCTGGATGAAAAGGTTTTCCCCCGCATGCTCGCCATGGCAGAAGTGTTGTGGACCTATCCGGTATCACGCGACTACGGGGCTTTTTACACCCGGGTCAACGCGCACTATCCATGGCTCGAGGCACGAGGCGTCCGCTACGGATTTCCCTCCGTGCCGGCAACCATCACCGGCAAGGTGGTGCCCGGAGCTGTTGAGGTGTCCGCAACGCCTGTCGTCGAGGGCATTGCCGTACAATGGCAGGCACGCGATCTTCCGCTGCAGGAATGGAGCAGCACCAACCGTGAAAGTGTATTCGGACCCTCTCAGCCAGTCTCAGAAATACATCGTGTCACAGGAGCCTCCGAGGTGCGCATCGAACCCCAGGCCGGGAGTGCCTTTAGCGGCAATGCGACCCCGCATGCATTCTTCTGCGCCCACCGCGCGGCCGGCATGCCCGTATCGCTCAGCTATGCGGTCAACAGCAGCTATCCGGGAGGCGGCCCGGGTGGAATGACCGACGGACGCCTCGGTGGCATCAGCTTCAGGGATGAGGGCTGGCAGGCCGTGCAGGGCGAAAACATGGAAGTGACGGTTGACCTGGGCTCCGTGCAACCGGTTTCTTACCTCAACACCCGGTGGTACCACTATACCAACGCCTGGATTTTCAGACCCGAAAAGGTGAGTTACGCGGTGAGTAACGATGGCACCACCTGGAAGGATGTAGCCGTGAAACCCGCCCCCTGTGCAGCCGATAGCAAAGGCGAATCCATCGTGGAGGTCTCCGCACGCTTTGAATCTGTTCAGGCCCGCTTCATAAAAATGTCGGCACTCAGCCTCGGCCGCAACCCCGATTGGCACGACGCTGCGGGCAGTCAGAGTTGGCTCTTTTGCGATGAACTCTTCGTTCGCTGAACGCCAAAATATTTTCCGCGCTCACCTTCCGGCGGAACTAATTACATTTGCCGTCCCCAAAACGAGGCGTTCCTCGAACGCAGAAAGATTATTTGTTTGATTTTCAAGGTTCTCCTGTTTTGGAACTGTGTGAAACCGGGGTAGCATCCGGATGCACAACAGGGTGTTGGCGCGGTCTGGCCGCCAGACAACGCCCCTTATTCAGGAGAGGTGGGTGAGTGGCTGAAACCAACAGTTTGCTAAACTGTC
>DHLU01000199.1:0-3395 GCA_002405435.1 Flavobacteriales bacterium UBA4660
TTTTTTCGGCGTTATGTGTCGTGCTGGCTGTCGGGTTTCTCTCATTCATGGAGGTAAGGGCTTCTGTTGTATTCACCGGTTTCAGCCTCGAAGGCAGTGGCCTTAAAGACCTGGTCTCCTTCGTCTTTTTCAATGGTTATTACTCTGTCTTTCCCTGGATCATTTTTTTCCTCGCCGGTATCATCCATGGACGTGGTCATGTGCAGGTCAGGGGAATGCTGGCCCCTTCAAACCTGCTCTACGTGGTGTGGATTCTGATGTCGCTGCTTGTGCAGAGTTTCTGCCATGGCGTTTTTCAGGACAAGGAAGAACTATTTGTAGGCAATTATTTTCCGCTCAACCAAAAACTGTTTATGCCGGCTTTTGTGGTATTCGGAATTGGCTGCTGCGGGCTGCTCAGCAATGCCTGCAACTATTACCTGCGAAAAATTGAAAAGGGCAAATTCATCCAGTGGATAGAAGAAACAGCCAGCCTCAAATGGAGCATGCTGACCTTTCAAATGATATTGGGGGCTATTTCAATAAGTGCATTCAATCCGGTTTTTAAGACCAAATGGGGTATCGCCGGCTTTATCGTGATCAACGTGCTGTTGATTGTCTGGTTTGTGCGCTTCTGGAAAAGAAAAATCAATGTCCTTGGTCCTACCGAATGGTTGATGAAACGCATCTCGAGCAATAACCAGAAATGAGTGTGTCTGGCACGTTGAAGGTGCGCATCTTGCCTCGGGAACTCTCCTTCAGGGTACCGGCAAAAACTTCGCGCGATACGCTGACCACCCGCCCGTGTTGGTATGTTGAGCTGGAAGATGCCGCAGGTAACAGGGGGCTCGGCGAATGTGCTCCCCTCTTTGGTCTCAGTGCCGAACGTCCTGACGAGGTGGCCCGGCTGGTACAACTTCTCGACGGCGTGACGCTCAGCACCCACGAACTGCTCAAGCGCGCAGCACAGGTTAATGCCATGCAGTTTGCCGTGGAAGCCGCCCTGCTTGACATTACCTACGGTTCTAAACACCAATACGCGCAAGATCCACCGCTGCTTCGCGGTAAAACGATTCCCTTAAACGGATTGGTATGGATGAATGACAGCGAGGCCATGTTACAGGAAGCCACCGAAAAACTCAGGCAGGGCTTCAGGTGCATAAAAGTCAAGGTCGGCGCACTCGGTTTTGAACAGGAGTGCGGGGTGCTTGAGGCCATCAGGGCCATGGACCCGGCTGTGGAAATCAGGGTAGATGCCAACGGCGCCTTTGATAAACTTCCGGCAGCGGCCGTAAAGGAAAAATTGCGCAGGCTCGCCCGGGTCGGACTGCACTCTGTCGAACAGCCGGTGTTTTCGCACACCATGCTGCGCGAACTTTCCGCATCGGGCATCGTGCCTGTAGCGCTTGATGAGTCACTCATCGGTTGCCGCGATACGGCAGCCAGAATAAAGCTGCTTGAGGAAACCGCTCCCGAATTTGTGGTACTGAAGCCCACGTTGCTCGGAGGCCTTAAGGTATGCGAAGAGTGGATTGAACTGGCCGATGCGCGGGGAATCGGATGGTGGGTCACCTCAGCGCTGGAAAGCAGCTGTGGACTGTTTGTGATAGCCCAATGGCTCTCGCAGTTTGATACCCCGGTTTTTCAGGGACTGGGCACAGGCGCGCTGTTTACCAACAACCTGTTTTCACCGCTGGCAGTGGCATCCGGACAGCTCATGTTTAGCGCCACGCCGGGCCCGGCCTGGCGCGCTATCTTTCACCCGTGAAATCGTATTTCATTCAAGGGATGGAATTCACGCATCAGGGACTTGAAACCTGGGCGTGGAGAAAAATGCGCGAGGCTCCCGTCTGGGAGAAGCAGCATTTTCTGCTCATACTACAATGGCTGTCGCCAACGAAGGAAATGGTGGTTTATACCAGTGGAAGTACGGGTGATCCGAAGCCGGTAACCCTGCCGAAACACTGGCTCACGGGCAGCGCCCGGCTTACAGCCGACTGGCTGGGTCTCGCACCAGGATCCATGGCCTGGTTGCCTCTGCCTTCAACCGGTATTGGCGGCAAGATGATGATTATTCGCAGCCTCGCGCTGGGCTGGCACCTTCACTGGCAAGCGCCCTCCGCAGCCCCCGAGGTACCGCGCGACCTGTCCGTCGACATTGCTGCTGTTACACCGATGCAACTTCATGGCATGTCGGCTGCATCACGCTCACGCATTAAAAACACGCTGGTCGGAGGCGCAGGAATCACCGACAGCCTCAAACAACATGTGCACGGCTCGCCCAGCCGGCTGATCAGTACCTACGGCATGACCGAAACATGCAGCCATGTGGCCGCATGCGAATGGACCTCAGCGACCGAAACCATGGTGTATCGCGCACTTCCCGGGGTGCGCTTTTCTACCGACGACCGCTCATGCCTGGTTATCGATGCCGCCCACCTCGACCACCAGACCGTGGTGACCAACGATGTGGTGGATCTCGCAGGTGACAACCATTTTACCTTCCTCGGACGGTACGATGAAGTGATCAACAGCGGTGGGGTCAAGGTATTTCCTTCGGTGGTCGAAGAACGTCTGGCTGCGCTGGTCTCCGTGCCCGTTGTGGTGCATGGTGTACCCGATGACCGGCTCGGCTCCCGGGTGGTTATAACCTTTGAAGATACCCCGTGGAGCCCGGAGCGTGCAGAAGCCCTCCTGCAGCGCACTAAAGAGCTGCTCCCGGCCCATTCATGTCCGAAAGAAATCCGTTTTGTCGAACAACTGGAGAGAACTCCGCTCGGAAAAATCAAAAGATACCGCTACCGGCAATGAAAGAATTGTTGTTTGTATCCGGCAATGCCCATAAGGTGAGTGAAGTCAACGCCTACCTGGCGGGTGTGGTGCGCGTCATCGGGCTTCAGCACGTCGGCCTGCAGGCCACAATTGAAGAAACAGAAGACAGCCTCGCGGGCAACGCGCGCCTCAAGGCCCAATACGCCTGGGACAGGCTGGGTGTTCCCTGCTTTGCCGACGATACCGGGCTTGAAGTGAACGCACTCAACGGGGCGCCGGGCGTGCATTCGGCCCGCTATGCCTCCGCGCAACCTGACGATGCCGCCAACCGCTCGAAACTCCTTCGGGAAATGCAGCACCACCTCGACCGCAGGGCTGCCTTTCACACCGTCATCTGCCTCATCAGCGAAGGACATCACCACTATTTCCACGGAAGGGTGCATGGCACCATCGGACGGGAAGCGCGGGGTGGTGAGGGTTTCGGCTACGATTCGCTTTTTGTGCCCGCAGGTTCATCCCGCACCTTTGCCGAGATGGCGCTGGATGAAAAAAACCTGATCAGTCACCGGGCCCGGGCGCTGCACGAAATCAGGCAGTTTCTTGTCGGCCGCTAACCGACAACGTCCTGCGCGCGGCGGCCCCTG
>DHLU01000199.1:3535-13175 GCA_002405435.1 Flavobacteriales bacterium UBA4660
CCTGATTCGATACTTTTGTCCTGTTTAAATACCCGGAAATATGTCTACCAATTACCTCGAATTTGAAGCGCCCATCAAGGAACTGAATGAGCAGCTGGTAAAGATGCGCGAGACTGAGGTCAAGACCACGGTCGATATGTCGACCGCTATCCGCGACATCGAAAAGGCCATCCAGGAAAAAACCCGGGAGATCTATGCCAACCTCGATCCCTGGCAACGGGTGCAGGTAAGCCGCCACCCCGACCGGCCCTATACGCTTCAGTATATCGAACACCTCACCGGCCATGACTTTGTGGAACTCCACGGCGACCGCACCGTGAAGGACGACAAGGCGATGGTGGGCGGATTTGGCTGGATGGACGGAAGGAGTATTATGTTCATCGGCCAACAAAAAGGAAATACCACCAAGCTGCGCCAGATGAGGAATTTCGGCATGGCCAATCCGGAGGGTTACCGCAAGGCGTTGAGGCTCATGAAGTTGGCTGAGAAATTCAACAAGCCGGTGGTCACTTTCATTGATACGCCGGGTGCATTTCCCGGACTGGAGGCCGAAGAGCGTGGTCAGGGCGAGGCCATCGCCCGAAACCTCTACGAAATGATGCGCCTCAAGGTGCCGGTGGTATGCATTATCATCGGAGAAGGCGCCAGCGGCGGTGCACTCGGTATAGGTATCGGTGACCGGGTGCTCATGCTGGAAAACACATGGTACTCGGTGATCAGCCCGGAGTCTTGCTCCTCCATACTCTGGCGCAACTGGGATCACAAGGTAGACGCCGCTAATGCGTTGAAACTCACGGCTGAAGACATGCTTTCCAACCGGCTGATCGACGGAATTATCCGCGAGCCGGTCGGCGGCGCCCATCACGATCCGGCAGCCATGTTTGAATCGGTCAGGAAAGAGATCAACAAGGCCCTCGATGTGCTTATTCCTATGGATACGGCCGAAAGAAACCGGCAGCGCATAGAGAAATTCTGCTCTATGGGGGTCGTACTGAAGGCCAATGACCTCAAGGCCTGAGGTATATGCTTATACTCTTGTGGATAAACCGACCCCGATAGGTCGAAAAACGCTTGTGTAATGGTGCGCTCAGCTTAGTTTTGCAACCGATTTGTAAGTAGTACTCAATAATATAGGTATATCATGAAGAAGAACAATCTGTACATACACTCAGTGGCCGTGGTTTCCACGTTCGTTCTCGCGGCATGTGCCAACCTCAAAACCATGCAGAAGCGCATCGATGAACTCGGTGCCAAGGCTGAGCCGAATCCGCTCGAGGTGCACGGCGATAGCGTCGAGATTACCATCTCCGGACGGTTTCCCGAAAAGTATTTCCCTAAGAAAGTAATCGCTGAGTCCACTCCGGTGCTGACCTATTCAGGCGGAGAGGCCAAATTCAAAATGCAGGGTTACCAGGGTGAAAAGGCCGCAGGTAATTTCAAAGACGTTATCCCCTACAAGGCAGGAAAGAGTTTCAGCTACACCGATAAGATTGCCTACTCTCCCTCCATGGAGGAGAGCAAGCTCGAGTTGCGTGTAAACGGCAGTATGGGCAGCAAGTCAGCCAGTTTCCCTCCCATCGCGGTGGCAGACGGTGTAATTACCACGCCTTACCTGATGAAGGCCGACGACAAGGTAATGTTCGCCGCTGACCAGTTTGTGCGCACCAAGTCATTCACCACCGAGGCGGTGATCAATTTCGACTATAACTCAAGTGTGCTCAAGCCGAAGGAGAGCAGTGATGCCGATATGGTGGCACTCGCTGAATTCTTCAAGCAGGTGCAGGCTAATCCGAAAATGGTCATTACCAAAATCGAATTTCAGTCCTATGCCTCTCCCGAAGGAGAAATTTTCCTCAACGATAACCTGGCGGGCGAACGCGCTGAGTCTGGAAAGAAAGCGCTTAATGATCTGGTGAAGCGCAATAAGATGGAGGGTTTCCTTGCTGAAAATCTCTTCCAGCTGAATCCGAAAGGTGAAGACTGGGAAGGATTCCGCGCAGCCATGCAAGCCAGTGGTATTCAGGATCGCGATATAATCATCCGTATCCTCGAAAAGACCAGCGACCTCAACAGCCGCGAGCAGGAAATCAAGAACATCTCCAAGACCTACGTTGAAATTCAGAAGGATATTTTCCCGGCCCTCCGCCGCTGCATCATTCGCGTTTACTATAACCAGGAAGGCTACAGCGATGCCGAACTGAAAACACTCTCTTCATCCAACGCTTCTGTGCTGGATTACGAAGAACTGATGAAGGCTGCCACGCTGACGGAAGACCTCTCACTGAAGGCTTCTATATACAAGGAGGCTCAAACACGCAGCACAGCTGACTGGAGAGCTACCAACAACCTTGGCAGCGTGTACTTCCAGCAGGGTAAGTCAGGCGATGCCGACGCCCAGTGGACCAAAGCCTACGGTCAGAAGAAAGAAGCCATCACCAGCAACAATATGGGTGTAGCAACCCGCGTGAAAGGCGACCGCAAAAAGGCCCTTACGCTCTTCAAAGAATCCGGATCCGGAGAGGCCAAGTATAACCAGGGTCTCATCAACATCCAGAACGGTGACTATGCTTCTGCCGTCAACACCATGTCTGGCTACAAAACATTCAACTCTGCTCTTGCCAAGATGCTCAACGGAGA
The DNA here is from genome assembly GCA_002405435.1 of Flavobacteriales bacterium UBA4660. Lineage (GTDB taxonomy): Bacteria > Bacteroidota > Bacteroidia > Flavobacteriales_D > Sanyastnellaceae > UBA4660. The sequence goes on from DHLU01000199.1 coordinate 6,173, forward strand.
TCTCTCCGGTGCTTCTGCTGATCTCGGAGCAAGCGGCGATAACAGTGCCATTGCTGATTACCTCAAGGCTATCATCGCTGCCCGTGGCAACGATACCACAGGGGTCGGCACACATGCCAAGAGCGCGATTTCCAAAGATCCGTCGCTTAGTACCAAAGCCGCGAAGGACCTTGAATTTAGAAATTTCCGCGACGCGATTAAATAATTTGACGCCACAGTCTGAAAAAGCCCTCCCACGTGGAGGGTTTTTTTTTTTGGTGTCCGGCGTTGGCAAACGCGGGGGTAAGAGCGGTCGGGCGAAAATGTGTTGAACCCCCGCGCTGCTGACCTGTAACAATCTCCTGAAAAGTGTCTGCCGGACCTCCGTCCCTGTCGCACAACGGCCTGAGCATTGTAGCCGGCAGACCTTTACCAAACGCAATACCTGATGCCATGAAACACACTCACGTCTTCTTCCTTGCCACCCTCCTGGGGTGTTCACTCCTTTGGGAATCATGCGCGCGCGACGCCCGACCGCAGCCCTATCCTGTCAAGCAGCGCCCTGCGCCCGAAAGCCAAAAAACCTCAGCCGAAGTTCCCCTGCCGCCATCAGCCGATGTCCCGGCTGTAGAATCAGAGACCTTTTCTACACAGAAACCTGAACCTTCCGTCATTTTCGAATGTGTCGAAGTGCCTGCCATGCAAGGCCTCGTAAAAAGCATAGGGAGTGATTACATGAAGACACTTAGCCTGACCCTGGAAGGTGTTGAACAAGAGAGGGAAGAAGATGTCAGGGCGCAGGGGCCGTCGGTTCGCGCGGGCTTACTCACGGCCGGGGAGATACACGATTTCTCCAAATGGCGTCTGTGGGAAGACATCGCCGCCAATGAACTGGGCCTTTTCCAGCAGCAATGGCAGCTATATCCCCGTGAGCGTTACTGCACCGCCGTGCAGACCGACAGGGGCACTCCCCTTCCAGGTGCCCGGGTAGAATTGTTTTCGACAGACGGCTCCGTCCTTTGGACAGCGGTCACCGACAACAATGGCATAGCCGAATGTTGGAACAGGATGTTCAGTCCTTCCGACCCCCGCGAAGCCGCCAGTATTAAGGTGTCAGCCGGTGACGAACACCGTTGGATTCAAAAAATCAGACCGATTACAAAAGGCATCAATGCCGTTACCATGCCCGTAGCCTGTGGAGTTTCGGGTGATGTCGACATACTCTGGTGCGTTGACGCCACGGGCTCTATGGGCGACGAAATAGATTACCTGAAGGCCGAACTTGACGACATTATTGGCAGGACTGCCGCTGAAAACACCGACCTCGAAATCCGCACGGGGAGCATCTTTTACCGGTGCCAGGGCAATTCGTACACCACGCGAACCTCGCCCTTCAGTACAAGCCTGGCGGTAACACGCGATTTTATACGCCAGCAAGCGGCGGCAGAAGGGGGTATCGAAGCCGTCGAAGTGGCAATGACGGAGGCCATGGCTATGGATTGGCGTCCGGCTGCCCGTGCCCGTATTATGTTTATGGTGCTTGATGAATGCCCGGGCAGGGAACAGGAAGTGATTGACAAGTTGCATGCTGCAACGGTTCGGGCAGCGGCCTCAGGCATTCGCATCGTTCCGCTGGTCAGCAGCGGTGTGGACTTCAGTGATGACAAAAGCCTCGAGTACCTGATGCGCTCGCTGGCGCTGGCTACCAATGGTACCTATGCCTTTCTGACCGACCACAGCGGAATAGGAAACAGCCACACGGCACCGAGTACCAACCGTTACAAGGTCGAAGCCCTGAATGAACTGTTGCTGCGCATTATCAGTCAGTATACCTATTTCGCCGGTTGTCCCGATGAAACTGCGCTGCCGGTCGTGCCAGATCTTTTGGAAGACCCCTTCAATCCGGATACCCCAGCGGCCTTGTCCCTGACACTGAGGCCCAATCCGGCCAGGATCGATGTGGTGGTAGAAACATCGGATGCTCCCGATGAGTTGTGGCTCACCGATAACAGCGGAAAATGGCTGATGCGAAGAGAACTTCCCGGTCAGACCCTGACACTGGATGTCACTGATTTTCCCTCGGGATTGTACTTCATCAGGGCCAGAAAGGGCGAACGGTGGGCCAGGGAAAGGCTGGTGATTGCGCGGTAGATTCGTTTAGAAGCGCATGGGTTTTGCAGAGCGGACGCGCCTGAAGGATCCCCTTCCGTTGGTCTTCGGTTTTTTGAAACTGTCCTGCTGCATGAGCATATAATCCACCTTGAACATCACATAGAAGTAAGCGTCATTGTCGCGGGGATCACCGCGCTGCTGACCGGGTGCCGTGGCGATATCAGGAAGCCCTCCGCTGGTAAGTCCAAGCGCCGGATTGCTCAGGTAGGCAGCAATATCGGCCAGGTCTGAGCCCTGCTGGTAGAGCGCAAGGTCGTAGGGGTTGAAATAATTGGTGCTCACATCGTCGAGATAGTCGGTGAAAGTGAACCGGTAGGTCACCTCAAAACCAAACAACCATTGCCGCTGGGCGCGCAACATAAAGTTGGCGCCAACGGGTACATTAAGCCTCCACAGGTTGTATTCTTCCGGACCGCCGGGCAAGCCCTGGCCTTCGGTGCGCAGTGGGTGCAATTCGTACCAGGTATTTCCCAGCCGGGCCTTGGGGTTATGGTGCATGATGCCGAGTCCGCCGAAAACGGAAAAATAGGCACCGCGGATGCGCCAGGGGCTCTTTTTGCTGTTGGCCCGGTTCAACTGGTATTGGTGTCCTTTTTTGCCACCTATGCGCAGTTGGAACTCGGGCATGAGGTTTATCTCAAACACGTTGGACCTGAAGTGCAGGTTTCTGTTGCTGCGGAAAGTCTCCTGTGTCAGTCGGTCATCACCGGCCAGGCGGCTATAGGAAAAATCACACCGGCCGAAGAGCCATTTGGTGAAAGTGTAGCGATATCCCAGTAAACCGGCCAGGTGAAACTCAGTCCACTCAAGGTCTTTTAGGTCATTGGTACCGATGCCGTCTTTGCCGCCCAGGTCGCCGAGAAAATTGGTAGTACCAATGCCAAACTCAATGTGATGGCGGTGGTATTTCCAGTCATTTTCTCCAATAAAGAAATCGTATTTCTGGCCTCGCAAGATGGGGCATACCAGGGCCAGCAGGCATATGGGGAGAAACCGGGTCACGATGCAAAGAATCTCACAAATATAGCAAGACCTTCCTTTTCGGCAACGCCCTCCCGCAGTTAGTTAGCTCCGGCAGTATTCCCACAGCACAATTCCGGCGCAAACGGCTACATTTAGCGAGTGTTTGCTGCCGTGCTGGGGTATTTCCACAAAATCGTCGCAGAGGGGCAGCACCTCTTCTGACAGGCCCCTGACCTCATTGCCGAAGACCAGGGCAACGGGCCGGCGGGGAGGGGTGAAGCCCGGCCCGAGCAGGGTGCTGCGGTTTGTTTGTTCCACCCCGGTTATGTGCCAGCCTGCTGCTTTGAGGGTTGTAAGGGCCTGAACCGTATCACCCACGTATTTCCACGGCACGGTCGCCGTGGCCCCGAGCGCGCTTTTTTGGACTTCGCGCTGGTCGGGCAGCGGGGTGATGCCGCAGACCTGTATTTCCTGTACCAGAAAACTGTCTGCGCTGCGGAAGATCGCTCCTGTATTGTGGCCGCTTCTCAGGTTGTCCAGCACCACTACCAGCGGCCGTTTCTCAAGGCGCGCCAGCGTGTCCGGATCAGGACGCCCCAATTCGGCCGCCGCCAGTTTCCTGACACCTTCCCGGCTTTCGGCCATGGATCACCGGAGGATGATGTCAAAAGGCATGCGGGCCTGAGGCCCTTCCAGTTCCATCAACCGCTGCAGGGTCGAAATCATCGGGTAGTGAGGGCCAAATGTCTCCCGCAGCAGGGCGGTTTTCTTTTGTCCGGTCAGTTCCTCGAGCAGCTTATCGAGCGGATTGATCAGTTCGGGCAGTTCTTTCGTGGTGTAATCTGTCATACCGGCCATGCGCGCGGCACAGGCCACTGCATCATTCAGGTTGCCTTCGGCATCGGCGAGTCGGATATCAATGGCGTCTTCTCCTGACCACACCCTGCCCTGACCAAGACTGTCGGCAAGCGCGTTGTCCATCTTCCTTCCGTCGGCTACCCGGCTGATAAAGCCCTCGTAGATATCGGTGATCATCCGCTGCATGGACTCCATTTCGCGCGGATCGAGCGGTTTCGTAATGGAAATCATGTCGGCATAGGGGTTGGTCTCGTAGCGGTCGAAGGTGATGCCGAGCTTCTCATTCCACATGCGCTGTGTATTGGGCATCATCGCAAATACACCAATGGAGCCGGTGATGGTCGAAGCATTGGCGAAAATGGAGTCGGCCGCGCACGCGATGTAGTAGCCGCCACTCGCTGCATAATCGCCCATGGAAACTACCAGCGGTTTGCCGCTCTCGCGGATCAGCCTGGTCTCATGCCAGATTACATCGGAGGCCAGTGCGCTGCCGCCTGGTGAATTCACCCGCAACACGATGGCCTTTACCTTGTCGTCTTCCCTTGCCTCACGCAGTGCCCGTGCGATGCGGTCGCTGCCGATGGTCATGTCATTGCCTTCGCCCGAGGTGATATCACCGACAGCATAGACCACAGCTACCTTGTCTTTGCGGTGGTCGGCGGGTTCGCCTTCGCGGCGTTCCCGGGGGGTGCGGAAGTACTCGTTGAAGGTGATAAAATTGATGTCGTCTTCAGACGCAGGTGCACCTGCGCTGAGCGAATCTGACGAGCCGAGCCGACGGAATATGGAGGAAATCACCTCGTCGCGGTATTTCAGGCCGCTGAGCAGTCCTTTGTCAACGGCAACCTGCTGGTTATAGAGGCTCAGCGAATCGGCCATCGTCATCAGGTCGGCCACCATCACCCCGCGGTCAGTCGCAATATCGGTCAGCATATGCGACCATATGTCGTCAATCAGCACCTTGAGCTGCTCGCGGTTTGCGTCGCTCATCTTGTCGTTGATGAAAGGCTCAACAGCACTCTTGTATTTATTATCAGGGCCTTTAATTACCTGCATTTCTACACCCACCTTCTCGAGCATGTTTTTGAAAAACATGAGTTCCGCGTGCATACCCCGCCAGTCAAACATGCCTTCGGGATGCATGCATACTTCATCGGCCACCGAGGCGAGATAATAGCCTGCCGAAGTATAGTTTTCTCCGTAGGCGACCAACCACTTCCCCTTTTCCTTGAATTCGCTGATGGCCCTGTGCATGTCACGAAGGCTGGCGGGACCGGCTAGAAAGTCTTTCACTTCAATGAACGCTCCCTCGATACGGGCATCGTCACCGGCCCTGCGAAGGGCTTCAGTAAATCGGTCGAGACCGATACCTGAAGTATTTTCGAGACTGATGGGATTAAGCACCATCTCGTTTTCATTGCCGCGCTCCACGACCGCATTTTCAATGACCAGGTGAAGCACACTCTTTTGCTTGACTTCGGCCACCGGACCGCCACCGGCACCGGCCGAACTAAGGGCCCCCCCGATGGCTGCAATCATGAGCACAACAAACAAGAGCATAACCAGTCCGAAGGCGATAAACGATCCGAGCAGGGATGCCAGTAAGGTTTTCCAAAAATTCATGTTTCCACGTTTTGGGTACGAATCTACGTGCGAATTAATCTTACCGGAGAACGGAATACACCAAAGGTTAGGCAGCGTGGTCGAAAGGCCATAAGTCTGCCTGAGTGGAAGCCATCGGGCGAGTGCCCGTATTACCTTGCAGCCCTATGAATACCGTGCACCGTGTCTTTTTGAGCCTGGGTGGGAACCTCGGCGAGCGGTTGGATAACCTGGAGGAAACCCGCATGTTTATTCTGTTCAATATCGGCGACATCGTCAGCACTTCTGCCGTCTATGAGACGGCTCCGTGGCAGATGGAGGAGGGGGTTCCGGCATTCCTCAACCAGGTTGTGGAGGTGCTGACCACACTCACCCCGGCAGCGCTTCAGCAGGAGGTGGCCGAACTGGAAAACTTTTACGGCCGCACCCGACAGCCGGGAAAATACCTGTCACGCGAAATGGACGTGGATGTGCTCCTGATTGACGAACTGGTATCGGAGGAGGGTGGACTCCACGTACCGCATCCGCGCATGCACGAGCGAAGATTCGTGTTGGTGCCCATGGCTGAAATAGCACCCGATCTGCGGCATCCGGTCTCCGGCAAGTCAATGACGCAGTTGCTTGCCGAATGCGCTGATACTACCAGGGTCGAAAAACTATGAATTGGCCGTATAGGTACATAGTGGTTGAGGGCAACATCGGTGCAGGAAAAACTTCACTGGTTCAGAAAATTGCTGCTGATCTCCAGGCCAGGGTTGTGCTGGAAGAATTTGCCGACAACCCGTTTTTACCCAAATTCTATGAAAACCCCGAACAATATGCCTTTCCGCTGGAGTTGTTCTTTATGGCCGAACGGTACAAGCAACTGAAGGATATGCTTCAAACCCGCGACCTTTTTCAAACCATCACTATTTCGGATTACCTTTTTTCCAAGTGCCTGCTTTTTGCAAAAGTGCACCTTGCGGAAGAAGAATATCGCTTATACCNNTGTGCTGGAAGAATTTGCCGACAATCCTTTCCTGCCCAAGTTTTATGAAAACCGGGAACGGTATGCTTTTCCCGTGGAATTGAGTTTTCTGGCAGAGCGGTTTTCTCAGCTCACCCGCGAACATGGTCAGCCCGACCTGTTTGGTCAACCGGTGATGGCCGACTACTTCATCAACAAATGTCAGATCTTCGCCAAGAACAACCTGGAAGGAGACGAATACGAACTTTTTCTGCGTCTCTTTTCAATGGTCCAGGCACAGATTCCCAAACCTGATCTGCTCGTGTACCTCTACCTCAACGTAGAAAATCTGCAGCGCAACATCAGAAAACGCGGCAGGGAGTACGAACAAAAGATTTCGGATGTATATCTGGAAAACATTCAGCACCAATACCTCGAGTTTATCCGCCAGCACGAACATATGCGCGTGCTGGTGATTGATAC
>DHLU01000135.1:0-5823 GCA_002405435.1 Flavobacteriales bacterium UBA4660
GGCTGGTAACAGTCCGTATTACCGCTCAGCACTATCCGGGCCGGCTGCCATTTTCCACTGCTGAATGCGGCCTCCAGCACCTCCGGGGCGTTCTTTTTCACCAGAATTTTCTCTTCGAAATCGCGGCCTGCACTATAGCCCCAATATTCATGCGAGTTTCTCGCATAACAGTAGGAGCAACCGTGCTCACAGCCGCTATAGGGGTTAAGGCTCCAGTCGAATCCCAGGTCGGGCGAATCATTTTTTGAGAGAATGGTTTTGGGAAATACTTCGAGAAAAGAAGTGCGCGCCGATGCCTGCTCCTCCGCCTCCCAGGGCATGCGGGCATCGCCGGTATCCCGGCCGGCAATGCGTGCGAAACGGTTATCGGGATTTATGCACGATCCTCTTCCCTTCCGGCCGGGGCTGTTTTCGATATGCGGTTTCATGATTTCCTGGAGGCCTTTTGGAGCCACCTGTCGTTTTGATGCCTTTTTGCCGAAACAGACGGATGCGACGGCGCGTCTTGAAGCCGAGGATCTCCCTGGAGTGACAAGCGCCGCAAGGAGGTGACCTCCAACTGGACTGCACCGAATTCTTCCGTGACCTAACCTGTGAGATAAAACATGCCCCAGCCGGTCAGCGGATACTTCGCCGCCACCGGTGGGAAATGTACCGTATCAATAAACTGCCCCTCCTGATCGAGAAAGTTACCAAAGTACATGCGCTCACCTTTCGCAGTGCGTGTGGGTTTTACAGTGACATAATAGCCAACCACCGAAACTACCTGGCCGATGAGCGCAGGTAACTCGTGCGCCAGCCTTGTATCGCCTGTATCTCCGGCTATCATGTCAAAAGGGTTGCAGAGCGGAAAGCCGATCAGTTCCAATTCGTCGTAAGCGTCTTCGAGCCAGTGGTGCTCCAGCAACGGCAATTGGGTGTTGCGTGATTCTGGCGCAAAGAGCTGAGGCGCAGGGTCTGAGGTTTTGGTTTTCCCCAGCCTGAAGTGCAGTTGCCACAACAGCTCCTTCTTTTCCTTCCCTGTGAAACGCAGGGCACCCACCCGCGCGAGCAGCACACCCTGCTCGAGCGAAATTCTCACCCGCCCCAGAAAATCTTCCAGGGAAACAAAAGGTCCGTTGCGGCGTGCGCGGATAACCGCAGACCGCGTTTCCTCTTCCAGTTCCCTGATCATTTCCATTCCGAGGGTAATCACATTGCCGTGAATCACCGCACCATGTTCAGAGGTATTGACACAGGGCGCCTCTATCACGGCACCATGCAGCCTTGCTTCATGCACATAGATCTCGGTGCGGTAAAAACCGCCGTAGTTGTTGATACAGGCTACCATGTATTCGAGCGGGAAATAGGCCTTGAGAAAAAGGCACTGATAGCTTTCCACCGCATAGCTCGCGCTGTGGCCCTTGGCAAAGGCATACCCGGCAAAACTCTCCGTCTGCCGCCAGATTTCCACCACCAGCGCAGGATCGTGCCCCAAGGCCATTGCACCTTCATGAAACTGCTTGCGGGCCCGTTCAAACTCCTCCCTTCCCCTGAACTTTCCGCTCATACCCCTGCGCATCACATCGGCCTCGCCCAGTGAGAGCCCGGCGAAATAATGCGCCACTTTGATTACGTCTTCCTGGTACACCATTACCCCGTAGGTTTCCGGCATGAGGTCGAGCAGTGCAGCCGGAGCCTCTTTTCTGCGTTCCGGAAAACGCTCCCTGATGATGTATTGCCGCATCATGCCGCTGGAGGCAACGCCTGGCCGAATCACCGAACTGGCCGCCACGAGTCCAAGGTAATCGTGTGTGCGCAATTTGGTCAGCAGCATACGCATGGCGGGCGACTCGACAAAAAAACAACCGAGGGCTTTTGCCTCTGTGAGCAACCGGTTGCAGGCGGGATCATTTTTAAACCGCTGGATGTCGTGTATGTCGATACGTCCTGCCTCCGGGCGGTTGCTGTGCACAAGGTCCACCGCGTCTTTGATTTTTCCGAGCCCGCGCTGCGAAAGGATGTCAAATTTGTAGATAGCGATATCCTCGGCCTGGTTCATGTCAAACTGCACGGTAGCGAATCCCTTCGGTGGCAGAAAGGTCGCTCCGAAATAGTGCGCCGGCCTTTCGGTAATAAGGATACCCGCAGCATGAATGCTGATATAGTTGGGAAAGTCGCGCAGCAATTCCGCGTACTGCAGCACGAGTTTGTGCAGGGAGTCGAGGCCTGACGGTTCAAACTTACCGTCGCTGAGCATATCAATGTCGTGTTTCGGCAGGCCAAATACCTTTCCCAGTTCGCGCACCACCGCCGAATACTGGAAGGTAACAAAGGCACCAAGAAGCGAGACATTGGGAAAAGTATTGAAGATGTAGCCCGTAATGTCTTCGCGGTCTTTCCATGAAAAATCGATATCAAAGTCAGGAGGATTCTGCCTGAACAGGTTGATAAACCTTTCGAAATACAGGTCCAGCTCTATCGGATCCACATCGGTGATACGCAGGATATAGGCAATGACACTGTTGGCCCCGCTGCCCCGTCCGACGTAGTAATAGCCTTTGCTGCGGGCATAGGAAAGAATTTTCCAGTTGATCAGAAAATAGGAGACAAATTTTTTCTGCTCGATGATCTCCAGTTCCTTCGCGATACGCCTGAGTACCTTCTCGTCGGGCTGCGGATAGCGGTAATGCAGGCCTTCGTCGCAGAGCCTTTTGAGCAGTGCCACATCTTCCGCTTCGGAGCCGGTAAAGTGCCGCAGGTTTTGGTGGTCGTTTTGCGGGGTGAAACTGAAAGACATGCCACACTGATCGAGCAGTGCCTTCGACTGATCGAGAAGCCAGGAAAAATCGCCGAGCTGGGTGCGGAGTTCGTCTTCGGCGAGCATCACATCATCGGCGTGGCCCTGTTCACTTACCTCAAGCTTGCTGAGCAGGGTATTGTTGTCGATGGCACGCAACAGCCGATGGGCGTTGAAGTCGCGCCTTGTCTGGAAAGAGACCGGGTGCATGAATACCAGCTTTTCGCGGGGCAACGGTGACGGGGGGAACCGCAGCATGGCAAGGTCGCGCAGGCCCACGCCGATGAATTCGTTGGCACCGAGGTCTGCGTAAGTGCTGCGCACCGCTGCATCACGGTCGCGCAGGGTTTCCAGCACCCTGGCAAATGGGTAGATCACTGCGGTATTGTCCATCTGCGGTGCCCGGCCTTCGGGGGCAGGTCCTCCGTGCAGGTGTTGGCTGAGATGACGGTTCAATGATGCAAAACCCTCCTCATTGTGCGCCAGTCCCACATAGGCCTGCCGCGCCCCATCTCTGAAATCGATACCCACTACCGGCCTGATGCCGTATTTGGGTGCCAGCCGTACAAAATCGATTGCGCCTGCCGTACAGTTAATATCCGTGAGGGCCATTGCCCCATAGCCCTTCTGCCGCGCCAGCGCGAGCAAATCAGCTGGCTGGATGGTACCATAGCGAAGCGAAAACCAGGAGTGACAATTGAGCAGCATGAGCAGCGAATTCGGGGGCCTTCAGCACCGGGGAGAAAGCCTAAAGTTAGCCCAAACACGAGCGCCCGTAACCGCGCGGGAAAAAGAAATTACTCCACCACAAACTGCCGCGTAAGCGACGCGCCGTTGCGCAGCGTGATTTGCAGGGCATACAAACCGGGGGCGAAATTGTCGAGGCCCAGCGTGATGCGGTTGCTCTGGTGGGTATTTCTGAGCACACAGCGTCCGGAAAGATCATATACAGCCGTAGAGGCCAGGGCAATCGGCGCCTGTACCTCCAGGTAACCTTGCGCAGGCACAGGCCACAGGCTGACTGATGCAGCGGCTGCATCAGTCACCCCGCTTACCGGAGCAGTCACCTCGAGACAATAGTCTTCCGTTTCTCCATATTCGTTTTGACCGCAGGGTACCGGCAAGCCACCGCCTCCGAAATCGCCCAGGTAGGCCATACCTACGCGCATGCGCACGGGGCCTTCCTCCTGGTCTGCAGGTATCAGGATGGTGCCCGTAATGAGTGTCGTTGTGGTGGTTCCCGGGTCGTATACGAGCTCAGATGATTCAAAGGAACCATCGCCGTCAAGGTCGAGCCAAACAAGGAAGTACTCGGAAAATCCAAATCCAGAAAACCCGGGCGTAAGTTCGATGCTATAGCCCATACCTGGCTCGACAGGAGTGCTAAGGTTGGTGAAGTCTCCGTAGCCGTTGTTGCTTCCGGAGGTATTGTCAATCTCTCCGATGGCCACCCGTTCAATCCATTCGATCGATGCATCTGCGGTAATGGCGCAATACTCGAGGTCGCTGCAATCGCCGCATCCGGTTGTAGTGAATTCCACCGGCTCGGGAGCGCCGCCGTTTGCACCTTCACACACCACACCTACTTCGACCGCATAGTAGGAACAGGGAAGCAGACCTTCCACTGTGATGTTGTTGACGGTTACCTCAGTGTCAAAAACCAGGTCATCATTGTCGTCGAAAATGGCAACGGTATAGCCTACTGCTCCGAAAACAGATGCCCAGGAGATAAAGGTGTCGGGATTGTTATAGTCCACCTCAACGGAAGCCGCAGGAGGATTCTCGCAGCAGCCCACTGTCTCAAAGGAGAACGTATCAGACCAATCGCTGTCGGAATCGCCGCAGGAGGCCAACAACTGCAGCTCATACGTGGTGCAGGCGGCGAGATTTTCAAGCGTATAGGTGTCGCCTTCTATATTATCCACCGCAGTCCAGCCCAGTTCTCCGGTTACACGATAGCGCAGGCTGAAGGACACCATGCCATCTGTAGTGCCCCATTCAATGACATAGTCGAGCTGGCCCTCCACCTGGGTGGCTGACACATTGAACGGTGCGATGCAGGAGGAATTGGAGCATTCTGCCAGCAGCAGAAGCAGGCTGTTGTACACATTCAACCTTCCGCCCGTGGCGACTTCATCGCTCAGGTTGCTCACCGGGTCAACACCTTCAAGGATATACGTTTTTACCAGTTCAGCAGCAGCGGCAGGATCTGCCTGCACCAGTGCCATGAGCGATACGCAATCGGCACTGTAGAGCAGGGCTACGCCACCCGCGGTGCATGGAGAGGCAAATGAGGTGCCCGAGGTGGATGAATAGTTGTTGGTGTTACTGGCCAGGTAGACATCTTCACCGGGTGCACCCAGATCAATCTGTGTAATGCCATATCCGGAAAAGGTGCGCTCATCGTTGTCGTTGGTGGCGGTGACGGCAATCATATAATCTGAAGGGCACGCCGTGGGAAGATCTCCGACCACATCGATGTTTACGTTGTTGTTGGCTGTGGCGCCGCAATTGAGCACACCATAGGTGCCCAGCGTGTCGTACATGGCACACCAGAGCGGTGAATCAGCCGGATCACCATTATCAACGCCCCATGAGGCATTGGTCACCACCACAAAAGCACCTTCGCTACCCCCGGTTTCGTTGTAGCGTTTGCGCATGACCAGCGGATAGGTATAGGCTTCAAGGACATTGGATTCATTGATAGAGCCCATTTGAATCTGCATGAGGCTGACGCTGTGGTTGACCCCGGCAACACCGGTGTTGTTGTCGCCTGTGCCTCCAAGCATGCTGCTGACAGCAGTACCATGGTTAGCTCCGCTGAGCTGGTCGCTGTTGTTGACAATATTCCAGCCGTCGTAATCGTCAACGTACCCGTTATCGTCGTCATCCAGTCCGTTGTCGGGAATTTCGTTGTTGTTGACCCAGTGGTTGGCCAGCAGGTCGGTGTGGTCCCAGTCAGCGCCCCCGGTTTCAATCACACAGGCGACAATCTCATCGCCGATTGCCGTAGTGCCTCCTGTGGTAATATCCCAGGCCAGGTC
>DHLU01000135.1:5975-6245 GCA_002405435.1 Flavobacteriales bacterium UBA4660
TATCCCAGGCCAGGTCTGTATCGATATCGTGGTCGCCCGACTGAATAAGGAGCCACTGGTTGCTGAAGAGCGGGTCATTGGGTATATAACGTTCGGTGCCGATGTGGTTGCGCTGCGCAACTTGTACACCGGGCGTAACGGAGAGGGCGCGGAGAAACTCTTCCATCGGTACCCTGTCTTCATTAAAACCCACCAGGTGGATCCGCATGGGACGACTGACCTCCCTGAGCCATTTCACTTCGGCCAGCATGCCAAAATGATCCTCAAGAT
>DHLU01000135.1:6377-9644 GCA_002405435.1 Flavobacteriales bacterium UBA4660
AAAATGATCCTCAAGATGGGCAATCACCTGAACGGGGTCGGCATTCAGTTTCAGTTGTACCAATGCCTGTCCGTGCTCGTAGGGGGTGGCATGACGGGCAACTGCATAACGGCTGAGTAATACCAGCGTTACCAGCAACAGTTTCGTTAGAAGGTTTTTCATAGGAAGTGAATTGACTCGGTACAAAGAAAACACGCTTCTCCCCACCATTTGATTGCGCGGGATCAACATCGTCCAACAGCCGCAGGTGAATACCGGTGCCGGCGCCGGTTCTTATTCTCCGATATAAATACGTTTGACGCGCTGGCCTATAGCCGTGAGCACCTCATATTCAATGGTTCCGCTGCTGCGGGCAAATTCGTGCAGGGTGGGTGATGCCCCGAATACCAGCACCGCATCCCCTTCCTTCACCTCCAGTCCGGTCACATCGACCATGGTCATGTCCATGCACACATTTCCGACAATGGGGCAGCGCTGTCCGCCGATGGTAACCTCGCCAACGCCATTGCTGAGCGCACGGCGCAGTCCGTCTGCATAGCCCAAGGGGATCGTGGCGGTTTGCATGGGTTGTTGGGCCACGAACCTGCGGTTGTAGCCCACGCTGTCGCCCGTTTTCAGCGTCTTCACCTGAGAGACCACCGATTTGAGTGCCACTACGGGCGCAAGGAAGGGCTGATCCTCGGGCCAGGGCGCCACGCCGTATAGGCCAATGCCCAGGCGCACCATGCCGTATTGGGCATCGGGAAAACGCTGTATGCCTCCGGTATTCAGGGCGTGCCGGACAAAAGCGTATCCGAGCGCCGCTTCGGTCTGGGCGCACATGGCTTCGAAGGTGGAGAGTTGCTGGCGCGTAAAGGCATCGTGTGCCGGATTTTCAGAAGCCGCCAGGTGGGTAAATGCAGTGGCCACCCTGAGGTGCGGTGCCTGCTGCAGCAGGTGGAGTGCATCACCCAGGTGGCCCTCTTCAAATCCGAGGCGGTGCATACCTGTGTCCATTTTCAGGTGTATGTTGAACCTTTTGCCCTTTTCAGCGCGTGAATGCTCAACAAACTCTTTGAGCCGGCGCATCGAATAGATTTCGGGCTCGAGGTTATGGTCCAGAATGGCCTGCATGGCAGAGGTCTCAGGATTCATGACCATGATGGGCAGCGAAATGCCTCTGCCGCGCAGTTCGACACCCTCATCGGCATAGGCCACCGCCAGGTAATCGACCTTATTGAACTCGAGCAGCGAAGCCACCTCGTGCATGCCGCTTCCATATCCGAAGGCCTTCACCATTACCATGGTTTTGACCCCGGGATCCAGTTTGCCCCGGAAGTAGTTGAGGTTAGCGACCAAGGCGTTTAGGTTGACCTCCAGCACGGTCTCATGGGTTTTTTCCTGGAGGGAAGCCACCACATTTTCGAAACCGAATACGCGGGCACCTTTTACCAGTACCACCGCATGGGCGAGTTCTCCGAGCACACCGGAGGCAAAGAGCGCAGCGGTATCGGGAAAAAAATCGGTGGGCAGGGTAAATGCCCCGCGGTGGCGGCTCAGTTCCGCGCCCACGGCAATAAGCCGGTCGGCACGGGTCGCAAGGAGTGTATTGAGTTGCGTGCAGAGTGCGCTGCCTTCAAGCCCAGACTGCAGCACATCGCTGAGCACAACCACGGAAGGTCTGCCCTTGCCGTGCTGTTGCATAAAATCAAGCGCAATGGACAATGACGGGATGTCGTTGCTGTACGTGTCGTTGATGAGGGTGAGGCCGCGGTTGCCGTTGACCACTTCGAGTCGCATCGATACCGGCCGCAGCAGTTCGAGGCGTTGCTGAATCACCGCACCGGCATAGCCAAGGTGCATCATCACCGTGATGCAGGTGAGTCCGTTTTCAACCGAGGCATCGTCGACGTAAGGCAAAACAAAGTGAAGGGACTGTGCTTTCCATGTGCCCGAGATTTCTGTAAACGATCCGGAACGACGTATTTCCCGCACCGAAAAATCGGCAGGGCCATCGGCGGACCAGGTGACCGCGTGTTGTGCTGCAGGCAGAAATGAACGATAGGCAGCAGAGAGGATGCAGGTACCTGCACCCTCAAACAAGCGAATTTTTTCGCCGATGAGTTCTTCCCTTGAAGAGAAGTTTTCGCGGTGGGCTTCTCCTATATTGGTGAGCACCGCCAGATCGGGTTTCAGGATGGCCGACAGCCGGGCCATCTCACCGGGTTGGGAAATGCCCGCTTCGAATAGGGCGAGGGTATGCGTGGGCTCCATGCTCAGCACGCTCAGTGCCACCCCGAGCTGGGAGTTGTAACTGCGCGGACTGCGCACGATGCGGTGGTCGTCGGCGAGCAGCTGGTTGAGCCATTCCTTGACCACAGTCTTTCCGTTACTACCGGTTATGGCGATGACGGGGTAGGTGAATTGCCTCCGGTGCCAGGCCGCAATTTCCTGCAGCGCCGTGAGTGCATCGGCCACATGAATGACCGCAGCACCGGCCAATGCGCCAGCCGAAACCTCTTTTTCCACCAAAAAGACGCGGACACCCTTGTCATAAACCTCTTTCAGAAACCGATGACCGTCGTGGTTGCGTCCCGCGATGGCCACGAACATAGCTTGGTGGAAGGCACCTGCCTTGCGGCTGTCGGTGAGCACGTCGGTTACAGGCAACTGCGCACTGCCGGTGGGCAAGGTGCCTCGCGTGATTTTTACTATTTCCTCAACCGTCAGTTTCACGGAAAAAATTGGTGGGGTGAAGGTAATGCAGGCGCGCGGCGTCGGGCCTCAGCTGCGCTTCTTCATCATTTCGTTATAGGCTTCTCTGCTGAGCGGGGCATACGATTCCTTTTCCCCGAGTAACACCTGGGATTCTCCCTCAGCCATGCGGTAGGAGAAATGGGCCAGGTTACCCGTTTTGACACAAATCGCGTGAACCTTGGTCACAAATTCGGCAATGGCCAGCAGGTTGGGCATGGGGCCAAATGGCCTTCCGGCAAAGTCCATATCCAGTCCGGCCACCACCACCCTTATGCCCATGTTGGCCAGTTCGTTGCAGACATCGGGCAGGCCGGCATCAAAAAACTGCGCCTCATCGATGCCGACTACCTCGATATCACTGGCCAGCAGCAGTAGTTGAGAGGAATGTTCGATAACGGTAGAACGAATCACTTGCTGGTCGTGGCTGACTACATCCGATTCGTGGTAGCGGTTGTCGACACGCGGCTTGAAAATCTCCACCTTCTGCCGGGCGAATTCGGCGCGTTTGAGCCTGCGGATGAGTTCCTCCGT
>DHLU01000213.1:0-235 GCA_002405435.1 Flavobacteriales bacterium UBA4660
GTGCAGGGGTTTCGTGCGCGGATTTTGATCTCGACGGCTGGGAAGACCTTGTGTTTGCGCTGGATACTTCGCAGGTTTTTTACCGCAACGTTTACGGAACCCCTCAGTTGCTCACCTCCCCTTTTTCGGCCGACGTCAAGCCCAAACATCCCGTGTGGGTGGATTATGACAATGACGGCGACCTCGATTACTACTTCAGCCAGTACATGCACCCGTGCAAACTCTTTCGCAACGA
>DHLU01000213.1:443-601 GCA_002405435.1 Flavobacteriales bacterium UBA4660
ACCCAACCCAGTGCCGCATTTCGGCTGCTCATGGGGTGATTATGACCGTGACGGAGACCTGGATCTTTTTCAGTGTACCTACATTTTTATTTATACCGGTCAGAATCCGCAGGCTTACTACAACAAACTCTACCGCAACAACGGCGACGGAACATTCA
>DHLU01000213.1:797-1119 GCA_002405435.1 Flavobacteriales bacterium UBA4660
GTGAGTGATGGCATTAGCCTGTCTTTTCAATCAATCTGGATGGACTACAACAACGATGGCTGGCCCGACCTCTATGTGATTAATGACAAGTTTCATCCCAACAGGCTTTACCACAACAATGGCAACGGCACGTTCACCGATGTCGGTGCCTCGAGCGGTGCGGCAGTGGCTGAAATTGACGCCATGACAGCCAGCGCGGCTGACTACAACGGAGACGGCTGGGAAGACATCTTCATCACCAACACGTCAATCGGCGCCTGTGCGCTGCTCACCAACAATGGCGATGGCACTTTTACGGATGATGCGGCATCGAGCAACCTTG
>DHLU01000213.1:1307-5252 GCA_002405435.1 Flavobacteriales bacterium UBA4660
TCTGTGAATACAATCCATTGCAGCCTTCCACACCAAACAAGTTTATGGTGAATATGGGCGGTGGCACATTTTACAACCTGCAGAATTTTATCTTCCCCCTGGATTTCACCAACAGCTATGCTTCTGCATCCTGCGACTGGAACCACGATGGTTATCCGGACCTTGCCGTCAACAACTACTTCCCGCACGCCAGTTATTTCTGGAAAAACAGCGGTGGTGACCACCATTACCTGCAGGTGGGTCTTGAGGGTGTCGTGTCAAACCGGATGGGGGTTGGCGCACGTTTGGCGCTTCACGCCGGCGGAGTGACACAGCACCGCTATGTGTATTGCGGAGAAAATTACCTCGGTCAGAATTCACAGTACGAGTTGTTTGGCACCGGAGACGAAACCGTGGTGGATTCGCTGATCGTTCACTGGCCCAGCGGGCATACAGACCGGTTTGACGGTATAGCGACAGACCAGCACGTGACGGTGGTAGAGGGAAGCGGATTCTCTGCAGCGATTGCCGCGCCCGACGGACTTGTGCTTTGTGAGGGCGACTCCCTTTTGCTGCAGACGGCAGTGGCCGGAAACTGCACATGGAGCAACGGCGGTAATACACCGGCCATTTGGGTGACCGAAGCCGGGCAATATTGGCTCACGGTTATTTCACCGCTGGGTTTCGTGTCAGACAGCGCTTTTGTTGAAGTGATTCCTGCGGATGGTCAGGCAATGCTCATTACCGCCATACCGGAAACCTGCCACAATGCGTCGGATGGTTTCATTGTGCTGGAGAGCGATGCGGAGGTGACAGCTTTACTGAACGGAGATCCTTTTACAGGCGAAGCCCTTGGTCTTTCGCACGGAGATTATGCCCTTGAGGTGTGGGACGCAAACGGATGCCTGCACCATTATGCCATTGTGCTCGAGGAAGCATCTGCACTGTTCGCTGAATTTTCCGTCAGTCCGGTCCTTTGTCATGGTACGGCGACCGGTCAGGTGGAGATTGTCGCTACCAACGCCGGGGAATTTCAGCTGCTTTGGGACGGCAACTGGGAAGACCAGGTTCCCAATCCGCTCGCATCGGGTAGTTATGACTGGCAGTTGCTTACGCCGGGTGGTTGTACCCTGACCGGCATGTTGACAGTGCCGGAGCCTGATGCGTTGTCGCTTGCGGCAGACGTGGTGGGTGTTTCCTGCCAGGGAGCATCAGACGGGATTGTATCCCTCGTGGCCGAAGGCGGCACAGCGCCCTATACCTACCAATGGACAGACGCAGAGGGGAATATTGTTTCGGAGAATGCCTACCTGGAAGGGATTCAGCCATGGTATGAATTACAACTGGTCGTAGAAGACGCCCGCGGTTGTGTTGAGGTGAGCCCCTGGCTCTACTGTCTCTCTGTGGATGAGCAGCGCATCGGCGGACTGCTGTATCCCAATCCCGCTACCACCTGGCTCCGTGTGCCGGATGATTGCGGAAGTGGTCCGTGGACCGTGCTGGATATGTCGGGTCGCGTGCTCGGGCAGTGCAGGTGGGAGGCTGAAACCCTTTTGTTGCCCATACTGACCGACGGCCTGTATGCCGTGCATTGCGCTGGCGGGCGGTCATATTTCTTCATGGTTACGCAGTAAAGAAGAAGCGCCCCCGAGAGAGGGCGCTCCGTTTAGGTTAACTAACGTCAAGCAGACGAGTGAGCTGAGCAGCAGATGCGGCAGCCGGAAAACCTCGCTATGGGCCGCCGTCATTACCGGGCCACTCCCTGCCATGAGTTCATTTCGCACATGCGCCGTCTGAGCGTAACATGGCTCTGCTTTACCGCTCCACAGACAAACCATTTGCTGCATGCGTGATGGGGCAACAGAGCAACCCAAAAAGCGCTGAAAACCTGCCGATTAAGCCATGGGTTCGCAGAAATATGCACCAAAGGGCTTATGCCGGACTGCGTTCGGAGGGTCGTGCGACTAACTCCAAACTCTGGGGGTCAAAATTATAATAATTGACGACCAATCGGGGATTTTTATCAACCAATCGGAAAAAAAGATCTACGAGAGCACCTTGAGTGCGGCAATGGCCGCTGCAGGGTCAGGGGCACTGAACACTGCATTGCCTGCCACGAGCACCTGGGCTCCGGCCTGGTATAGGGCTTTGGTATTGCCAGGTCCTACGCCGCCATCCACTTCAATGAGGCAATGGGCACCTTGCCGGATAATCATTTCGCGCAGGCTCTCTATTTTTCGATAGGTCTGTTCGATGAACTGTTGTCCACCAAACCCCGGATTTACCGACATCACCAGCACGAGGTCAAGTTCGGTGAGAATATCTCCGAGCAGATTAACAGGGGTGTGCGGGTTGAGGGCCACACCGGCCATCATGCCTTCCTTTTTAATCTGTTGCACGGTCCTGTGCAGGTGTGTAGAAGCTTCATAGTGCACCGTCAGCACATCAGCGCCTGCCTGTGCGAATTCGCTGATGTACCGTTCAGGCTGAACGATCATCAGGTGAACGTCCAGTGGCTTGGTCGCATGTTGCTTAAGGGCTTTAATTACGGGCATTCCGAAGGAGATGTTCGGCACAAAAACCCCGTCCATAACATCCACATGGAACCAATCTGCCTCGCTGCGGTTGATCATCTCGATGTCACGCCCGAGGTGGGCGAAATCGGCGCTGAGTACCGATGGGGCAATGCGTATGGCCATAGGTCGCGAAGGTAGCACTGGCTTACCTTTGGCTTTATGAAAATTATCGGTCTTACCGGGGGTATGGGCGCCGGCAAGGGCGTGGTGGCCCGGATTTTTTCGTCGTTAGGCGTGCCGGTATTTTACGCAGACAAGGCATCGGCGCACTTGCTGGAAGAACCAGCGATTGTAAAGGCCATAGCGGACAAATTCGGCAATGAGGTACTAACAGCCGGGGGTTTGCCCGACAAGAAGAAACTGGCTTCGGTGGTGTTTGCAGATCCGGCCGGACTGGAGTGGCTCAATGGGCTGCTTCATCCCCTTGTTCGCGACGCATTTGATGTTTGGCTGGACAGATGGCGCCAGCAGCCGTTTGTGTTGCGGGAGGCGGCCATACTTTTTGAAACGGGGAGCGATGCCACCTGTGACCGCGTTATCACGGTCAGAGCCCCGGAGGCCTTGCGCATTAGGCGCTGTATGAAGCGTGACGGCGCCACGCGTGCTCAGGTTGAAGCCCGGCTGGCGCGCCAGTGGAATGATGCGCAACGGGCTGAGCGGGCTGATTACGAAATCCTGAATGACGACCAGGCTCCGGTGTTGCCCGAGGTGCTTCGTATTCACGCCGAGCTGTTGCGTCTTTCCGCTCAGGGCTGAAAAACGCTTACCGTATGCGCGATTTTTTTTGATACTTCCGCGATCAGACGCTGTTGCATTTCAGCCTCGGTCATCGGATAACGCCCGCCGGCGAAGAGGGCCTGAAGCTGATCCCGCTTATCATAATCGATGCGGTCCTGTTCTGATCCTACCAGTTTCCATCTCCAGTTTCCGGGAATGATACCGTTGGTGTCTCCGTTGTATTCGGCCCAACGGGACTCGTCCACCAGCGAAAAGGGAATGGTCTCTGCCGCATAAATTCTGCCTGACTGGGCATCGACAATCTTATACCGGTAAGTGGCTTCGAGCCGGTTAACCCGGCGGTACTGCATGTAGGTAATCTTGCTGAGTGATGATGTGTAGCCTTTTTGCTCGCCGCCCTGACGACTTCCAGCGTTGAAGCTGTATGAGGTGATTTCTCCGGTGAGGAGGTAACGGGCACCCAGCAGTTCTCCCGCGGCAACGGCATCTTCCGCGCTGTAGGTGCCTTGCATGCCCTGAAGTTGTTCGGCCAGCACCTGATCAAGGTCTTCGCGCTCAACCAGCTGCAGGAAAGGGTTTTTCATAGCGAGCATGGCACTTTTGATGGCGGTACTGAGGTTTTTCACCAGTTGTGCGCTTACGCCTTTGCGCT
>DHLU01000213.1:5388-7528 GCA_002405435.1 Flavobacteriales bacterium UBA4660
ATAGGCCAGCAATACACGTGCTTTTTCCGCACACAACGCACGCAGTTCGAGTGCATCCTTGTAGGCAGGGTCGAGCAGGCAAACTTCGTTGAAATACACCCAGGCATCGCGGTACTGACCGAGGCTCAGGGCCAGTTGACCTGACCTGTAGTTGGGGATGACGTCGCAGAGAATGGAGAGGTATTGCGCCTCCTTGTGGTTTCTGTCAAATCTGAGTAATTTGTCAATGATGCGGTCGGCGACATCGAAGTCATCTTTTAAAACTGCCTCTTCGGCCTGGCGATAGAGGTCGTTGACAAGGCTGGTCCGGCATTCCCGCTGGCTGTCCTGGGCCAGCGCACCGGCGCTTATCTCCAGCGATTGCCATTGGGTTTCGAAGGCGAATGCCTGCTCGTATTCAACGAGTGCGCGCTCATGTTCGCCGGCAAGGCACCACATGCGGGCCTGTGCGAGTTGCTGGTTGAGCATTTGCTGGGCCACCCGGCGCATAGAGGTCCTTGCCTCTGCCCTGCCAGATTTCTCCCACGCCTCCTCATAGGTACCAAGCGCATCGCGGTTGAGACCGCCGCTTTCGAATACCGCCCCTTCCTTCATCAGGCTTTGGTAAGGCGTGCAGCCGTCCAATGCTGCCACGAGCAGCCCGGCGATGAGGAAGCGGTGCATGGACATCATATTCGGTGGGTTATGCCGGAGATAGCAAGTGTCAGACCAAAACCGGCGGCACGAAGATAAAGGTCTGAGACAGGTTCTTGAGCGGGCGCTTATTCGGAGGTGCTGTGCCGCCGGACAGGCAAAGGCTTTATTCCCCATCGCACTTTGCCCATATTCACTTGCCAAGACCTGCACGGATAAAGGCGCATAGCGACACCTGTCGTTTATCTGCGGCCAGCTGCAGGCATGGGCGCGCCGGGGCCTTCAACCCCGAACACCAGCAGGTTGATAAACTCGGCCCTAAAAAACTTGAGCGGGCTGACGCTTCGTCCTAATTTTGATTTGGCATTGAAATGGATGCGCGCCGCATGTACCTAATTTTGTAGCAACTGAAAACACAGCACTGAAGCATGAGTATGGAAGCAAAATTTTCGCCCCGGGTGAGGGAAGTTCTTACCTACAGCAGAGAAGAGGCTATGCGCCTTGGGCATAATTACGTGGGTGTCGAGCACCTTGTGTTGGGACTGATCCGTGAGGGTGAGGGCACCGCGATTAAACTGCTTGAGTCGATGGAAGTGGACCTGGCGCGTTTGCGCAAAACCATTGAGAATTCGATTAAATCGAACGCCATGCCTGCCAAAGTGGCCGACCGCACCCAAATTCCGTTGGTGAAACAGGCCGAGCGGGTATTAAAAATTACTTACCTCGAAGCCAAGACCTTTAAGTCCTCCATGATTGGAACAGAACACCTGCTGCTCAGCATACTGAAGGATGACGACAATGTGGCCACGCGTGCCCTGCGGAGTTTTGACGTGGACTATGACCGTGCGCGGCAGGCGTTGGAAATGATGGCAGGAACACTGCCGTCGGAAGACATGCCGCGTTCTGAAATGCCTGGCAGCACCGATGAAGATGACGATGAAAGGTCATTCGGTGGCGGAGGCGGATCGGGCGGTGCAGCCAAGAAGCCAGGTGAAACCAAGAGCAAGACACCGGTGTTGGATAATTTCGGCCGGGACCTTACCAAATTGGCTGAAGACGGTAAGCTGGATCCGATTGTGGGCCGGGAGAAGGAAATTGAGCGTGTGAGTCAGATACTGGCACGCCGCAAGAAAAACAACCCCATTTTGATTGGTGAGCCTGGTGTTGGTAAGTCTGCTATAGCCGAGGGCCTGGCCCTGCGCATCATCCAGAAGAAGGTATCGCGGGTCTTGTTCAACAAGCGCATTGTGACGCTGGATATTGCCTCGCTGGTGGCCGGCACCAAGTACCGCGGCCAGTTTGAAGAGCGTATGAAAGCGGTGATGAATGAACTGGAGAAATCGCCGGATGTGATTTTGTTTATAGACGAAATACACACCATTGTGGGTGCCGGCGGTGCGAGCGGTTCGCTCGATGCCAGCAATATGTTTAAGCCGGCATTGGCGCGGGGCGAAATTCAGTGCATAGGCGCCACCACCCTTGATGAATACCGCCAATACATCGAAAA
>DHLU01000213.1:7651-8438 GCA_002405435.1 Flavobacteriales bacterium UBA4660
TGAATACCGCCAATACATCGAAAAGGACGGGGCACTTGAGCGCAGGTTTCAGAAAGTGATTGTCGAGCCTACCAGCATTGACGAGACCATTCAGATTCTGAATAACATTAAGGACAAATACGAAGAGCACCACAACGTCACCTACACGCAGGAAGCCTTAGAGTCCTGTGTCAAACTGACCACCCGCTACATCACCGACAGGCATCTCCCTGACAAGGCCATTGATGCGCTCGATGAAGTGGGCTCACGCGTTCACCTTAACAACATCAACGTACCTCAGGAGATTGTTGATATCGAAAAGAGTATAGAAGATGTGAAGGAAGAGAAAACGAAGGTGGTGCGCAGCCAGAAGTATGAAGAGGCTGCCAAGTTGCGAGACAAGGAAAGACAGTTGCAGGAAAAGCTGGATGCTGCCAAAAAGCGCTGGGAGGAGGAAACCCGTCAGCACCGCGTTACCGTGACAGAAAGTGATGTGGAAGAAGTGGTCGCCATGATGACCGGTATTCCGGTGCAGCGCGTGGCGGAAAAAGAAAGCGGCCGACTGTCGAAGATGGACAAGGAACTGGAGGGCACGGTGATCGGTCAGGAGCAGGCGATTGTCAAGGTAGTGAAAGCCATCAAACGCAACCGGGCCGGTCTGAAAGACCCCAACCGCCCCATTGGTTCGTTCATCTTCCTGGGACCGACCGGTGTGGGTAAAACGCAATTGGCAAAAGAACTGGCCAAGTACCTGTTTGATACGGAAGATGCCCTGATTCGGATAGACATGAGCGAGTATATGGAGAAG
>DHLU01000150.1:0-126 GCA_002405435.1 Flavobacteriales bacterium UBA4660
ATCCAGCCCGCCACATTGTCGAGGAAATAACGGTCGTGTGTAACGGCCAGCACAGTGCCGGGGTATTGGGCAAGGTGTTGCTCGAGCCACATGACACTTTCTGCATCGAGGTGGTTGGTGGGCTCG
>DHLU01000150.1:269-2837 GCA_002405435.1 Flavobacteriales bacterium UBA4660
GTGGTTGGTGGGCTCGTCGAGCAACAGCACATCGGGGTGTTGCAGGAGGAGCCTGCACAGAGCGACCCTGCGCCTTTCACCACCGCTGAGCAGTCCGATTTTGTGGTCTTCCGGCGGACAGCGGAGTGCGTCCATGGCCACGGCCAGCTTGTTGTCGAGGTCCCAGCCGCCGAGTGCTTCAATCTTGTCTTGCACGGCAGCCTGGCGGTTCATGAGGGCCTCCATCTTATCGGGGTCGTTGAGGATTTCCTCCTCACCGAATTTGAGGTTGATCTCTTCGTATTCTTTCAGTGCATCGGTGATGGGCTTCACGCCTTCTTCCACAATTTCGCGGACGGTCTTGTCGTCGTCCAGCTGCGGCTCCTGGGGCAGGTAACCGACCGAATAGCCTGGACTCCATACGACTTCGCCCTGGTAACTCTGGTCGAGTCCGGCAATGATCCGCATGACGGTTGATTTACCGGCGCCGTTCATACCCAGGATACCGATTTTGGCTCCGTAGTAAAAGGAGAGATAGATGTCCTTGATTATGTGTTTTCCCTGGGGCGTGATTTTGTTGACGCCTACCATGGAAAAAATGATTTTTTTATCGTCTGCCATTGGTTATAGAGGGGTGAAACCCTGTGGATTCGGGGCGCGAATATACGCCTGCATTCGGGCCGTCGAATTAGGCCCTGCGCAGTTCGAGCAGGGTAATTTCGTGCGGAATGCCCGCGCGAGACGGGAAGGCCAGGAAGCCGAATCCACGGTTGACATAGAGGTATTGGCTGCCTTCCCGGTAGAGGCCGCCCCAGCGTTTGTATCCGATGAGTGCGGAGGGGCTCCACTTGATTCCGGCCATGGGAATTTCTA
The DNA here is from genome assembly GCA_002405435.1 of Flavobacteriales bacterium UBA4660. Classification (GTDB taxonomy): domain Bacteria; phylum Bacteroidota; class Bacteroidia; order Flavobacteriales_D; family Sanyastnellaceae; genus UBA4660. The sequence continues at coordinate 1,122 of DHLU01000150.1, forward strand.
CGCCCATCTGCGCGCCGTGGGTATGGCCGCTCAGGGTGAGGGCAATATCGGTCTGGCCGAGCACCTGCTGTTCCCAGTGGGTGGGGTCGTGGCTGAGCAGTATGCGGAAGGCATTCGGTGGAATGCCATTCATCGTTTTGGCAAGGTCTCCGTATTTGCTGAATCCCCGTCCACCCCAGTTTTCGACACCCATCAGGTAGAGGGTTTCGCCGTTGCGCTCCAGTGCCACGTGCTCATTGCGCAGCAGCCGGAAACCGGCCTCCGCGTGGATATCCACCAGCCTCGAAAAACTGCGCGCCCTTAGTTCGGGCAGGTCGCCAAGCGCATAGTCGCCGTAGTCGTGGTTGCCAAGGATGGAAAATTTGCCGCTGCGCGCCTGCAATGCCTTGAGCCGGTCAATCCAGGGTTCGGCTTCATCGGAGAAGTTGTTTACCAGGTCGCCCGTGAAGAAGATGTAGTCGGCATCCAGTCCGCTGATCATGTCAAACCCTTTTTGCACGGCGTCGAAAGTGCCGTTAAAACTGCCGAGGTGCAGGTCGCTGATGTGGGCAATGCGCAACCCGTCGAAGGCCGGCGGCAGGTTGTCGAAGGCGATGACCGAACGTTCGACACGGAAGTTGTACTTGCCTCTAAGCATACCGTAGACAATTGTTCCCAGCATGGCACCGGAAAGCACGGCGCCGGTCTGGCTCAGAAACTGGCTGCGTGAGATGCGCTCGGCCTGCGGTGAGGAGGCGCTCAGTTTGTTGGAAGCCCAGCGTACGAGGTGCACGAGGTCGTCGGCCAGGTGGAAGGTGGCAAATACTGCCTTCACGATCAGACAGGTGAAGAGAAATCCGAGTACAAAGTTGAAGATGTGGTAGGTGCGCAGTTCGATTAACCGGTCTGAGTTGCGCATCATCCAGAAGAAGGCGCCGAAACTGACGAGGGTGGTCAGCACGAAAAGCACGAGCACCAGCCTTCGCCACATGGGATCCCAGGAGAGCGTGAGCATTCGCAAACCCTTAAATGCAAAAACCTCGATGGCGACCAGCAGTAAAAGAAACAATAATCCCCGTGACATGTGCGCTTTGCCTGATCGTTGCTATGCGCTTTCTTTCAGACCGGTACAAATGTACGCGCCCGTTGCCGACAGTATATGCGCGGGCAGGTAGAACTTGATGAGCGGCGCTGCGTGCGGTTTGCCGGCTTTTGCAGATGGACTTCGGTGGTAAACTACCTTGCGTTAAAGACGCATGCAGGCGAAGCGCCGGCGGTGGTGCAGCTACTTATGGGGCTCCCAATAGAGCCTAAATACCGCCGGCGTTTCATAGAGTCGGACGTCAAGGGCATAGTGGCCGGCGTATACTTTTCTGCTTTTTGTGCTGCACTTGAGTTGCAGGGGTTGTTTGGGTTTGCCTTCGACATGGGCGACCGGCCGAAACAGCGGCACTTCGCCCTGCATAGTGATGCCTTGAGTGAGCGCAACGAATACGGATGTATCTGCGGAAAGCTTACCCAGGAAAACGTTTTCGAAAGCCACCGAATCCAGTTCAAGGCCGGTGCGGTTGTAGACGGTTATCTCCACGACCTGAGCGGGTGCGCAGAGCGGGAAGAAACCCAACAAAGCCAAGGGTAAAACGGAAAAGTATTGCATCATGGTGTGCCGGCTGAGGCGCGGTGCCGCGCGCGCACGGCAAAAAGGTTGCCAATGTTGCCTTCGGGAGCCTCAGGCAA
>DHLU01000113.1:0-296 GCA_002405435.1 Flavobacteriales bacterium UBA4660
GTTTGAGCGTTTCCTGAAACAGGGTGCCATAGGGCTGGTTGTCTACACGCTGGCGTTTTTCTTCCTTGACCACCGCGCGCTGGGTTTCTATGCCCACACTTTCGACCTTGGCATGCAGCATGCGCTCACTTTCCAGCCAGAGGCCGAGTTCGAGCTGGTTGGAGGGCATAATTTCATAATAGAAAGTGCGGTCCTGCGTAGTGTTGGCGTTGAGCGCACCCCCTGAACTTTCTACGTAGCGGGCGTATTCTCCCCTGCCGATGTTCTCGCTTCCTTCAAACAGCAGGTGTTCAAAA
>DHLU01000113.1:455-1549 GCA_002405435.1 Flavobacteriales bacterium UBA4660
TTCAAACAGCAGGTGTTCAAAAAAATGGGCCATACCGGTACGGCCGACAGACTCGTTTTTACTGCCCACATGATACATCACCGTAACGGCGACGATGGGGGTGCTGTGGTCTTCATGCAGGATGACATGCAGGCCATTGGCCAGGTCAAATTCTGTGAATTTGATGTTTTGGGCGTGCATTTCCGGTCCGGACAGGAACGAAAGCACCAAAAACGCAGGAATGAATTTCATACGGTGAGATTTTGAGACAGCGAAAATAACCATGCCGGCTGGCCCATGGCCATAGATGATGCTAAACGCCGTATTGTACTGATGAGCGGTCACTAACGGCCGCAGGTGCACAATTCCCGACATTTCCGGATGGCCACCCTCCCTTTGCCCTACATTTGAACAGATGCAACCTTCTGCCGCGTCGTTTGTTTATACCCATACAAACCAGTGAATTGAGACCGCTTTACTGTTTTTCCGGATTTCAGGGATGGTTCATGGCTGTGATGGGAGCGGTGTTCGCCCTGAATGGCTATGCCACCCACATCGTGGGCGGAGAAATCACCTATGAAAAACTTTCAGGAAACAACTACGAGATAACGCTTTCCGTTTACCGCGACTGCGGTCCCACCAACACCAACGGCACCTATTTCGATGATCCCGCAGCCGTTGCGGTTTACAACAATCTGGGAGGCCTGGTGCAGAACCTGTCCCTAACGCTGGTATTCAGCCAGGTAGAACTGGTTCCGGTGGTGCTCGAAAACCCCTGTTTTGTGCTGCCTCCTGATGTCTGCGTGGAAAGGGCTGTCTACACAGCCACGGTGAATCTTCCGCCGATTGCCGGAGGCTATGTCGTGGTGTACCAGCGCTGCTGCCGAAACCCGTCGATTGTGAACCTGGATTTTCCTCAAGACACGGGGGCGACCTTCTTCGCCGAAATTCCCGGCGATGAGATCACCACGACCAATTCTTCGCCAGTCTATACCAACTGGCCGCCGGTAGCCCTCTGCGCGGGCGGTGCTTTCTGGTTTGACCACAGCGCCACGGATGAAGACGGAGACTCGCTGGTCTATGAATTTTGTGCGCCGCTGCACGGGGGAGACCCC
>DHLU01000113.1:1679-9608 GCA_002405435.1 Flavobacteriales bacterium UBA4660
GTTTGTGCGCCACTGCACGGGGGAGACCCCGATTTCCCGGCGCCCAATCCGCCCAGTGCGCCGCCCTATACATCAGTCAACTGGGGTGCGGGCTATTCGGCGACCTATCCGATTGACAGTTCCCCGGCATTTACCATTGATCCTCAGACAGGCTATATCCAGGGCACCCCTACTTCTCCCGGTCAGTACGTGGTGGGAATCTGCGTAAGCGAGTACCGCAACGGCGTTTACCTTTCGACCACGCGGCGTGACTTTCAGTTCAACGTGACCATTTGTGACCCCAATATTATCGCCGCGATTCCGGAGCAAACTGAATTCTGCGACGGACTTACCCTGGAATTTGCCAATGAGAGCACCAATGCTACCTTTTACCAGTGGGATTTTGGTGTGGAGGGCACCGAGAGCGACACGAGCAACCTGTTTGAACCCACCTTCACCTATCCCGACACCGGCGTGTACACCATCACCCTGATTGCCAATCCGGGTTGGCCCTGTGCCGATACGGCCTACAGCATTTATGCCTCGCTTCCGGTCATTGCCCCTCAGATTGTAGTGGACGGATTTGATTGTGTTGACAGTGGCGTGCTCTACAACTTCAGCGCCCTGACCCTCGGAGGCGGCACGTTGCAGTACCTGTGGGATTTCGGACCGGGTGCATCGCCCCAGTTTTCCACCGCAGCCGCACCGGCGGGCATAGACCTCAACGAAGAGGACGACCTGATACTTGTTTCACTGACGGTTTCCGACGGCGACTGCGAAGAGTCCACCAACCAGGAAGTGTTGATCCCACCTGATCCCGAGGCCGAAATCGTGCCGCAGGAATCCTTTTGCGACGGCTTGCTTTACGTCTTTGAGCAGACCTCGTCCCATGCAGAAAGCTTTTACTGGGACTTTGGCACTCCCCTGGAAAACGACTTTTCCTTTCAGGCCTCGCCGACCTTCCTGTTTCCAGATACCGGGCAGTTCACCATCATGCTGGTAGCCTCTGCACCCTTTGCCTGCGCCGATACGGCCTTTATGGAATTTGAGATTTACGGATTACTTAGTCCTTCCTTCCCTGAGCAGGGTCCACAGTGCCTGGAAGGCAACAATTTCAGTTTCGAGGGACTCGGAGCCACCACCAACACGGCCACCTATGCCTGGAATTTCGGGCCTGAGGCAGTGCCTTCGACGAGTACCGCGGCCAATCCTTCAGGCGTCACCTTTACCAGCGCAGGGGCCTACCTGGTAACCCTGCAGATCAGCGAGAACGGCTGCGAGGAGTACGTGGAAGACCTTGTCTATGTCTACAACGACCCTACCATTGATTTCGGCTTCAACACGGCCGAAGGCTGCGTACCCCTCGGGGTGAGTTTCAATGGGATGGCCACCGCAGACACCCAGCTCTTTTATAACTGGGACTTTGGCGACGGCAATACCTCCGTGGTGGAAGACCCGGTCAACTTCTATCAGGTATCCGGACAATTTGATGTGACACTGACCGTATATACCGTCAACGGCTGCGTTGCCAGTGAAACCATGACTATGGAAGATGCCGTGCAGGTTTATTCCCTGCCCGTGGCCGGATTCACGGCAGATCCCATGCAGGTGGACATTCTCAATCCCGTGGTGAATGTGACAGACCAGTCTCAGTTGGCCATTGACTGCCAGTACTACACCTCCGATGGCGGGCAATACACCGATTGCGACTTTCAGCACGCGTTCAGCCAATCCGGTTACCAGTGGATTCATCAGTACGTCACCAACGAATACGGCTGTGTCAGTGATGTGGTGCAATACATCATTGTGAACGGTTTTGTGTTTTACGCACCCAATTCCTTTACACCTGACGGCGATGGCATCAACGACGTCTGGCTTCCCTCGCTCACCGGCTGGAGTGAATACGAGCTGAGTATCTTCAACCGATGGGGTGACCGTGTTTTTCATACGTACGACGCCCGCGAGCCCTGGATCGGAGAGGTCCACAACGGCACCCATTACGGCCGCGACGAAGTATATACCTATTATATACGTTTCAGCGACCTGTTGGGACTCCCGCATGAATATACAGGCCATATCACCCTGCTGCGCTGACGGCAGCCCGGGGATATCGGAAAAAAAGGCCACATTTTTTTTTCGGGGCCGAAAGAATGATACTTTTGGGCATTGCACCTTACCAAACCTACGAACCCAGATGGAAGAAAATCAAAGGGACGATGTCTACTCCAAATCAGTTCGTGCCGGAAAGCGCACCTACTTCTTCGATGTTAAGACGACCCGCGGTAATGATTTGTACATGACCATTACCGAAAGCAAGCGGAAGACCGACCACGACGGCCAGTTCGTTTACGACAAGCACAAGATCTTTCTGTATAAGGAAGATTTTGAAAAGTTTATCGAAGGCCTGGAAGAGACGGTGGCGAAAATCAAAGAACTCAAGGCTACGGGTAACTATCCTGACGACGGACCGCTTGACCGCAAGAAGGAGTCTGAGGGAAGTGGTACCCACTTCGGCTTTGAGGATTTGTGAGCCGCACCTTCAGTAAGCCATCATCAGCCTGGCATGATCTGCCAGTTGCATGTTGGTTTTCTCATCGGAAATCCGCCGGTTTCCGTTGAGCAGTTTCTCAACGGACGACAACTTGGGTTTGGCATAATGCACGTGCATTTTCAGGTAGTGCAGCACGCCCGTCAGGTGCTCCTGTCCGCGCAGGTTTCCGGCAGCGCCATCACTCACCCCAATGATACCGGCTTTCTTGTCTTTGAGCAGCCGCGGCGGAATGGCATCCAGAAACATTTTGAGCACACCGGGATATGAACCATTGTATTCGGGAATAACAAACACCAGCGTGTCTGACGGCGTGATATACGTGTCGATGAGGGCCTGCATTTCAGCACTGCGCGGACCGTAGAGGTCCGTCTGCAGGAATGAGGCCGGCAGGGATTCCAGGGAGAGCAGCTTCGCCGTTAACCCCAGATCGGCCAGCATAGACCGGTAGGTTTCCGACACCGCGAGGGATGCGCTCCCGGGCCGGTTTGTTCCTGAAATGATGGTGATGGCTGATGACATAAAGTGGCGTTGCCTGCGCGTGATTAACCTGTTATTTCATTGTTTGTTCAGTGCGGGACTATTTTCTGCGGTTAAATCCGGCTCTTTTTTGCCTGGCCGGAGGTCCTGCTGCCGGCCTCGATGCCTCTTCGGTTTTAACGGAAGACTGTACCAGCGCATGAATCTGCTCCATTTCCTGATCCGTCAGCAGGCGCCAGGCTCCCTTGCGCAACGGACCGAGGCTGATATTCATGATGCGGATACGCTGCAGCGATACCACGCGGTAGCCGAGGTATTCGCACATACGGCGAATTTGCCGGTTGAGACCCTGGGTGAGCACAATGCCGAAGGTCTGGCGGTCGATGCCCCAGGTGCGGCATTTTTTGGTGACCGTATCGAGTACCGGCACCCCCGATGACATGCGCTTGAGAAATTCGCTATCGTAGGCCCTGTCGACCCGCACGATGTATTCCTTCTCATGCTGGTTGCCGGCCCGCAGGATCTTGTTGACGATGTCGCCGTCGTTGGTCAGAAAGATCAGACCTTCTGAATCTTTGTCGAGCCGGCCGATGGGAAAGAGCCGCTGGGGGTATTTAACAAAAGTGATGATGTTGTTGGGCACATGCGTTTCCGTTGTGCACACGATACCTACCGGTTTATTGAGGGCGAGGTAAATCAGCCGGGGTTTTTCTTTCAGCGGTTTGCCGTCGAGCAGCACCACATCTCCGGGCGATACCCGGTTTCCCAGTTGGGCCACTGCCCCGTTCACCGTCACGCGGCCGGCCACGATAAACGCTTCAGCACCCCGGCGCGAACAGACACCCGTGTCGCTGATGTACTTGTTGAGGTTGACTGAATTACGTGCTTCCTGGTTCATCCAAACCGCGCTTGCGCCGGCAAGATACGCCGGGCGCTGTCTACAGGCAGGATCATCGGCCAACGGTGCACCGCTGCGGATGCAAATTTTGTTTTCAACCAAAGGTTAACAACGCAGGTGTGTAAAACTTTAGCCTCCGTGAAATCCGCGGCTTCACTTTGTTTCACGGTACTTTCGTGCTCCCTTTGGCATGACAATTACCTACTTCGGACATAGTTGTTTTCTGGTGGAACTTGGCGGTGTTCGGCTATTGTTTGACCCCTTCATTTCGGGCAACCCCCTGGCCACGCGCATCAATGTTGCGTCAATCCGCACCGACTATATTCTGGTGTCGCATGGCCATGCCGACCATGTCGGGGATGTGGAGGACATCGCACGCCGTTCCGACGCCGTGGTGGTGGCTGCCTACGAGATTGCTACCTACTATGGCAGAAAGCAGCTCAATTACCATCCGATGAATACAGGCGGTTTTTGGAATTTCGGCACCTGGTGGGTGAAGGCTGTTTCGGCCGTGCACAGCAGCGTGTTGCCCGACGGAACCTATGCGGGTAATCCCATGGGCTTTGTGGCGGGCAATAGCACCGAATGCTTTTATTACTCCGGAGATACTGCGCTGACACTCGACATGAAGCTGATTGCAGAGGAATTCAACCTCAAGACGGCCTTTTTGTGTCTGGGCGACAACTTCACCATGGGCATTGGTGACGCCGTGAAAGCCGCCCAATTTGTGGGTAGCCGGCAAGTTACCGGCATGCACTTCGACACGTTTGACTACATCAAAACCGACCACCGCAAGGCCCATGAAGCTTTTGCCGCGGCCGGTATTACACTAAAACTCCCGAACATCGGGGAAAGCTGGGAAGCATAACAGACATTACAACATGGGAAAAATTATTACCGTAGCCAACCAAAAAGGAGGCGTTGGCAAAACGACATCCGCCATTAACCTGGCCGCTTGCATGGGCGTGCTGGAATACAAAACCCTGCTGGTCGATGCCGATCCGCAGGCCAATGCCACAAGCGGAGTGGGCATTGACCCGAAGAGCGTAAAAACCGGATTGTATGAGTGCATTGTCAATGATGTCAATCCGGCCGACGTAATCATCAAAACCGAAAATCCCAACCTCGATCTCTTGCCCGCCCACATCGACCTGGTGGGGGCTGAGATTGAACTCATCAACCTGCCCAACCGCGAATACAAAATGCGGCAGTCACTGGCGCGCATCCGCGATGATTACGATTTCATCATCATCGACTGTTCGCCCTCGCTCGGACTCGTAACCGTCAATGCTCTGACAGCCAGCGACAGTGTGATTGTACCGGTACAATGCGAATATTTTGCGCTTGAGGGACTGGGCAAACTGCTTAACACCATCAAAATTGTTCAGCAAAAACTAAATACCGACCTCAGCATTGAAGGGATTCTGCTGACCATGTACGATACCCGCCTGCGTCTGAGCAACCAGGTGGTGGAAGAAGTACGGATCCACTTTCAGGATATTGTATTTGAAACCATCATTCACCGCAATACCACACTGGGTGAGGCACCTTCATTCGGACAGACCATCATCATGCACGACGCGAGCTGCAAGGGTTCGGTAAACTACCTCAAGCTGGCAAGGGAGATCCTGCAGAAGAACGACATGACACGGATGAGCAGCGAAGACAAATACCTATCTACTGAAAAAGATGTCTAAAAAACAAGCACTTGGCCGGGGCTTGAGCGCCCTGCTCGAAAATGCCACCACCACCACGAGGGAAACCCGCAATAGTGTCTCGGAAGTACCGGCTCCCATCGGTCATGTGGCCGGACCCGTATCGGTATTGCGCATCACACAGGTCGTAGCCAATCCCTACCAGCCCCGCCAGGAATTTGACGAACACGCGCTGAATGAACTCGCAGCGTCTATCCGCGTGCTCGGACTCATTCAGCCGATTACCGTGAGAAAAGTATCGGCCAATAAATACCAGATCATCAGCGGAGAACGCAGGTTCAGGGCTGCCCAGCTGGCAGGCCTTGAGGAGGTGCCGGTTTACGTGAGAGAAGCCGATGACCAGGCCATGCTTGAAATGGCCCTGGTAGAAAATATCCAGCGCGAGGACCTGAATGCGATTGAGGTAGCTATCTCCTACAAACGCCTTATGGAAGAATGCAACCTCAACACCGACGCGCTCGCAGGTCGCGTAGGCAAAGACCGCACTACGGTGACCAACTACGTGCGGCTGTTGAAGCTGCCACCGGAAATTCAGATTGGTATTATCGAAAAGCAAATTTCGATGGGCCATGCACGCGCATTGATTAACGCCGCTCCGGAGTCCAAGCAAATGCGCATCTACAGCCAGATCCTCGACAAGGGCCTGAGTGTGCGCCGTGTGGAAGAAATGGTGAAAGAAGACGATCAGCCACGGCTGTTTGGCAATTCACGGCAAATAATGCCGCTGGAATTTCAAAAAATGCAAGCCGATCTCAGATTGAAATTTGGAAAAAAAACCCGGCTCGTACGCAACGATAACGGCCTCGGTAAAATTGAAATACCTTTCGCCACTGACGATGACCTTCAACGGATTGTCGACATGATGGAGCTTTGAGTTACCAGAAATCTCGCACGAGCCTCGTTACTAGCCTTACTGCCTGCCATAGCGCAAATCTCATAATGACACCCCACGCGAAGTTAAAATCGAAGTCACGAATACAGAGTCTTTTAGATGTGCCAGCTCTACGGTTACATCTGTAAGGATATCAAGCCGCTCTGCAGCGCCTTGGCGACAAGCTGTGTTTTTCTGTGAACCTCCAATCGGTTGTACAATATAACTTTATAGTTATTTACAGTATTGACACTCACCCTCATCTCTTCGGCAATCTCTTTGTCGGTCAGGCCGGAAAATGCATAATGTAAATATTGAGAACATCTTTTCCCCGGTTTCCATTTTTTGTGCTTGAAAAATGAATCGTAATGTTCAGTGCTTTAGAGTTGTCCGCAGCATGTTATGAAGGGGATTGGCAAAATGTATTTGAGATTGAAGGAGAATTACCCGAAGACGCAACATTCACATGGATAGTTGAGAGTTCTTCCATTGATACCTTGATCTTCACAGACCCCTTTTTCTCATACACCTAGGGCATCGAGGAGAATTATCAAGTGGAATTGTGGTTAACATCAGGCAACTGCGAAGACTACTCTTCCATTGTAGTGGAACTGCCGGCTTATCCACAAGTTGATCTGGCATTGCCTGATTCTCTTTGTGTCAATTCGAGCCTTCAACTCGAAGCATCAACTACTGCCGCAGACAGCTATTTCTGGAATTTCGGAGTTGAAGGAGATCCGGGAAGCGATCTTATTGCTCCTCAATTTACCTGGCCTGAAGCGGGAAGCTACCTGGTTTCTCTTACGATTAATTCAGGTTCGAGCTGTGAAATGACAGACAGTAGTTTCATTGTAATTGTTGACTCTTCCCTAGAGAACATCAATGTCGCCATTACCGATCCACCTTGGTGTGATCCTGACCAGACAATCGCAATGAATGTTACAGGCATCAATTTTTCAGAAATAACATGGGAGATGGGTGATGGAGAAAGTTATGAGAACGCCCAGGTTCAGCACATCTGTTCACTCCCGGGAGAATATGAGGTTACGCTTTTAGTCCAGCATGAGGTGTGTGGTATCAGCGAAGAATTTAATTTTCCGGTTGATGTCAATTCAATAACTATTGATGTTCCACCCCTCAGTTTTCCAAACATCATTACCCCAAAGGACGATGGGAAAAATGATATTTTCTGCCCTTTGGGTACTATTGATTTTTTGAATTTCGCAGAATCAAATTTGCAGGATGCATTTTCATTCTATAGCCTGCAGGTCTTCAATAGGTGGGGCGCGCAAGTATTCTCCAGCTCGGCCTCACAATGGTGCTGGGACGGAACAATAGATGGTGAGCCAGCAGAACCAGGAACCTATTTTTGGACTTGCAGTTATAAGCGAATTTGTGGTGATGATAACTTTGAACTTCTCGAAGGAGATGTGATGAT
>DHLU01000113.1:9726-10570 GCA_002405435.1 Flavobacteriales bacterium UBA4660
GGAGATGTGATGATCATCATGAATTAACCGCTCTTATCGGAATGTTCGAGCTTTGCAGACTCGCGCGGGTTATTCCATTCTATCCTTTAGCCACGATTTCACATTGCGATCGATACGCTTCAATGGATCAGGATCATCATCTCTTTGAAATGGCTGTCCTGTTACCTGTTCGAATAGTTCGATATACCTGGCTGAGACATGTTCCACAAATTCATCAGTCATTTCAGGGATGGTTTGTCCTGCCTTCCCCATAAACCCGCCGGCGATCAGCCATTCGCGCACAAATTCCTTGCTGAGCTGTCGCTGTTGCTCTCCCCTCGCCTGCCTTTCGGCATATCCCTCAGCATAAAAGTACCTGGAAGAGTCGGGCGTATGAATTTCATCCATCAGTAAGAGCTGACCCTGGTGGATTCCGAATTCGTATTTGGTGTCCACGAGGATGAGTCCGCGGGCCGCGGCCATTTCCACCCCGCGGTTGTACAACCGATACGTAGCGGTTTCCATTTTCTCATAGACATCGGGAGCCACAATGCCCTGCTTCAGTATTTCTTCCCTGCTGATGTCTTCGTCATGTCCCTCCGAGGCCTTGGTGGAGGGTGTAATGATAGGCGCCGGCAGCCTGTCGTGCTCCCGCAATCCTTCCGGCAGCGGCACACCACAGAGTTCACGTAAACCTGATTTATACGTGCGCCAGGCGTGCCCGGTGAGGTAGCCGCGAATGACCATTTCCACTTTGAGGGGTTCGCACCGATGTCCTGCCATCACATTGGGATCAGGAACGGCCACACACCAGTTGGGGATGATGTCCCGTGTGCGTTCCAGAAAATAAGAAGCGATGCCATTA
>DHLU01000246.1 GCA_002405435.1 Flavobacteriales bacterium UBA4660
GTACTGGGTGAAATTGAAGGCGTGAAGGAAAAGTTGCGTCGCCTTGAGACCCGTCCTGAAATCGCCCGGGAATCGGATGGACTCCGTCAGGAACTGGCGCGCCTTACCGGCGAAAAAGACCGCATCGAAGCGGAATTGCAAAAGGTCAAGGATGAAATTGCCACACGCAGTGCCCAGCTGGACGTCATGCGGGAAGATACCCGCAAGACGGAAGAGCGTCTGGTTGAGCTGAAAAAGCGCAAGCAGGAAATCGAACTGCTCGGCATTCATCCCACCGAATACGATTCTTCCGACAGCCTGGATGAGATCTATCACAAGATCCGCCACAGCAGCACCGACCGCGAAACACTCAAGGTCAATAAAGACCGCAGCTTTGACCAGCTGCGTTACAAGACCAACAGCGCGATCGCCGACGAGGGAGAGTTTATCAAATACATGGAGGATGAAATCGCCTGTATCACTGACAAGGAAAAGAGCATCGATGGCCTGCTGCAGAGCATCTCAACACAGTTTGCCAATCCGGCCTACAACCTGCGCAAGCGCTATGAAGAGTTCAAGGCCTTTGTGTACAACCGGTTCAATGAGTCGCTGGCCAAGACACGCATCTCCAATATCGAGTCGCTCAAGATTGAGTTGGTCGACAACAAGCGGGTGTTGTATGAGCTCGAGCGCATCTCGGCCATTCAAAACCTCAATGCACAACTGAGTTTTGAATTTGACCAGGGCGAAGACCTCCGCATTCTCAATGAATACCTTGACGGCGGAAAGAAACTCAGTTTTGAGGACCTGTTCGATATCGAACTTGTACTCGACGTTAAGGGCCACCTCAAGCGGGTTGACCTTAAAGAACAGGTGGAATCAGATGGTACCGACAGGATGATCAGGCTGGTCATTGTCATGGCAATCATCAACCGGCTGGCGATAAGTGACGTAATGAACAAAACCGTGCTGTTTATCGATGAGATAGGTACCATAGACGAGCAAAACAGGCCGCAGCTGGTTCAGTTCTGCAACGAGCACAATTTCATTCACATTTTCGCCGCCCCCCAGCCTTACGACGGATTCTCTAAGTATTACTTCATCTTCCGGTCAAAAGGCAAAATCAATGTAAACGACAAGCAACACGCCGTTCGCCGAGAGGCCATGGCGGGCAATTCATCAACCCTCTAAACCCCTGCACCAGTATGTATATGGAAGAAACGGAAAGCCTGTCTGTTATGGCAGGACTCGATAAATTGAGGTTTCATTTAGTTGAAGAAGAAACGGAGGAACAAACGCCCGTCGTATGATTAAGGCCGAACCGCGTACCATATTGAGTTTTCTGCACACCTACTTTGAGGTCGTGCACGATTTGTTCGCCATCCAGTCGGAAGACGGCATCATCCGTAAGGAGATGCTCAACCGTGTGTGTGAGCGCCACGGAAGTTTTATTCAGGCCAAGCTGCGTGATTACCGGGTGGTCAGGCCGGTGGGGGAGGATTTTGAGATGCGCGACGCGTATTTCAAGATGATGGAGTTCTTGCTGCTCGAATTCAAACCGCTACTGCCGGAGACCATTGAGAAATACATGATGAGTATTTCCGAGTTGTTTCTCAAGATCCGGCGCAGCATCGCCCAGCAGAGTGACCGGGATATTCTGCAGGAAAGGGTTAAAAACCTCAACCAGCAGATCAGGGAATTCGTTGACATGGTAGAGAAGAATACGTGGCGGCTGCTCAACGAAACCCGCGATCTCAAATCCAATATCGAGCGAATTGAATACCGGGACAAGGTGCACAAAGCCTCTTTCTGGATAGAATACTACATCCTTCCGCTCAACAAGATACTCGATGTAAATCACGCAGACAGTATTGCCCAGAAACTCATCGAAATCAGCGAGTTTGCCAACAGGGGCCGGCTAGACTTTGCGGAAGAAACCGTGCGCAGTGAGTTTGAAAAACTCTATGTGCAGCTGCTCCAGACCAACGGTGACTTGCTCCGTCAGTCGAAAATTCTTACCAATGAGTTGCTGCCGCTGCTGGAGCGCATCCGCACCGAATCACTCATTCTCACCGGCTGGATTGAGTTTTTGAGAAATCCTTACAAGGCTGCTGTTCCTCCGCTGCTGAAATCGCAGCGGGGTTTGGTGTACGCGAAAGACATGCTCTACAAGGTGCGTGAGTTTTTTCAGCAATTTGAGCATCCCGAAAACGTGTACCTTGAAGAAGATGATGCTCCGTTCGACAAGTGGATTTTTGACCGTGAGTTGTACAAGTCGAAGTTGAACGCAGAGTTGCCGGTACCCGACTTTTTCAACTGGTGCGTCAAGGAGCTGGGGGCGAGTTTTCCTGAAATAGAAACAGAAAAATTCTTTGCGATGACGGGCCTGATCTTCGATGAAGAGTTCAGCATAGAGTACAACCCTGAAGGCGCCCGCGCCGGTATCCGCACAACCACCTCGCAGCTTACTGTGCCGCTCCTGCGGATTGAAGCATCAGAAAAAATCAAATAAGCGAAAAGCAACAACGTTACACACCATGGTATATCCCAAAGACCACCGCCATATCACCGACGACCTGATGTCGGGCAAATTCATACTGGCCAGCCACGAGACTTTTGCCAGCCTCAAGGAAAACGCGGATTTCTATACCGACTTTTTCAAGCAGTCATTCAATTATGAGCTCATCATCAAGAGCGATTATGCTTACCTGCTTTCTAAAGAGACCAACGAAAATTTTTCTCGTGATGTGTGCATCTTCATTGCCGTGCTCAGCTATGAACTTGACCGCGACGGTAAAAACTTTATGGATGCCCTCGAGTTCAGCGAGTTTACGATAGAGGAGGTGGACCGCTACTTTGAAAACACGTCTTTTATCGACCTGATTGAAAGCAACAAGCAGTTGCGCGATGCTGAGGGCCGCAGGCATCTCATCAATGCCATGACCCGCCGCCACATTGCCCATAAGAATTTTGAGGACCGGTTTACGTTTACGCCGGCCTACAAGATGTTCATCGATTTCGCAAAGGAACTTGCGCTCAAACGCATGGGCGGTGAACTGCAGCCGGTAATGAACTGAGTCTTGCCGGCGGTTTTAGCGTCTTAGAAGTTGGGCTTGAGCAGGTATTGGGAGTAGAATTTGTCGATTTCTTCAACGGCCTCGTCGGCGTTGTCTACCAGCACGAAAAGATACATGTCGTCCGGGTTGACGTTCATTTCCCGTTCGAGCAGCACGGCGCGGATCCAGTCAATCAGCCCAGCCCAGAAAGATTTACCTACCAAAATAATGGGAAAACGGCCAATCTTATCCGTCTGGATGAGTGTAAGGGCTTCAAACAGTTCGTCCAGTGTGCCGAAACCGCCCGGCATCACGATAAATCCCTGGCTGTATTTGATGAACATCACCTTGCGAACAAAGAAGTAGTCGAAATTGATGTTTTTATCTGCATCTATATAGGGGTTGGATGTTTGTTCGAACGGAAGTTTGATGTTGAGCCCTACTGAGGTTCCGCCGCCGTCGCGCGCACCCTGGTTGGCGGCCTCCATGATGCCGGGTCCGCCACCGGTAATTACCCCATAGCCTTTTGAAACCAATTTATTGGCAATATCCCTGGCCTCTTTGTAGTATGGGTTGTCGGGTTTGGTGCGGGCACTGCCGAAGATCGAAACGCAGGGGCCGATCTGGCTCATGCGCTCATAGCCTTCTACAAATTCTCCCAGTATCTTAAAAATACTCCAGGCATCATTGCTCTTTACTTCATTCCATGAGCGTTGCTTGAATTTTCGCGTTATACGCGCATCTTTCTCCATACGGTGCTTTAATTGTGAATCAGATATCAGGTGCCTTGTTTACCGGCGACCGGGCGAAGTAACGACATTTCTGCCTGAACAGTTGCATTCACCTGTTTCAGACCCGCGGTTACTGAAACAATGGGGTAACTTACTGCGTATCTTAGCGTTGATTTGAAACCAACTACCAACACTGCCTTCATGAATAAATCACTGCTTTTTCGCGGGGGTCTGCTGGCCGCCTGCCTCCTTTTGCTGTTTGTTGCCGGTAATGCACAGTCTGAACGGGGCTGGCCCGACTTGATGGAAGACCCCGCCGTGCGTATTCAGGATGTGCGTGAGGCGTTCGACCGCGAGTGGGTGGGGAAGGAGATGGTGAAAGGCCGGGGCTACAAGCAATTTAAGCGCTGGGAGTATTTCATGGAGCAGCGCTGCTACCCGACCGGAGACCGTTTTGCGCCGGATGTGGTGCTGCGGGCCATGCAGGAGCGGCCCGAAATGTTTCTCAAAAACAACCTTCCCGGTATCTGGACCTACATTGGCAACACCTCGATCCCCGGGGGGGGCGGCGGCGCCGGACGCGTTAACAGTGTACGCCCCTTGCCGGGCAGCACCACCACCTTCTTTGCCTGCGCCCCTGCCGGCGGTGTGTGGAAGACCACCAATACCGGTGGATCGTGGACCCTGCTCAATACCGACCAGTTGGCTTCCATTGGTGTCAGCGATATTGCCATTGACCCTTCCAATACCAATATCCTCTACATAGCCACAAGCGACGGAGATGCCGGCGATACCTATTCGATTGGCGTACTCAAATCGACGGATGGCGGCAACACCTGGAACAGCACAGGGCTCAATTGGCAGGTAACCCAGACCCGCGTCATCAACCGCCTGCTGATTCATCCGACCAATACCCAGATTCTTATCGCCGCCACCAGTGATGGTATTTACCGTACTACCAATGGGGGTACCACGTGGACACAGGAGCTGGCGGGGTCGTACAAAGACCTCAAATTCAAGCCTGGTTCACCTGCAACCGTCTATACCACGGGTAATAGTGATGACTTTTTCTATTCATCCGACACGGGCGACAGCTGGACGCAGGTAACCTCGGGCCTGCCTACCAGCGGGGTCAGCCGCATGTCGCTGGCCGTGAGTGCGGCCAACAGTAATTATGTCTACCTGCTGGCGGGAAACAATTCCAACTACGGCCTTTTCGGTGTGTACCGTTCGACCAACAGCGGACTTACCTGGACACAGCAGGCCGATGCATCGCCCAACCTGCTTACCTGGGACGAAAACGGAACAGGCTCGGGTGGACAGGCCTGGTATGACCTTTCGCTGGAATGTGACCAGGAAGACGCCAACATCATCTTTGTCGGTGGCGTCAATACCTGGCGATCGCTGGATGGCGGTATTAATTGGACCTGTATTGGCCATTGGTATGGGGCCGCAGGCATTCCTTATGTGCATGCCGACATTCACTCACTGACCTACCTGCCCGGCACCAATACCCTGCTCGTGGGCAGCGACGGCGGCGTTTTCCGCACCACCAACAACGGTGGCACCTTCGCCGACATTTCTTCCAACCTGCAAATTGGCCAGCAATACAGGCTCGGCAACTCCGTCACCAACGCCAACCGTGTGCTGACGGGATGGCAAGACAATGGCACCAACCTGAAGGACGGAGCATCCTGGAACCGGGTCATAGGCGGAGATGGTTTTGAAAGCATCATCGACCCCACCAATGCCAACACCATGTACGGTGCCCTTTACTACGGCGGTATCTTCAAAACCACCACGGGTCCGGGTGGCTTCAACCAGATTGTCGGCTACGGCGGAGCGGGCGTCAACGAAAACGGTGCCTGGCTTACGCCCTATGTGCTCGGCACTGATCCCAACCACCTGTATATCGGAAAATCCACCGTGTACCGCTCGACCAATGGCGGGGCCTCGTTTACAGCCCTGGGGGCCTTCGGATCGGGCAGCATCAACGCACTGGCCGTGGCACCATCCAACAACAATTTTATCTACGCGTCGAAAGCCGGTGCGCTCTGGCGCAGCACCGACGGCACCAACTTCACGTCAGTGGGCGGCATGCCGGGTAACTACATCACCTACATCGCCGTGCATCCGACTAACCCGAATACCGTTTGGCTGACTTTTTCGGGCTATGACAATGGGGTAAAGGTGTACCAGAGCACCAACGGAGGTACGAGCTGGACGAATATCTCAGGCACGCTGCCCAATATTCCGGCCAACTGCATTACCTACCAGGTCGGGTCTAACGATGGGATTTACGTGGGTACCGATGCGGGCGTGTATTACCGCGACAATACCATCGGAACCTGGACGCCCTACATGAACGGGTTGCCCAATGTGGTGGTGAGTGAACTGGAGATCCATTATGCTACAGGTACCATCCGCGCCGCTACCTATGGCCGCGGTTTGTGGAGTGCACCGCTCTATACCCTGCCTGCCACCGATGCGGCCTTGCTCGAGGTATTGTCACCCGCAGGTACACTGTGTGCCACGACGTTGACGCCTCAGTTTACCCTGTCCAACGCAGGCAACAATACGCTTACTTCTGCCACCATTCAGTACACCGTGTCGGGCCAGTCTCCTTTGAGTTTCAACTGGACGGGCAGCCTGGCGACAGGAAATGCTACCACCGTTTCGCTGCCCTCACTGGACTACGGTACAGGTTCATTTCCCATCACCTTTACCCTCACGTCGGTCAACGGCAGTGTGGGTGATGACAACCCCTCTAACAATGCCCTGAGCGCCCCGTATGTGGTTACGGGCGGCACCAATGATGTGACGCTTACACTCAGCACCGACTGCTGGGGTAATGAGACCACCTGGACCGTAACCGATGCATTGGGAAATGTAGTGTACAGTGGCGGACCGTATACCTCGCTGTCTACCTTCACCATACCCATGTGCTTACCGAATGGTTGTTTCAGCCTGAATGTATTCGACTCCTATGGCGACGGCATGGCAGGAAGTCTTTTCGGCTGTGCCACCAACGGAAACTATTTCATCACGGATGACGACTCCGGCTACCTGCTGGCGGGTATGACCACGGCCAGTTTTGGCAGTGCAGCCTCCCACAGTTTCTGCGTGCCTTTTGTGGTCGTTACCGGCTGCACAGACCCGCAGGCAGACAACTATAATCCTGCCGCCAACCTGGATGACGGTTCGTGCACCTACAGCTGTGTCAGCCATACCCTGACCATCATCACCGACTGCTGGGGAGAAGAGGTCAGCTGGAGCCTCACAGACCCCGGTGGTGTGCTCGTGGCCTCTGCCGCTGCCAACACTCTGGCTGACCAGACCACCCACACCTGGAACCTCTGCCTGGATCTCGGATGTTCGTATACCTTCAGTATTCAGGACTCCTACGGCGACGGTTTGAACGGCACAGCATCGGGCTGCGCAGTCAACGGCAATTATTTCCTTACCAACAACCTGGGCGCGACCGTATTCCAAATGGCCGCACCCAATTACGGCTTCGGTACTACGCATACTTTCTGTGTGGGCACGCCGGGATGCACCCAACCGCTTGCCTGCAATTACAATCCGGCGGCTAATGTTGACAACGGAACCTGTGTTTTTCCGGTGGCCAACGACCAATGCGCCCAGGCGATACCACTCACCATCAACGGCGGACCTGTGTCTGCTGACAATACGAATACCTGCTACGACGGACCCAATCCCAACTGCGCCAACAACGGCGGTACTACGGTACGCGATATCTGGTATTCGTTTGTCTATACCGGCGGTAATATCACAGTCTCTACAGCGCTTGGCTCCAATCTCGACACCCGGCTGGCGGTATATACCGGTTGCGGTGGAGTGATTCTGGCCTGCGATGACGACAGCGGTCCAGGCCTGGCCTCACTCATCAACTTTACCTGTCCGGGGTCATTGGTTCCCGGACAGACCTACCTCGTTCAGGCCGGGGGTTGGGCTGATGTTGAGGGTACATTCAGCATTCAGGTCACCATGACCAACATCAGCGGATGCACCAACCCGCAGGCTTCCAACTACAATGCCTGTGCTACGGTGGACAATGGCTCCTGCCTCGTGCCGGGTTGCACGGATGTGACCGCCTGCAACTACAACCCCGGTGCCAACCAAAACAATGGCACGTGCACTTATCCCGGTTGTCTCGATCCACTCGCCTGTAACTACAACGCGGCAGCCGGCTGCGCTGCTGCCTGCAACTACCCCGTTGCCTGCAACCATCCTGCGGCCTGCAATTACACGGCCGGCAGCTGCATGAACGGTACGTGTAATTTT
>DHLU01000211.1:0-14961 GCA_002405435.1 Flavobacteriales bacterium UBA4660
ATCACCCGTCTGATAAATTCAGCAGTTCGGGGCGCACGGGCACAGAGCAGGAAGCCTTCACGTTTATTCAGCGCTTTCAGCAGTGGAAACACGCGCAGCCATGGATGGCGCAGGCCCAACTCACGCAGTTTGTGCCCGAAAACGGGCTATACATTTATGTCCGGCATACCTGTACATCGCCATGCAGCAGAGCCGAACCGCTGCTGTTGGTGGCGATGAACCAGCAGAAAGAACCGCGGGAAATAGACTGGAGCCGGCTTTCGGAATTTATCGCTGCAGGTGACGTGCTGGAAGACATTCTAACGGGCATTCGCTACGAAGCAGGCGCACCGCTTTCCTTAGAACAAGGGACTGTGCTCATGCTGGCGCGCGCTCCTAAGTAAGTAAGACCTAACAATGCTTTCCACGCCTCGGGAACAGCTATGGAGCATTTCAACTGGTGGTTGTAACTCACCAGCACAGATTTGCCCGTGGCGCAAAGCACCTGGGATGCATCGCCCGCTTTGGTAACCGCATATTCCATGGTAAGGCTTTTGCTGCCGATGTGTGTGCACGTTACGCGAATCTGCAGCTGGTCGTGGAGGAATACAGGCACCCGGTAGTCTGCTTCGTTGCGCACCACAATAATACCGGCCGTATCCCAATCCCACGGCCGGTTCAGGGCATGCCGGAAATAGTGCATACGGGCCTGCTCGAAATAGGTAAAGAAGGTGGCGTTGTTGACGTGCCCCATGGCATCAAGATCTGCGAACCTGATTTCAGGGGAATAGTGCGTGGTCATATCAATAGGGTAGTTGAGATAATTCAAGTGCATAGATGCGTCCTTCGTCAGAGGCCAGCAGCAGTTGATCTCCGCGCAGCGCCATGCGGTAAAGATGCGGTGATCCTTCCAGCACATATACCTGGGGCGCAGATGCCGTGGTTGTCCAGCGCGCGAGTTTGCCGTGGTTGCCGCAGGCGATATAGCCATCACCTGTGTCTATGAGATCGTTCCAGTTAAACCGCTCCCCCACTGCGTCGTTATTTTCCATCACGTCAGTCCATGTACGACCCGAATCCGTGAACCGGTAAATACCGCCATCATACCCGCACGCCATCATTTGCGCATCCTCTGTCGCGAGCACATCGGTGAGAAAGTCGCCCGTAAATCCGGTGTGCATGGCGCTGCCCGGTGCGCCGGACACAGCCATCGATGCACCATGGCCTACGACCATTCCTGAATCGCCATCCGTAATTGCGATGCCTCTGAATTCGTGCTGGTGAAAACTGAACGACCAGGAAGCCCCGCCATCGCCGGTGCGGTAGATGACGCCTTCTCCCAGGTTTTCTCCGCCTGCGAACCAGCCTGTTTGTGACGAAGTCCATTGCCAGCACCGCACGCCCGGCCGGTCTTGTCCGTGAAAAGGCACCTGTTCGCCCAGCCAGTGCAACTTCCAAGTCACACCTCCGTCATCGGTTTTCCACAGGTGCAGAAAGTCTCCGCCCGCCCACCAGGTATTTCCACCCGCATGGCCGAGGCTATAGACACAGCGCGGCTCAGACACCTGGCTGGCTGTCCATGAGACGCCCGCATTTTCTGTTCTGAAGATCCAGCCCTCCCGGTCGCGGATACCCCCGCAGGCGAGCCACACCGAGTCGCTGAGCACCGCCAGGTCATATAGGCGCACCTGCTTTCCGGTCTCCATTGTGGTAAGCGGCACGATAGGCTCGTGTTTGTTGCAAGCCACCAACCACAGCGCAGCAATAAAACCCAGACAATGCTTCATCCTGATCATGGCACAAAAAAAGGCCTTGCGGCCTTTTTTTATTAGAGTAAGTTATGCGCATCAATAACGGTTACCACGATCGAAGCGGGGCTTGAAGCCACCACCCGGACGACCTCCGCGGTCACCACCACCTCCGAAAGACTTTTTCGGACGCTCTTCGGCAACCTTGACAGCGATACGGCGGCCATTCACCTCCTGCTCATTAAGAGCGGAGATGGCGTTGTTGGCTTCGTCATCGTTAGGCATTTCCACGAATCCGAATCCGCGTGACCTGCCGGTTTCCCGGTCGGTAATCACTTTGGCGGAATCAACAGCACCGTGTTTTGAAAACAATTGGGAGAGCTCCTCGCTCGAAAGGCTGAAAGGCAGCCCGGAAACAAAAATGTTCATGAGTTATGAATTGAATTTAAAAAAGTTTGCTGGTATAAAAAATTTCAAAAGCTCCAACAAACATGATCCAAACCACTTGCTCAAAAACACTTTGTTGAAACAATACAGGGACAAATATAAGCAAGAATCTCACTTTACAATTTAAAAATCAATCAATTCACACGAATTTCCACTTCATGCCCCGCATGGGCCCGCACGTTGAACACCCGCCCGCCATCAAGCAGGAGGTATTGACCCTTGATTCCCAACAGTTTACCGGAGAATTCCGGTGTGGTATCCAGTTTTAATGACTTGACTTTCAAGGGATATTCCCGCACCGGGTAGCGGATTGCTGTAACTTGGTCCGAAGGGTAGAAAAACGCTTCATAGTCTTCGGGCAGCAGCCGCAGCACCTGGTCTTTCCAGGCTACCAGACTGACAGTGTCCTGGGTTTCGTTTTTCAGCATGGCCTGCCAGGCCGTTTTATCGGGCATGTGGTCTTTAAGCGCCACTTCCATCAGTCCGGCCAACTGCCGGTAGGGTGTTTCGGCGACAATGATGGCCTCTGTGGCGCCCTGGTCAATCCAACGGGAAGGCACATTGGACGTGCGGGTCACCCCGACCTTCACATGGCTGGTGCGCGAGAGATACAGGTAGTGCGGCCGGTTGTGGTGCTCTTCTTCCCAGGCCTTGTCGCGCAGGGCAATTCCCTCATGAATGCGGCTGAGTTCGGGCCTGATGATGCTCTCCACGTTGAGGGGGGAAGACAAAAAAGCCTCGTAGCTCATACCCTCTCCGAAGGTCTTTCTGATTTTTTTCCCGGTTACCACACAATGGATATTGCCTGAAAACCGTATAGACACCTCCCGCCCTACCCATGGATTGACAGGCACACTGCCCGATCTTTCCAGTATATGCAACTGCGGCAGGGCGTATTCTGCCTCGTCACCCAGGCGGGTTGACATTTTTCTGAGGTGGGTGGTGATCTGCATCAAGCGGGGCTTTGCAGTTTGTGCGGAATTTTACGGCAAAACAACACCATTATCTTTATGATTCAAACTGCTTCCCAGCCACCGGTCATCATTCCGGAAACCGAATTAGAAGGAGCCATGACGTACAAGTCCTTTCGAAAACTGGTCAGTGATCTGGGTGCGGCAGGAAAAGTTACGGGCCACAGCCAGCAAGAGGGCCTGCTGGCCTACAGCCGGATCAACGAGCAACGCATGAACCGGTGGGATAAACACACAAAGCTGCTTCCCGGCCTGCTCGATGCGGCGCACCGCATCACAGGCAAATACCGCTGGGTTGTCATTACAGAGGGCTGGTGTGGCGATTCGGCGCAACAACTGCCGGTGATACAGAAGATCGCAGATGAGGTTGAAAAACTGGAACTCCTGGTGGTGCTGCGCGATGACCACCCCGCGCTGATGGAACGTTTCCTTACGGCAGGCAGCCGTTCGGTACCCATACTGGTCTGCCTTAATGCGCTCAACCACGTGTGCTGGCACTGGGGTCCGCGGCCTGCAGCAGCCCAGGCCATGGTAATGGAAGAGCGGGCGCGCGTCGATTACCAGGCGGAAAAAACAAAAGAACACCTGCACCTGTGGTATGCAAAAAACAACAGTGCAGACCTCCAGACAGAAATTACAGCGCTGCTCGGCCTCATGGTGTGAAGCGTGGCAAACGGATTTTTTCTTGCTCAGGCCCGACCCATTTATTTACCTTGCACCTTGTAACTAAACCCACTAAACCGTTTTACTATGAAAAGATTATTACCTGTTTACTTTCTCTTATTTATTACCCAGGGTGTTTTCGCACAGACACTCCTCTTTTCCGATGATTTTGAAAACTATACAGTCGGCGGAGGTGTGGCTGCCCAAAATACGGACTGGGATACCTGGGACGGCAGCGCCGGAGTTGACGGCACGGTTTCCTCTGACTACGCCAGCAGCGGCGACAATAGTGTAATCATCGAAGGTACCGGTGTTGACCTTGTGTTGCCGATAGGCCCTTATGTAAGCGGTAAATACGACATCAAATGGAAGATGTTCATCCCCAACGGCTCTTCCGGTGCCTACTTCAATGCCATGCACGTGTGGAGTAGCAACAGCACCACCTACGAGTGGGCCGTGGATGTATTTTTTGATGATGCCGGAGAAGTTACCTGGGTTTCAGGTGGAGAGCCGGGTGGCACTGCCAACGTCAATATTGCCGAATGGTTTGATGTGCAGGTCACTGCAGACCTCGACAACGACGAGGGTGTGCTGTACATCAACGGATCACTTGTGCACACCTTCCAGTGGTCACTCAACAACGCCAACGGCAATCCGGGTACCAACCAGCTTGCAGCCATTGACTACTTCGGCACTGATGCCGCAAATGGCCAGGGGCTATATTATATCGATGATGTAGAGGTATGGGAATCTACCAACGTGGGCGTTTCACAACCCGTTGCTCCCGCATTCAGCTTGTTTCCCAATCCGGCAGCCGACATCGTGGTGCTTCAGCACCTCAATGGTTTCGAAGGCGGACTCGCCCAGGTGTTTGACCTGACCGGCAAGTTGGTGCTGCAGGCCAACCTCAACGCTGCCCTTAACCGCGAACTGAACGTCACTGCGCTCGGCCGTGGTATTTACATGGTGAAAGTGAGCAAGGGCAACCATCAGGTTACCCGAAAATTGGTGATCAAATAAGACCGCACTGTATTCTATCCAAAGCCCGGTGTTTGCCGGGCTTTTTTATTGTCTTCCCGGCGGTCCCCGGGGCATTGGCAACAAGCGCTGCATGACGCGCAGGGACGGGGCTCCGCATCCTTGGCACAGTTTTTACCTACTTTCGGAACGAATTGCACCAAACCCAATACACAACGCCATGAAAAAAACAATATTTCCTCTCCTGTTTGTATGTGCCGTGCTGGCGCTGTCCTCTTGTAAATCCAACTCACCGATGGGTGACCGCGTCAAGGAACCCATGACCGGAAGTAAGTACGAATCGAACGACCGCTACTTCAGGGCAGTGGGCA
The DNA here is from genome assembly GCA_002405435.1 of Flavobacteriales bacterium UBA4660. GTDB lineage: Bacteria > Bacteroidota > Bacteroidia > Flavobacteriales_D > Sanyastnellaceae > UBA4660. The sequence goes on from DHLU01000211.1 coordinate 5,158, forward strand.
AGGCAGACAGCCAGGATGAAAACATTGCCAAGAGCAAGGCAGACCTTCAGGCCAAAAAGGAACTGGCCCAGCAGGTGGGTACCCGGATGAAAGTAGTAACCGACCAGTACCTGCACGAGAATGCCACCTCAACCGACAGCGAGATAAACGATAAATTCCAGAGCCTGATCAGGGAAGTGACCAATACCGAAATCGCGGATTTACGGAAGATTGATGAAGCGAAATTTCTCAACGGCGAAGGACGCTTCACGGTTTATATCGCCTATGAAATCCATAAGCGCGACATGTACCGCTTCATGAAACGTCAGGCCAAACTGGACGCCCGGCTAAACGAGTCGGAGCGCAAGGCCATCGAAACAATTATTGACGAAGAACTCAGCAAGGTTGAAGCCCTTGGAGATTGAGTACATACAGTTGAAACACCCCTTAATACTGAACATCACAACCATGAAAAAAATGCTGCCGGTGGCTCTGCTGCCAGTCAGTCTCCTGCTCGCCTCCTGCGAGCGCGAACCCTCATCGAGCGTCGACCAGGATAAAATCTGGACGCGCTACGAGATCAAGTACGACAAGAACACAGACAAGACCACTGCATATGCCGAATTTCGCTTTGGCAATGCCCTGGGTACCAAACTCGAACTGAGCGATCCCGCCCTGGTGACCTTCAACGGCACCACGATGCCGTTTAATGCTGTTACCGCAAACTATGAGCTTGAGTTGGGCGGAATGGTACCTGCGGGCACCTTCGTGTACACTGACCTGGATAACAACGTTTTTGCCAACAGCACTGATTCGCTGCAGTCGGTTGAGTTTCCCTCCGCTGCCATCACCATTGACTCCGGTTCTGACTATGTGCTCAACTTTGTCGGTGAGCCCATCGGCAGCAATGACCTGGTGAACGTGGTGATTGCAGACAAGAGTTTTACCACGGCTGTTGAGGGCGCCACCTCGATTACCCTTGGCGGCGTGCAGACCGGCGAAATCACCAATGGTCCGCACATCGCCTATATGTGGAGAAGCCTGGTGCGCAATGTCGGGCAGGGTACGTCTGAGGGCGGAACCATTTTCCTGACCTACCAGGCCTTTAACAAGGCCGTGAACGTAGAATAAGTACTTGCCTCTATCACGCAGAAGCGGGGCCCGACTGCCCCGCTTCCTTTTGTTGCAGCCCTGCGGTCGATGTCTACACGCACGGCCTTATCTTAATGATTCAGTTCAATGGTAAACGTATCACCATTCGGTTTAGTCACCACGGCCAGGTTGTCGCAGACCCCGTTGCCGAAGTCAATGCTCGCCGTGCCGATGGGTCTTGAAACCTCCACAACCCCCCGCGTGATATAACCACAGGTGCGGTCAAGGATAAGTTGTTCTGTTATGGTGCGTGTCACGGTCACCCCGTTGGGCCGAACCACTGTGCCATTGCCGGTTACTCCAAACACATTGTCTCCGCAAGGCTCCGTGTCATAGCCGCTGAGCCAGATGACCGATTCGTTCATGTTACGCTGAAAGATTCCGCCATCGTGCGTGATGTCCACATCAACCAACCGCGAAAACGTGGGCTGCCCGTTGCCGTTGGTGCCCGTGTTCGTGGTAACCCGTGTGCCGGTGATGCTGTTTCCGTTGATGGCGTAACCATTGAAGGTGACTGTGCGCTCAGCGCCTTCTTCCATCATGTATGCGCTCAACGCAACAATGAGTTGACCGGTCCGTGTAATGCCAAACGCATCGGTACACCCGTCGCCGAAGTCTATGGTGACGGTCTTGGGGTACGCTTCACTGCTTTCGGTCACCACCGCGCATGAGGGAAGCAGCACGAGTGGGTCGCAGAGACCACCGCCAGGACCGGCCATAACGGACTCTTCATCAGCAGCCATGGTTTTTTCAAAAAAGGAGGTTATTGACTCAGCCGTGGCCATGCCTTCATCAAAGGCTTCGTCTTTGCGGCAAGAGACAAGCGTGCAAGCCACTACGCCTGCTGTAAGCAAAATTTTTCCCTGTATTTTCATGAGATAAAATTATTGGATTTATTACCATAAGACATCAAATTCAGGTGACGGTTTAATCCTCAGGGGTAATTTTGACGGCGATGGAACAACTCGTCAGAAATATCAGTCCGGAAAGCACAAGGCCATTGCGCCACCAGGTGCTCTGGCCGCATATCGCGCGCACGGAGGATTGTGTCACCGATACTGACTTTGTGGAGGGCGCCATCCACCTCGGTGTTTACTGTGAAGACCGCCTGGTCAGCGTTGGTTCCTTGTTTCCCACCCCAAGTCCTAGGCTGTCAAACGCCAAACAATACCGGCTGAGGGCTATGGCGACGGATCCCGAATTCCGCGGCAGGCATTGCGGTGCGGCGCTGGTGCGGTCAGCGATCACCTTGCTGAAGGAAAAAGGGGTTGAAGTGCTCTGGTGTGATGCCCGGCTGCACGCCACGGGGTTTTATGAAAAACTCGGTTTCAGTATGCTGGAAGAGGTATATGAAGTGCCCCGTATCGGACCACACCGGTGTATGTGGATTGACCTGCAAGGAGCCTGAAGGGGTAAATTTGCCGCCAAAGATTTTTCTATGCCCGCCATCTCACAGAAAGCCCACAGCATGCCGGCCTCACCGATCCGGAAGCTTGTTCCCTTTGCCGAAGCCGCGAAAAAACGAGGACGCACCGTTTATCACCTCAACATCGGCCAGCCCGACATTGAAACACCCGAGGTGGTAAGACAGTCGATGAAAAACCTCGACCTGAAAGTGGTGGAGTACCGGAATAGTGAGGGTATTGCAGCTTACCGCAGCGGACTGGTCAGCTATTATGCGTCAAAAGGAATCGACCTGGGTCTGGAGCACATCATGGTGACTACGGGCGGCAGCGAGGCGCTGGTCTTTGCTTTTATGACCTGTTTTAATCCGGGTGATGAAGTCATCATACCCGAACCATTTTATGCCAATTACAATGGATTTGCCGTGATGGCCGGCGTCAAGGTCGTACCGGTGATGTCTTACATCGACACGGGTTTCGCCTTGCCGCCTATCGCCGAATTTGAAAAGTTGATTACGCCAAAGACCCGGGGCATACTCATCTGCAATCCGGGCAATCCGACCGGTTATCTCTACAGCCGCGAAGAATTGGATCAGCTGCGCGACGTGGTAAAAAAACACGACCTGTTTCTGATGGCCGATGAGGTGTATCGTGAATTTGCCTACGACGGTGCCAGCCCCTGCTCGGTCATGAACCTCGCGGGCATAGAAGACCATGCCATCATGATTGACAGCGTGAGCAAGCGCTATTCGATGTGCGGAGCGCGCATCGGAGCATTGGTAACCCGCAACCGAGCGGTGCAGGCGGCAGCACTCAAGTTTGCGCAGGCCAGGTTATCGCCACCGACTTTCGGACAAATGGCCTCGCTGTTTGCCCTTGACACTCCTGCTTCCTATTTCGATGCGGTAGTCGAAGAATATGTGGCCCGCCGCAATATGCTGGTGGACGGCTTAAGCCGTTTGCCCGGCGTGGTATGTCCGAAGCCGAAAGGCGCATTCTACTGCATTGCGCAACTGCCCATCGATGACAGCGATGCATTCTGCCAATGGATGCTTGAGTCGTTTTCACATGAGAACCAGACCGTCATGATGGCTCCGGCTACCGGATTCTATTCACGGCCCGAGCCCGGCCGGCAGCAGGTCAGGCTGGCCTATGTACTCAACCGCAATGCGCTTGAAAAAGCCGTGGAGTGTCTGGGCGTTGCCCTTCAGCAGTATCAAAACCGCTAGGACCATCGGTTTTCTGGCGACCCTGCAACGCCCTGCGTGACGGTGCTGCACAAAGTGGTGTAGTTTTGAAAAAATCCTCTGTTTTGCAAAACCGGTTGACCGCCCTGCTGGGTTTGGTGTTGATTTGTTTCCCATGGGGCTGCACATTGGAAAAACGCCTCTATCGGCCAGGTTACCACACTGCATGGCACATCAAGGGCCGCGAAGTCCGAACAGCGGAACTGCCCACATCGCGACAACCACCGGCGGTTATGACCCAAACCGCGCCCACTTGCCCATCACCGACATTAGTGACCACTACTGCGCTGCAGGTCTCCGGGCTGAAGGCACCGGAAGAATCGCGTCTTGTGGCCCCAACGCCGGAGCCCTTTACCCCTGAGGCTGACCCACCTCCCTCGGCGAACGCCCAGCCCCACGGTCCACCCCGGTTCGATACGCAGGCCAAGGCAGCCTTTGCGAGCGGAACCCTATCGATGGTGTCACTCATTCTCCTTTTTGCGTTCAACATCAGTTATCCTGTGCTGGCCATATGCATGCTGGCAGGGGTCTTTTTCTTCGGCATTTTTGCGCTGGTACTGGCCAGAAAATTCAAGTACCGCTTTCACCATGCCCGCGGTCAAGCCGGAGGGGCAGGTCTTGCCAACACCGGGGCCATCCTCGCCTGGTTGTCTTTTGCCATGCTCGCCGGATTTTTGCTGCTGATTACCGGATTGGTGCTTATTTTTAATGTCATCTTACCCTCGATGTAACCGTCGGCTGCCTGAATACGGAAGCTATACCGCCTGCTCCGTGCGGCGCCTGTTGAAACCGCTATGACCCGCCTGCTCCCCCTGTTGCTCATCTGCTTGCTTTCATGCACACTTGAAAAACGCCACTACCGGCCCGGTTACCACCTTGACTGGCACCTGCCCGGAGAACGTGTGGCGGATCATCAGCGCGACAAACAGGGTCTTCATGACACAGCCGCTGTGCGAGAACCCGAATGTTCACCCGCTAAAGACACCGCCGAGGCAAAGGAGTGGTCAACAGCCACAGAGCCGGCCAGTGAACCCGTCACCGCCAGTGCCAGCGAATCTCCGCAAATCGGGCGCAATACCGGGCCCGGCAGACCAGCGAAAGTCCTGGCAGCGCCCGATCCCCTGCCCTACCATCCCTATGCAAGGCCAAGCCTCTTGGCCGGACTGGGGGCCTACGGGTTGTCAGTGCTGGCGATTGTACTTGCCTCGACATCGGGAAATACGGAGAACGGCAGTGACGCTGCCGGTGCAGTGAGTGTAGTTAGCCTGCTCGCGTTGGTGTCGGCCATTCTGGCTATTGTATGGGGCAGCCGCGTCTTACGAGACTCCCGGCGGAATCCGCATACCTATAGCGGACGTCAACAGGCAAGGGTCGGTTTGTGGCTGGGCGTTGTGTTCATCGCACTTTCACTGCTGATGACGGTTTTGCTGTTACTGATTGTTTCCTGGCTGATGCGCCTCGGAGGTTGAGGGCGTGGAGAGGGACCTTCCTTGAAAATCCTGCCGGAGGGTGGAACCTTTGTACGGCAGGATTTTTCAACTTACTTAACCAAAAACCTTATGCTTAGATAAGCGCCGGCAGATACGCGTTCGTTCATTTACAGGCGGTTATACCAAGCACCAAACACTGCGGCAAATAAGGGCTCCAAACTAAAGCTGAACAATTAACCTGCATCAAGACTTCAGGGACGTACGCTCACGGATAATCATGGCGCGTTTGATCCGACTGAGCGCCTCAGGAGAAATACCGATATACGAGGCGATATGGTGCTGAGCCACACGGCTCTCGAGCAAAGGAAAGCGGCTAATCAGTTCGAGATAACGTTGCTCTGCGCTCTGGCTCAGGGCACCAATCATCCTTTCCTGGCCGGCCAGATAGGCGGCCTGCATGAGCAGGCGGAAATACCTTTCGAATTCGGGATACCGCGTAAGCACATTATCAATATCATCATGCGTGAAAAGGATAGCGGTCGTCTCTTCGAGTGCTTCTATGGAATGGTGTGCCGGAGTGCCTGAGTAAAAACTCACCAGGTCACATACACGCCAGTCTTCAAAGCCGAACTGCATGTTGTGCTCGTGCTGGCGGGCATCGGAGTGGTACATCCTGACACAACCGGAAACAATGAAAGCCTCAAAGCGCGCTACCTCACCTTGCACCAGGAGTTTATCACGCTTGCGGTAATGCTGCACCTTACCCAAACCAGCGAAGTAGTCCAGGCCCTCCTCAGAGGGTTGGATTCGCTTCAGAACGTTGGCGCGTAACAGATCTCGTTCGGTCATGCAGAAAAAGGAAGAGCGTTCAAAAGTATTGACAAAGATCAACCAAACCGAACCAAACCTAATGCGGTAACCAAAAAAAGCGGCGTGGCCTAATCAAAATACCTTTGGGCCGTGATCGTAGATGTGGTTATACCGGCCTACAATGAATCCAGCGCTGTCGCTTCGGTTATCGGCGCGATAGACAAAACCCTGGTACGCCGTATCGTGTTGGTTGACAACCACTCAGACGATGATACCGGGGCCGTGGCGCTGGCGGCTGGTGCTGTTGTGCTGCGGGAAGAGCGCCGCGGTTATGGTTCAGCATGTCTATGTGGCCTTGCCTACCTCGCTGCGGACCCGCCGGATGTGGTAGTTTTTCTCGACGCCGACTTCAGCGACTATCCAGACGATCTGCCGCAGCTGCTGGAGCCCATTCGTTCGGGAGCAGCCCGCATGGTTATCGGGGCGCGGGTGAAAGGGTTACGCGAAAGCGGATCCATGATGCCGCAACAACTTTTCGGCAACTGGCTGGCCACCCGTCTGATTCGGCTTTTTTTTGGTTCCCGATTCACCGACCTTGGTCCTTTTCGGGCCATTACCTGGGAGGCCCTGCAGGCCTTGCAAATGCGTGACCGCGACTATGGCTGGACGGTAGAAATGCAAATTAAAGCAGCCAAACAACGGTTGCCTTTTGCGGAAGTGCCGGTCCGCTACCGCAGGCGCATCGGCGTCAGTAAGGTTTCGGGTACCCTGCGGGGCACGGTCATGGCCGGATACAAAATTTTATTTACCCTATTCCGTCACGGATGGATCCGGTAGCCATCGTTGCCATTGTGCTGATGGCCGTGTATTCACTGGCCGCGTGGTTTAACCTGTCGTACAGTGTTCATCAGGTCAACCTGGCCTTGCTGGCCCGCAGCAAGGGCAGGCGGATTTTTCAGCGCAGAACAACGCCGTGGTATCCGGTGGTGACCATCCAGCTACCCGTGTACAATGAACGCTATGTGGTGGAGCGCCTGATCGACCAGGTGTGTGCCATCGACTGGCCTAAAGACCGTCTCGAAATTCAGGTGCTTGATGATTCTGACGACGACACCACCGCACTCATTGCCGGGCGTACCGAACAATGGCAGCGCGAGGGGATTGACATCAAACACGTCAGGCGCGCGGCGAGAACCGGCTACAAGGCGGGTGCACTCGCCCACGCCACGCCCGGGGCCCGGGGGCAATTCATCGCCATCTTCGATGCCGATTTTCTGCCGCCAGCCGGCTTCCTGAAAGCGCTGATGCCGCGGTTTGCCGATGAGGATGTCGCCGTGGTGCAGGGAAGATGGGGCCATCTTAATGAAGATTATTCGCTGCTGACGCGGCTTCAGGCACTCGGACTGGATACCCATTTCTTTGTGGAGAACAGGGGCCGCATGGCAGGTCAGCATTTCCTCAATTTCAATGGCACAGCCGGCATTTGGCGGAAGGTGGCCATTGACTCAGCCGGGGGCTGGAACTCCGATACCCTCACGGAAGACCTTGACCTTAGCTACCGCGCACAGCTCAAAGGATGGAAAATCTGTTTCGTGCCCGAGGTGGTGTGTCCGGCTGAGTTGCCCGTTATCCTTGGCGCGGTAAAGAGCCAGCAGTTTCGCTGGACCAAAGGCGCGGCCGAGTCAACGCGCAAGTTGCTCGGCAAGGTGCTGAGGGCCCCGCTGCCCTTCCGTACCAAAGTGCACGCCTTTTTCCACCTCACCAACAGCGTCGTATTTGTCTGCATGATGCTCCTGGCCGTACTGAGTATTCCGGTGTTGTGGCTGAAATACCACTATGCTGACTATGACAATTGGATCGCATTGAACGCTTCATTTTTTGCGCTGACTTATTTCAACCTTGCTTTTTTTTACCTGCAGGGTTACCGCGCTTCGGCTGCGCACCGGCGGTCTGCGTACACTTTTCTTCCCGTTTACTTTTTGCTGATTTGCATGGCGCTCGGCATAGCGGTGCACAACACCATTGCGGTAGTGGAAGGATTTATGGGGCGAAAATCCCCCTTCGTTCGCACACCCAAATTCAACATCACCGGCAAGTCGGGCGGGTGGCGGCACGTCCGGTACAAGGCGCGCTACCTGAGTGTAGTGACCGTATTGGAGGTTGCCATGCTGGGCTACTTTCTATTTGGAGCCTGGCTCTCCTGGCAGCATGATGACCTGTTGGCCATTCCCTTTCACCTGATGCAGGTAACCGGATTTTCGATGGTGCTGTATTACACAGTAAAAACGCGGGGATGAATGCGACGGTGATCACGTCAGCCATTGTATGGCTCGTCTGCCTGCTGGTGCTTCCGGTGGTGCCGCGTGAATCCGCATGGCTGCTGACCGGCACCTTCACAATCGCCTTTACGGCCTTCGTATTGCTGCACCATTTCGGCAAACAGTTGCCGTTTCAATCGCTCTGGTGGCTAGCTGTTGCTGCGCGCCTCGCCACCTTCGTGGCACCACCACAACTGAGCGACGATTATTTCCGCTTTGTCTGGGACGGAAGGCTTGTGGCGACCGGCCATAGTCCGTATGCGCATACGCCAGAAGAACAGGCCGCGCTGCCCTCTTCGCCTGATCCTTCCGGCACACTGCTGGCCCGGATGAACTCTCCAGCCTATTATTCCGTGTATCCGCCCGTTCCGCAGTATGTCTGGGGTTTTTGCGCTTCGCTGGCAAACGGGAACCCCGCGTTGGAATGTGCGCTCATCCGGCTGATGGTATTGCTGGCCGAACTGACGACCCTGTTTATGCTGCGCCACTTGCTGAAGCGACTCCAGTTGCCCCCGCATGCGTGGATGCTGTATGCATTGAATCCGTTGATTATCGTAGAACTCTGCGGCAACCTTCATCCAGAGGCCTTTATGGTATGCTTCCTCGTGGCTGCGGCTTGCCTGTACCTCGAAGGAAAAACAGGGTTTGCCGGCGTCGCATTTGGACTGGCCGTGATGAGCAAGTTGCTGCCATTGATGCTGCTACCGGTAATCTGGAAATACCTCGGCCACCGGCGCTTTTTTTCCTTTGTGGCTTCGGCGTTGTCCACGTCGCTTTTGTGCCTGCCGCTGGCTGATCTTACAACGGCCGCCAACGTGTTTGATTCACTCAGCCTGTATGTTGTGAATTTCGAGTTCAACGCGGCATTTTATGCACTGTTCAAACCGCTGGCGCGGCTCCTTTCCGATAAAGACCCTGTGCGCTGGCTGGCACCGCTGCTGTCCGCCTCGGGTGCGTTGCTGATGGTGTGGTGGGTGATCCGGAGCCCGAAGTCTGCATCACCGGTCCATCTGATGCTGACCTGCTGGTTGATTTACCTGCTCACATCGACCACGATACACCCGTGGTACCTCGCAGTGCCCGTGTTATTGTCTGTGGGCTGCACCAACCGCCTGGCCCTTGTCTGGTCTGGCCTGGTGGTATTGTCGTATGCACACTACGCCGCTACCGGTCTGCCGTGGCAGCTGGCAGAGTACGGGTCACTGGCCGTGTATGCCGCCGTGATGGTATACCGCAGGAGTCGGCGCGACGGACCGCCGGGTGTGAGCACGCTACCCGCGTGAGGGTGCCGTTGGCAGTCATGCAGGATGATTGGCTTTGTTTAACTTTATCCCCATGAGAAAATCACTGCTCTTTTTTTCGTTTTCGTTCTTCACCCTTCACAGCATTGCAGGTCCCGGAGATACGACCATTGTGCAAACATTCACCTTTGAGGCACAGAACAACCCGGAAACCAATTATGACA
>DHLU01000211.1:15101-16635 GCA_002405435.1 Flavobacteriales bacterium UBA4660
GAAACCAATTATGACAGTCCGGGCCGCAGATGGTTTCAGTTTCCTTCCGGTGAAACGGCGTACCAGAAAGTACTCATGTACTATACCCTCAAGTGTTTTGAAGACGGCACAGCGGGCGGACTCGGGTTTCCCTGCGGTGAGTGGGATTATCTCACCTACACCTATCTGTTCGAACACACCGGCCTGCTCGACAGCAACCTGGTTTCACATCCACATTTCCTCGCAAACAATCTAGACTTTGACATCATTGACCTGACTACTGCACCGCGGAGTCACACCTTTCAGTATCCGCAAATCAGCAGAACCGAAATGTCCATCCTGGGAACGGAGCAGGTGACCCCACTTGGTACGGCTGACCTGGAAACCGGACAGGTGCTGACCGATGCACTCAGAAACAGGTCGCAGTTTTTATGGACGGCGGAAGAGCTCATGGCTGCCGGTCTTGATACACAGGGTACCATCGACAAAATATCCTTCTATGCCAACGGTCCGATGGATCCGCTCACGCGCTTTGAGATTCGTATGGCCAACACGGCAGTCAGCGTGCTGAATAGTTTTTCTGATGAGGGCCTGGCCACCCACTACCAGCTCGACTTTAGCATCGCGGCTGCGGGCTGGACCGACCTGATGCTGCATACACCCTTTGTTTGGGATGGTATCTCCAACCTGCTGATTGAATTTTCCCATTCCAGTGATGCGGCACCCCTCACCCCCACCCTGATGGGCTATGGCGGAGGTGCAGGCAAGGCCATCTCGAGTGCCGGTGATGACCGCTACCTTCACTTCGACTGGGGTGATGAGGTGCGTATTCCTGCTGCGGCATTTGAGGGTCTGTCTGACGAGATCACCATTTCGTTCTGGCAGTTTGGTGATGCGGTGCAGCCGCAGGACGGAACCGTGTTTGAAGGTGTGAATGCACAGAACCAGCGTGTGCTGAACGTGCACGCACCCTGGAGCAACGGCAGAATTTACTGGGATGGCGGATGGGACGGCGGATACGACCGCATAGACAAGCAGGCCAACACGGCTGATTACGAGGGACGGTGGAACCACTGGACCTTTGTAAAAGACGCCAGCCTTGGTGTCATGCAGATCTACCTCAATGGAAACCTCTGGCATTCGGGCACCAACCTCAACAACCCAATGGCCGGTATCACCGAGTTCTCGCTTGGCGGAGCCACAGGCTGGTCTAATTTTTACAATGGCAGCATCGACGAGTTCGCCATCTTTGATACAGCGCTCGACGGAGCTACGATTGCCGAATGGATGAACAAAGACCTCGACGCATCCATGCCCGCCTGGGACAACCTGCTGGTGTATTACCGCTTCAATGAAAACGATGGGGAGGCCATTACCGATGCGAGCGGAAACAATTTTCACGGCCAGATGCACGGCAACGCGGGACACCGCTGGCACAGTGCGCAGTCGCTTTGGAGAAACATTCAGGCCTCTGACATCCGTCCGGCGTTATTCTTCAAGACCGGCAGCTATTCCACCACCACCGACGAATACACCCTTAGCTACACGACCGATG
>DHLU01000211.1:16712-19963 GCA_002405435.1 Flavobacteriales bacterium UBA4660
ACCACCGACGAATACACCCTTAACTACACGACCGATGAACCACTTGTATCACTGGCGGAGTACCAGGCAGAGAATTATTACCCGGTGGTAACCGACATCAGTTACTGGACACTGCCCGGTTATGCCTATGTGTACAACACCGACGGCGTTGCCATTGATTCGGTCTGGGTGGCCAGCGAGACCACCGTGGTCAATGACGACTTCAGTTATTACCAGGCCCCGTTTGAGGTCGTGCACCGGCATGAGCTCAACCGCTTCATTACCCCGTATGGGATTCAGCTCGACATGGGCGAAGACGGCTGGACCTGGGTAACCGAAGTGACAGACTGGTTGCCGCTGCTGCGCGATTCAGTTGAGCTGGAAAGCGGTAACTGGCAGGAATTGCTCGACCTCAAATTTGCCTTCATTGAAGGACCTGCTGCCAGGGATCCGTATCGTGTGGAAGTGGTTTGGGACCGCAACCACTGGCTGGGAGATTTTGATACTCAGGTGACCGAAACTGAAATACCCGTGCTACCCGGAGAAGGAACTCTCGAAGTGGCGGTGCGCACCAGCGACCACGGCTTCGGATCGGGGAACAACTGCGCGGAATTCTGCAGCAATGACCATTCTGTAATCGTGAACGGCACTGAGATTGCCAGCTGGGATGTAATGCGCGACTGTGCCGATAACCCGCTGTATCCGCAGGGGGGCACATGGATATATGCACGCGCGGGCTGGTGTCCGGGCATGGACACCGACAAAATGGAATTCGAACTTACTCCCTTCATCAGCGGTGATTCATTTACACTCGATTACGACATTGAGGAAGATCCCTATGGCAATTACGTCTTCTTCACAACGCTTTTTACCTACGGATCCATCAACCACGCCATTGATGCCGAAATCGACCGCATTCTGGCTCCGAGCGACTGGAAAATAGATTCGCGCGCCAATCCGATGTGCGACAACCCCAAAGTGGTAATCCTCAACAAGTGATCGCAACCCTTAACCTCGCTCGAACTTGAATACTACGTCGAAGGGGGCAGCACGCAAACGCATACCTGGACCGGCAGCCTCGACTTTATGGAGTCGGCGATAGTCGAACTCACCTACAGCGATCCGGTGATGTACCAGGGAAGTGATGAAGAGCACCTCGTGTTTCATGTAGCCATCCATGAGAACACAGGCAGCGGAGCGGACGAAAACACGAGCAACAACCACGGCACCTCGACTTTCTTCCGTCCTCCGGTCTATACATACGGAAGCGGCGAAGACGACGACAACAGAATGATTATCATTCTCAAGACCAATGCCGCTTACTGGCAATCATCGTATACCCTCTCTGACATCAACGGCAACGTGGTTTTTGCGCGGGATGATTTTTCGGAGCCCAACACCACTTACCGTGATACCATCCAACTCAATGAAGGTTGTTACCGGTTTTTACTCGAAGACAGCGGTGACGATGGGCTGAGTTTCTTTGCCAACAACGACGGCAACGGCCAGTGCAGGCTTGACCGGGTATCTGGACTGGATTTTGAAAATTTCGAAGCAGATTTCGGCCGGGAGGTCAGCCACTACTTCTATTTCCAGACTGACCTGGTAAGTGTTGACGAGCCGGAATTACCGAAGTCCAGCCTTACGGTATTTCCGAACCCCGGAGCTGAATGTATGGTGCGTATGTCGGGGTTCAGCCGCCAGGCGGTTATCAGTGTAGTGAATAGTTCGGGTGAGGTGTGCTACACGGAAAAACGAAACGGAAACAACGTGCAAACCTTACCGCTGCGCACGCTGTCCCCGGGCATATACCTGATTCGCGTTCAGGACGAGGCCTCTTCCGCGGTGCGTAAATGGGTGAAAGAATAAGACGCTGCCGGCATGGCTGGCCTTTCTCCGGTTCAACAAGCTGAGAAACAAAAACCCCCGGAATGTCTGCGACATCCGGGGGTTTTTACTTCAATTATCAAGCTGTCCTTATTGACCCTCCAACACCTCGCGCTGCGCGGTGAGATGAGCATACTGCTCGGCACTTCCCACAATCATCTTGTGGAACCTGCGCACACCGGAACCTGCGGGAATCGGATGACCAACAATAACGTTTTCTTTCAGGCCGTTCAGGAAATCCTTTTTGCCCTGTATGGCCGCTTCATTCAGCACCTTGGTCGTTTCCTGGAATGAGGCAGCGGAAATCCACGAGTCAGTCTGCAGTGAAGCGCGTGTAATACCCTGAAGCACCGGTTTGGCGGTGGCGGGCATTGCTTCGCGCGCATCCACCTCTTTTTTATCCTTTCGTTTGAGGTTGGAATTTTCATCGCGGAACTGGCGCATCGAGATAATCTGGCCTACCTGCACGCGGTCACTCTCTCCTCCGTCGACCACGACCACATTACCGAAAAGCCTGTCGTTTTCTTCGGTGAACTCAGCCTTATCGACATAGGTTCCCTCGAGGAAGCGTGTATCTCCGGCATCCGTGATTTCCACCTTGCGCATCATCTGGCGCACAATCACCTCAAAGTGCTTGTCGTTGATTTTCACACCCTGCAGGCGGTATACCTCCTGAATTTCGTTGACGAGGTATTCCTGAACGGCGGTCGGGCCCTGGATATCGAGAATGTCGCCCGGCGAAACCGCTCCGTCGCTGAGCTGCATACCCGCACGCACATAGTCACCATCCTGCACCAGGATGTGCTTGGACAGTGGTATAAGGTACTTACGTTCTTCTCCGGTGCGGGCCTTGACGGCAATCTCGCGGTTACCGCGCTTGACTTTACCGTACTCCACGATGCCGTCTATTTCAGACACTACGGCCGGATTCGACGGGTTACGGGCTTCGAACAACTCCGTCACACGGGGCAGACCACCGGTGATATCGCCTGAACGGCCGCTCGAGCGCTGGATTTTAACGAGGATGGTACCCTTGCCCACCTTGTCGCCTTCCTTGACGACGATATGGGCGCCAACCGGCAGGGAATAGGTTTTGACCACTTCCTTGCCGCGTACAATCTCAATGGCCGGATTCTTCTTCTTGTCCTTGGTTTCGATGATGACATAGTCGGTGAAGCCGGTCTGTTCGTCAACCTCCTGCCGGAAGGTGATTCCTTCTTCCACTGCGTCGAACTTGATGGTACCGTCTTCTTCCGTGATGATGACACTATTAAAGGGGTCCCATTCACAAATCACGTCACCCTTTTTAACCAGGCTTCCCGGCTTGAAATTGAGTATTGATCCGTATGGGATATTGCCCATGGTGAGTGTACCGGTGGTGTTCT
>DHLU01000190.1:0-735 GCA_002405435.1 Flavobacteriales bacterium UBA4660
ATTGATTTTATCGACGTCAGGCCTTTCCAGTTCGCCCAGAAACTGCCGCGCGTAGGCGCCGACTGTTTCGATATAACGGCGCTGTCCTTCGGCATAGATGGTGTCAAAAGCGAGCGAAGATTTGCCACTCCCGCTCAGGCCTGTTATCACCACGAGTTTGTTTCGGGGAATAACGACATCAATATTCTTGAGGTTATGTTCTCTGGCGCCAATAACCTCAATCACCTCTTCATCCATGGTTTCCATCTGGATACTAAATTCGGAAGGAGCGGGAAAGGTTCACCTTTATTTCGGCAATCTGTTTTTGACCAGGGCAAAAACCACGGTTCCTGCGAGTGCGGCTACGATGGCTACAAAAAATGTAGTGAAACCGGCACCGGCGTTGATAAACAGCGGGCCCGGACACGCACCGGTCATGGCCCAGCCCAGGCCGAAGATCGTTCCTCCGGCCAGGTAACGAAACCAGCCCTTTTCGTGTACCATAGGGTCCCAGGGCAATCCCACAGCATCTTTCCAGTTTCCTTTTTTGGCGAGGAAAACGAACAGGGCACCGATGCAGACTGCGCTGCCTATGATACCATACATGTGGAAAGACTCGAAGCGAAACATTTCGATAATCCTAAACCAGGAGGTGACCTCGCCCTTGATGAGCACAATGCCAAACAGGGCGCCGAGCAAAAGATATTTAATCAACTTCATGGCAATCAGAAAATGAGGTGAGGTAAAATGAACCAT
>DHLU01000190.1:898-5054 GCA_002405435.1 Flavobacteriales bacterium UBA4660
CCAGGTCATCAGGAGACCGCCTGCAAAAAAGCCTATTACCGCAATGAGCGAGGGCAACTGAAGGTTACTGAGTCCGCTGATGGCATGACCACTCGTGCAGCCGTTGGCATAGCGGGTGCCGAACCCGACAAGGAACCCGCCGATGACCAGCAGGAGCCATCCCTGTGATGAGAAACTGTGCCAGGCAAAGAGTTCGTCCGGCTGGAATGCGGTTCCGGCCGATGCTATGCCCAGTTCATTGAGGTATTTTTCTGTGCTTTCTGCAACCATGACAAACGGATCATCACTCAGGTAATGATGGCCCACAAAGGCGCCCAACATGGTTCCAGCCAGAAAGACCAAATTCCAGCGCTGGGTTGCCCAGTCAATTTTGAAATAATCGGAAATGGAAGACAGTCCGGCTACGGAACACAACAATTGGAAATTGCGGGAAAGTCCAAACCGTTTGCCCCAATAAAGAAGCGTGATGAGCACAACGGCAATCAGCGGGCCCACGACATACCAGGGCCAGGGTTGAAAAAGAGCGTGCATGACGAATTCAGAATTTTGGCTAAGATAACACCTGAGCAATGAAGGGCCTGCCTGTTGACGGCGCGGTCTGCTTCTGACTAAGGCAACACCACCTTGGAGATGTGCTGCAGGCCCATGCTTTTCACGACTACCACATATAAGCCGCTCCTGAGGGGCAACAGCGATAAGACCTTTTCTTGAGAACGCAACACCCGTTTACCGCGGCTGTCATAAACTTCCGTCTCAACAGCGCCCTCCGCTCGTACATGCAGTTGTGTGTTTGCATAATCAACGCGCACCAAAGGCGCGTCTTCCGGCACAGGGGTTACCGATACGGGCACTACCACCGCTTCGGTCTCCGTCAGGCATCCGTTGCCATCAGACACGGTAGCCGTATAAGTCCCTGTTGACAGGACCACCGAAGAACCGGTAAGGCCATTACTCCATGCGACGCTGTAGGGCGGTGTTCCGCCTGAAGGGGTTATGACCACCAATGCTGTTCCGTCCCCTGCCCCTTCAAGCTCCACTTCAACGGTAAGGGCTTCAGGCGATTCCAACACTACTTCACCGCTCAGCGCACAACCATTTTGATCGGTAATGGAATAAGGGTACACACCCTGCCCAATACCTTCGATGACCGCATCGCCCGGCTGGCCACTCCAACTGACCGTGTAATCGCCCGTACCGCCCTGAATGTCCAACGAGATACTGCCATCGAGGCCTCCCGCACACAAGGGCGCGGCGGCCAAGGGTTCGGCAAAGAGCAAGGAAGGTTGCATTATTTCCGTCTGCCATTGCGCACTGCAGCCCGCCTCGTCAGTAACCGCAACCGTATATGCACCTCCAGTGGCCTGCCAGGTTGAAGCAGAAGGCTCTCCATCGAGGAAAAACTGCACATCACCCTGGTTACCCGTCACCACGATGTCTACCATCGTGCTGTCTCCGAAACACAGCACTGGATCAGCATTCAGGGTAAAAACCAGCGGCGGCGGAGCCGGTACCATGACCGAACTCACGATGGTGCAACCGGAGGCGTCTGTAAGGGTAGCCGTGTAAGTCGAAGGGCATAGATCATTGCGCAGTTCGTCACCCACGCCGTCACTCCAAACGAATGTGTAGGGCAACTGCAGGTTAGCGAAGGAGACTGAAGCAGTACCATTACACTGGCCCGCACAAATGGCCGGGCCAGTCTGCACCTGCATGGAAGGTCCATCGATGGCCGCTACCACCGAAACGGCGATGGCCTGGCATCCCGACGCATCGGTCACCGTGTAGGTGGTACTTCCGGGTGTGGTTACAACGACATCGCCTGTTCCCTGATAGGGAGGCGTGCCTCCGGATGCCGAAACCGTGATGATACCGCTGTCGCCGAAGCAGGAGATCTCAGCGGATGTGGCCTCGGCCTGCAGCAGTGAAGGCTGCTCCAACGACACGCTTACCGATGCATTGCAGCCATTGGCGTCTGTAATCAGGTATGTATACGCACCAGGCGGTAAGAACTGTGCCGTGGTACCTGTATAAGGGGGCGTACCCCCGGAGGCTGAAACCGTCACCAAAGCAGTCTGTCCGAAACATGCAATACCTGCTGTGGCGGCAACGCCGGCGAGGGGAGCAGGCTGCAGCACCGTAAAGTTGTCTTGGTAGACGTAGCCAACCGCATCGGTCAACGTGAGCGCGTAATTACCGGCCGGGAGGCCCGAAAGCAAACTTTCGGATGATCCATTACTCCACTGCAACGCATACGGCGGAGTGGCACCCGACACGGTCAGCGCAATGGCACCATCGGAAAGCCCGAAGCATGAAACCGGCGTTAAGGCTGCACTGAGCGAAAGCGGCTCAGGCGCAACGACAGTGAGGCTGCCGCTCAGCAAGCATCCATTGCTGTCGGTGACCGTGTAGCCGTAGGTACCCCCGGGCAGGAAAACCTCAGTGGATGAGAATGTGCCTATGCCGGTAATGGCAATCTGATAGGGTGCTTCGCCACCGTCAAGTGTGAACAAAGCCACACCGTCTTCACCGGGGAAAATGGGGTTGTTTACCGACACAGATGCCTCCAGGAGCGGCGGCTCGGTTATGGTCCAGCTGCCACTGACGGTATTGCCGGCGTTGTCGGTCACCACAACGGAATAGGCACCCGGACCAAGGCCGAAGCGGTCCTCCGATGTATTGCCGTCGCTCCATAAATAGGTGTAGGGCGTGATGCCCCCCGACAGGGTCAGTGCGATTGAACCATTGGCATCTCCGTTGCAGCCCACATCTGCAACGGTAGCAGAGACTACCGCCAGGGGCAACAGCTCAGACAAGGTAAGTGTGGCAGACCCCGAACGGTCGCCGCCCGAACTGTTGTTGCCGTTCACGGCATTGCCTGCAGCGTAAAAACGCACAGCGCCCGTGCCTGCCGGGGGAGCTGTCCAGGAGAACGTAAACTGGTTGCTCACCGACATGGTGGGCTGCTCGACATAGGTGCGGCCCGCCCAGGTGCCGGTGGTCAGGGTAATCTGCTGCACATTGGAAGCAAGCGCGCTGTAACCTGCCAGTGGCGCGTTTCCGGGAAACGTCAGGCAGGTCATCTGAAAACCGCGTCCCTGGGGACTGCCCATGCTGTTGTTGACCGTCACGCGCATGTCGTAGAGGGTGCCGGGTGTATAGGCCGCGACGGGGGTGTTGGTACCGTCAAAGAAGACCTCAATCGTCAGGGAAACGGTACCAAAAGCAGCACCACTGTTGTGGCAGTTGGCACAGGTTTGCGGTTCAAGCGGCGCACCCGTACTGCCCACGTTGTCGTCGGTGGCGCGTCCAAGCTCCGAACCGGTCAGCACCACCCATAGCAGTGCCCCTGAGAATATCCACCTGACTACCTGTAATTTTTTCATGCGTGCAATGGCCCCAATGCCGGATGCATTAATTAGCCTTTACATCCGTGCTATGGCTAGATGAAAACAATACTTACTCGGGTTTGTTCGCCCGCCGCAGCCCTCCTGTGGCAGCATCCGTCAGCCAATCATCTGCAGGTAATCTGATTCCGAAATGACCGGAACACCGAGTTGTTCTGCCTTTTTTTTCTTTTCGGGTCCCATGTTTTCTCCGGCAATGACGTAATCGGTCTTTTTGGAAATACTGCCGCTGACTTTTCCTCCGTGGGCCTCAATGGATTCCTTAATTCCATCGCGTGAAAACCGGGTGAATACGCCGGAGACAACAAAGATTTTGCCGACCAGCACACCCGTAGCAGGCACGTCACCCTCTTGCGAGGCCAGTTGAAGCCCGGCTGCCCGCAGCCGCTCAACCACCTGCACATTGCCGGGGTCATCAAACCAATCGCGCACGCTGCGGGCGATCTTCTCCCCTACCTCCTCTGTCTCAAGCAATGCTTCGAAACTTGCCTGGCGCAGTGCATCGATAGAGGGAAACTGCCTGGAGAGTTTTTTTGCCACTGTTTCTCCGACAAAGCGGATTCCCAGCGCAAAGAGTACCCTTGCAAAAGGAATGTTTTCAGAGGCCTTGATGCCATCCATGAGGTTGGCCACGGATTTTTGCTGCAGCGAACGCTTCTTTTTTTCTCCCGTTTCATCGGTGGTTTCAAACTCCAGTCCGGTGAGCTGTTCAGGCGTAAGGTCATAAATATCGGCCGCATTCCTGAGCAACT
>DHLU01000190.1:5160-9866 GCA_002405435.1 Flavobacteriales bacterium UBA4660
CGTAGAGTCCACTGATGGTTTCGGTTCCGAGGCCTTCTATATTCATGGCTTTGCGCGAGATAAAATGCTCCATTTTACCCTTGATCTGCGGTGGACAACCAGACTCATTGGGGCAGTAATGCAATGCCTCGCCTTCGTTACGCACCAGCGCCGTGCCGCATTCCGGGCACTGCTGGATATAGACGTGCGGACCGGTATCCGTTTCCCTGCGGTCAAACTCAACACCGGTGACCTTTGGGATGATTTCGCCACCCTTCTCCACGTACACATAATCGCCCTCACGGATATCCAGTTTCGCAATCTGGTCGGCGTTATGCAGCGAGGCACGCTTGACCGTAGTGCCGGCCAGCAGCACGGGTTCGAGGTTGGCCACCGGGGTGATGGCTCCGGTTCGTCCGACCTGGTAGGTAATCCTGAGGAGTTTGGTGCAGGCGGCCTCGGCCTTGAATTTATAGGCTATGGCCCACCGTGGACTCTTGGCGGTAATTCCCAATGCCTCCTGCTGCGCGTAGCGGTTGACTTTGATCACCACCCCGTCAATATCAAAGGGCAGCGCATGCCGCTGTTGGTCCCAGTAATTGATAAAGTCAACAATGCCTTCAAGTCCAGTTGCCTTTTCAATCATCCGCTGAGCCGAATGTGGCACCTTAAAACCCCAGGACGCAGCCTGCTCGAGGGACGCATAATGGTTATCGAAAGGAATATCATTGCCAAACACACCGTAGAGGAAGCAATCCAATGCCCTGTGGGCTACCAGGCTGCTGTCTTGCTGCTTTAGTGTGCCGGCTGCCGTATTCCTCGGGTTGGCATACAACTCTTCTCCTGCCTCTGTCCGTTCGCGGTTAAGGCGGTCGAATTCCGCGCGGGGCATAAACACCTCGCCCCTGATTTCAAATGCATCGGGAAAATCTCCCCTAAGTTGCAAGGGGATGGTGCGGATGGTGCGGATATTGGCTGTGATGTCTTCACCTGTTTCGCCGTCGCCGCGGGTGAGGCCGCGTTCAAGTGCGCCATGCCGATACCACAACGAAACGGCAAGCCCGTCGTATTTCAACTCGAGCACATATTCGGGTGCATCGGTTATACCGGCCTCTGCGAGGAATTTGTGCACTCGCTGCTCCCACCCGGTAATTTCTTCCTGGCTGTAGGTATTGGAAAGCGACAACATCGGAAACCGGTGTTTCACTTTTTCAAACTTATCTGTAATGTCGCCGCCCACGCGTTTTGTCGGCGAGTTCGGACTTGCCCATTCCGGGTGCTCCTTTTCGAGTCTTGCCAACTCTTCCAGCATACCGTCAAATTCGAAGTCACTAATGGAAGGACTGTTGAGCACATAATACCGGTAGTTATGCTCGTTGAGCGAGGCAGTCAGCAGGTTGATTCTGGCTTGAACTTCAGTGGGATTCATAGCTTCAGTATTCATTCACTACTTCCGGATTTCCAATCCGGCGGAGCAGTTTAAAAAAGCGCAGCTTTACCTTGAAGAGCAATACCGGTGCATTGTAAATAGGCCGAACCTCCCTCGGCGCGTTGGGCATTAGCCTGTATCCTATTCCTCCCCCGGCGCTGAGCCACCAGGTAATGTTGTAGTAACCACTTGTGCTGAATTCAATCGGCCTGACACGCTGCTCAGGGTAATCGACAAAATTCTCCGCGCCCCTGATGCGGTATTTGCCGCTGATGGTGCCATCGCCCAGGTGAATGGCCGCGCTGAGTTCCCATTTGCGGGAGAAGTAGTACACGCGTTCATAAAAAAAAGAGCCGTAGCTCATGGTAAATACAGCGGTGTCTACATCGGGATTGACTTCGCGCAGTGACGAGACGCTTACCGGGTCATCAAAGGCAAATACAGCCACGCCAAAACGGTGCACCCTGCGGTGCTCCACGCCCAGACGGAGGCCGCCAAGGCGCGCCCGCGTATTGCTGATCAGCGTCTGCCGTGCATCAAAAATGAAGTCGAGTTTCCACTTTTTAAAGTGGTGGTCCAGCGCCATTTTCCCGGTAATGAGCCTGACTGTATCCTGATAGGCATCATGGTGCATAAGGGCCAGGGCTGACGTTTGACCGATGCATGGCGCGGCAGCGCGCGAGAGCACAAGCACCGCAATAACGATCATTTGCCCCATCGGCCTCATCGGCGACGAAGGTAGGTGAATACCCTGACCTATAGAGAAGTCAGCCCTGCACTTACCCACACACGCGCGAAAGCGTTTAGTTAAATCGTGCAAATACGCCCCGTTGCTTTCCCTGCAGGTCGGTGTAGACCTCAACACCGCTGAAACCGGAGGCAGCAAAGAGTTTCGCCACACCAGAACCAAAATTTTCATGAATTTCCACCAAAATATGGGCGCCCGGATGGAGCAGCAGGGGCGCCAGTTGGGCCAGACGGCGGTAAAACAGAAGCGGGTCGCTGTCATCGACGAAGAGGGCGATGCCCGGTTCAAATTCCTTTACCGAATCATGGATTGCCCCGCGCTCCGACGCGGGTATATAGGGCGGATTGGAAACCACCACGTCGAACTTTCCCTGAGGAACTTCCTTCAGGATATCTAACCGGTGGAAGATGACCTCCAGTTGCTGTTGTTGGGCATTGGCCATGGCCCATGAAAGCGCTTGTCCGGAAATGTCTGCGGCATGTACCTGCCAGCCGGGCCGTTGTTTTTTCATGGCCAATGCGATACAACCCGATCCGGTGCCGATATCGAGCGCAGTCCGTTCGTCTCCGAAAACCCGGCCGATCAAGGCATGCACGAGTTCCTCAGTTTCGGGCCGGGGTATCAGCACACCGGGTCCAACCTGCAATGCCATGCCGTCAAACCAGCAAACACCCGTTACGTATTGCACGGGCTCTCCGGTCTTCAGGCGATTGAGCGCCTTGTGAAAGGCCAACAGCAGACTTTCACCCACGCCCTCTCGCGCCCTGATGGTCACCTCAGCGCGTGAAAGCCCGGCCAATTGCATAAAAAGAATATCGTGCACCGAACGTGCCTCCCGTGCGTCATACAACACATTCAACTCACCCAGCAGGTAACCTGAAAGCGTACCAATCTTGTTGTTGCGCACAAACATGGTGTGAAAATACTAGCCCTTCCGCATAGCCTGCCTTTTGCAAGCACGGCGGGGTAGCCAGCCATTCAGGGCGTCAGCAGACCAGCACCTGACCTTAACCGGTCACTACAAACTTTCCGCGACGGCCTGCCCCGAGGTCAAGCACGTAAATACCCGCCGGAAGCTGGCTGATATCGAGGCTGTGTCGCTGCTGAACGGAGGGTATCCGCTCCTGAAGCCATACCTTGCCCGTCATGTCCGAAACCCGCGCCCATCCGCTATTTCCGGCAGTAAAGGATATCACCGTCGAAGCCGGATTGGGCATGATGTCAGGGGAAGTAATCTCCGCCACCGTGGTTTCCACCGACACCGCACCTTCATAAAACAGGATGTAGACCCCGTCGTACATATCCGTAGCGAGTAAGAGGCCGTTGTCGAAGAACGGATAGTTACTCCAGGTGCCTTCATACTCCTGCACATCTCCTTCCGGATACAGGTCGAAATAGGCCACTTCCTCCAATATGCCGTCGGCTACACCGGAGACATCGAGTACGCGCACGCCGCTGGTGTAGTTGCTCTCATAGGCCTTGTTGCCCTTAATGAAAAGGTTGTGGTCAATGGCCGGTATATCAAACTGGAAAAAGCCCATGTACTCCATGTTGTCGAGGTCAGCGCAGTCGAATATGTGCGTGCGGACACCCACATTATAAAAGCCTTCATCCATTTCATCGTTCATCAGGAAATAGCGCTGGTCTTCGGTAAACCATCCCTGGTGGATATAGCCCTGGTCGGTGTTGTTAATGGTGCCGATGGTCTGGCAATCTGTTTTATCGGTCACATCTACGGCCACCAGCGGGCCGAATCCGTTGCAGGCCATGACAATTTCGCTGCCGGTATGATCTGCATCCGGTCCCTGGTAGATTATCGAGTAGGAGTCATGGGTGTAGCCTTCAACACTGAATCCACCTGCCAGCTGCGGATTGAGTGGATCATTGATGTCGACGATATGGAGTCCGCCATTGAAGGTATTGGTGCCGTTGGCATAGAGAAAACCACTTTGCTGGTTGATGGCGATGGTATGGCTGTTGCCGAATCCATCATAGTGTGCACTCTCGTCAAAGGTCACGGGCGGATCCGTTACATCTTCCAGCTGGGTCAGGTCAAACACCTGAAGGCCGTGAGCCGGCGCCTCGCTGCCCACAAACAGGTAGTTTCCGCGTGATTCCACATCGCGCCACAGGCTGGAGATGGTGTGGGTGGGCAGAAAACCTATGTACACGGGGTTAGCCGGATCGGAGAGGTCGAGGAAAGCGGTGCCATTGCTGCAACCCACGATGGCGTAGTGCACACCGGAGGGACTCACCCAGCCCCAGACGTCATTGGTGTTTGACCCGCCGCCTATTTCAGATAGCGGCAGGAAGGCCATGAGATCAATATGCTGACAGGGGTATTCACCGGCCATACCACCACTGCAAGGCGTCTGCGCCAGGGCCGCACAGGTTGAAAAGAAAACAGCAACAGATAAAGGTAGTTTCATCGCGATAATTTTAAGCGAAGGTAAAATGCCGGCGACAGTTCTTGACTGCCAATCATGTAACAATCGTTAAAATCCACCGGCGAAAGAAGACCCTATTCGCTCCGCGTTACAAGGCAGACGC
>DHLU01000060.1:0-843 GCA_002405435.1 Flavobacteriales bacterium UBA4660
GGAGAGAAAGGGATTGAAGCGCGATGCGTCGTCACCCCGCGTGGTCTTGCGGTCGGTCTTGTAGGAAGAGAGGTTGCTGAATCGGGAAAGCAGGTCTTTCCATTTTTTGTCTTTTTTCAAGATGCGCGCAGGCTGTAGGTTCAGCGTCTGGCTGAACTGGTTGCTGTAGGTTTTGATGTATTCGTTGCTTTGAATGAAGGTCCTGATGTAGTTGGCCTCGTAAGCAAATTGAGCAGGCTCAAATTCGTTGAGGTCTTTCACACCATCGCCGTTGTAGTCATTCCAGATGTAATTGCCCTGCCCGGGCGGAACCTCCAGGTAAATGAATTCGCGCTGTTGTTCGAGTCCGCTCCCGACTTCATAAAAAGTGGCTGCGGCGATGGCGCCCTTCAACCAGCGGGCGTTGTACTCCGTGCGGAGGAGCAGGGTGTTTTCCGGAGATCCGGTAAACAGTTCACTGTCGAGAATCCGCAGCCTGCGGTTGGAGGCCTGCAGGCGCAGGGTATTGTCAGCTTTGTCTTTCAGCAGAAAGGTTGCTCCGTACTGGTCGGCAAACGTGGTATTGCGCAGCGCGAAGGCATCTGAACGGCCATCGGTGCGCTCGCGGTAAAACACCGTCAGGCTTCTGCGCAGGGTGTCGGAAGTTCCTGCGCTGATTTCCCAGTCATAAAACCGATAGCTCAACGCACTCAGTGTGTCTGAATTGTTGACGAAGTACTGGTTGTTTTCATGTTCGTCGCGGAAACCAAATCTGACAGGTCCGGCCGTATAGCTCCACGCCATCTTATGCCTGAGGAATGCGGTACGTATATCCCCCGAGGTGGCGAGGTAGCTCGCGTCACC
>DHLU01000060.1:1062-2557 GCA_002405435.1 Flavobacteriales bacterium UBA4660
TGTAGTCTCTGCCGTTCACCAGGGTTTCCATTCCGGCAGTGAGCTGGCCGTTTTTCCGCGTAAACCAGCTACCACCTGTGCCGATAATATGCTGGTGGCCGTGCGGCGCTTGCACGCCCAGGTTCCAGTTGCGGTTGAATTCCACTTCCCTGAACCGCTCCACCTGCGAAAAGGTACTTGCAGTGAATTCGTAATGCGTTTTTTGCACCCAGCCTCTTTTCCCGCGCAGCGAATCTGCGGGCGCAATGCCACGTGTATCCCACAGGTGCTGAACGCGCCAGGCATGGCCGAGGTCATTTTCGCGGTCGAGCGAAGAAAAGGTGTTGAGGTCATTGACCGATACCGCCGATTCAAAAGACAGCTGCATGCGTTTTCCTGCCTGAAAAATTCCGCCGGCCGAAAACATCTGCTTGCGTTTCGGCGGTGCCAGCAGCAAGACCGGACTGTGTGTGCCCTGCCGGGTGGTGTCTGAGCCGGTTATCTGCGGAGCGATCCACCGGAATTTTCGCCCGTTAGCGGTAAAGCCGTCTTCGACATAATCTCCCCTACCGGGGCCCACCTCGGTAAACGAAACACGGTAGCGGGCGCTGTCTGGGTGCGTGGAATACACAAACACAGTGTCAAATCCAAGCGAGTCACGCAGCGAATAGAGCACCAGTTTGTCGCTGAAGGCTACACTGTCGGCCCCGCTTACAAAGGCGGCAAGCAGGTCGTCGCCGGCTTCGGAAAGTATCTGCTTTTGCGCCTGGTTAAGGTCTTGCTGCAGGGGCTGGTTTCGCGCATCGCTCTCGCTAAACATATTCAGAAACCAACGCGCCCGGGGCCGCTGGTAGGTGATGGAGGTCTGCAGCATGGGCCGGGCATATCGTTTTTCGCTGTATTGAAATTCCACATTGATGCGCACGTCTTTGGTGATAAGTATGCGCGGAGTGAAAATGATTTCAGCGGCGTTGTAATCGATGACATAATCGCGGTCCTGCCCGCGTTCCAGTTTTCTGCCGTCGATAAACACGGCCTCTGTACCCGCCAGCACAATGACAAATTTCTCACCATCTGCGCCGGTCAGCCGGTAAGGGCCCTGGTTGCCTTCAATACCCTGAAAACTGTTGCGCGCAAATCGCCCCTTCGAAACTGACCCGCTGGCCTCTATTGTCAGTCCCAGTGGTTTTTCGCCCAGACCCGGTTGCCGGGAAGGAACAAATGCCTGTGCATAGGCACCCTGGGCACGTTTGAAGTAATTCATAAAATAGCTTTCGGGCCTGCGGAGAATAAAATCTCCGGCAATGAGCTTGCTGCGGTCATCGTACACCTGTATGAACACCTGATCAAAATCCTGCAGTTGCTGTGTATTGCCATCGGGCTGTATGGGAATGTTGTCGTCGGTGACCGAAGCGAGCAGACGGTAACGCCCGGTGAGCCGGCCACTCAGCTGCAGGTTGAGCGAAGAGTTTACCGTCAGGTTCTGCGCATTGCCAAAGGCAATACCCCTTGAAAT
>DHLU01000060.1:2731-4670 GCA_002405435.1 Flavobacteriales bacterium UBA4660
GCAATACCCCTTGAAATGCTGCCGCTCTCTTCAATGCCGGTGTCGGGGGTCTTCAGCGGATCAGCCGTCTGTGTGGAAACCGTGTAGGGCTTGGGTGCCCGCTCCTGCAGTATCGCCGGGTCTTTACCGGAAAACCGCTCAGAAAGCAACAGGGGCAGCACACGGTAGGTGATTTGAACCGAATCGGCAAAGAGGGTATCGGTAAATACAAGTCGCGAACTGAGGTCAAACTGCCTGAAGACTGCGCTGCTGTCGAGGCCCTGTGGCAAGGTCATGCGGAAGGAACCCGGCAGGGTAGACCGTGCATCGTAGGTCAGGGTATCGCTGCCAACCCGCACGAACCGGATGCGCTCGTTGGTGAATTGCGCCCGAAGCATGACCGGTAACGCGGCCAACAGCAGCAGAAGCAATCTGGGTATAGATAAACGCATGGGCAACGACAAGGGCGGTCAACGCCGTCAAGGTCTCATTTAGTGCGAAGATCGGACAGGTTGGTTAGTACCCTGCGCCTGGCCAAACGGCACAGCAGATCATCCTGCCTTGGGCGCCGGCTGCGGGTCGGGCTTTTTCTTCTTCAACACGTTCGTCTCAAACTGGTATCCGACCAGCACCACAAAATCGAGGCCCATGACCCTTTGCTGCAGGTTACGCTGGATCAGGTAACCCAGCGAAATGCTGTTGCGCTTGTTGAACACCCGCCGCTCTATGGCGCATTGCCAGCGCCAGTCGGTCAGCCGGAGGTTTCCATAGGCACTGGCCTGATTGAAAAACTCAAATGACGTGCTGAGGTCAGTCTTTTTCAGTCCGGTGAATTTTAGGGAAAATTTGTTGCGCAGGGTGGTAGCAAAGTCGGGGTCCGATTCGGGTTGGCCTGCCGTCCGGCTGCTCTGCATCCGGCACAGCCAGCCCAGACGAAAATCGCCGGGGGTGTATTTCATGCCAAGACCCAGCGAAAAACGCTGGCGAAATACCGCCACCTCACCCCGGTTGCGGCTACCTACCCGGTAGTCGCCCGTCACAAAGAGAAATTTATTCAGCGCGCGCTGAGCGCTCAGATCAATAAAGGCGCTTTGCACGCGGGAGAGATTCTCATCAAGGCGAAGTTCAGGCGAGGCGGCAAGCTCAAAACGCTTGGTAACAGGAGCGCTGAGGCTGTAACTGGCCCACATGCCCGCGTCGTTTTGTGCAGAGAGTGCCGGACATAACGCAACAATCAGCATAATCACCAGGGTCAAGACCGGCCATGAACAGTTGGCCTTTGTGCCCGGGTTTACCCAGAGGGCATGCTGCTCAGTTGGTGTCATAAATCATCATCTGCTCCGGTTCTACCGTCTGCTTCTTTTCGGTAATCTCCACGTTACGCACCACAGGCACCAGGTCTGGATCTATGTCGACAGCCCCGGTGGTATCGCGGCTGTACACGTAAATGGTATAGCTTCCTTCACGGAGGTTAAGGAACTCAAATTCTCCGTTGAAATTGGTCCATACCCTGTCATCCGGCGATACGTTGTCTCCGTACGTGATGTACACATCGACATCTGCAGCCGGCACAGTGTACTGGATGGTGGCCGGATTGGTCAGTACGAGCCTGACCTGTTTTTTTACCGATCCCCGGATGCTGGAGTTTCCGCCTTCTCCGGGGAATTTGGTGCAGGAGGAGGCAAGCAGAACGATGGCAGGTAACAGATAGTTGCGCATTCGACAAAGTTAGTGACGAGCCCGCAGAGCCCGCAGTGCTGAGCGGGGGGGCACCGAGGCAAGCCGCACCGGGCCGCCGCAGACGCCTATTTCAGGTTGTGGTACACGGCCTGCACGTCGTCGTCTTCCTCGATTTTTTCGACCAGCTCGAGGATTTCGTCCACCTGGGTCTCACTGAGTTCAGCATAGGTATTGGGCACGCGCTCGAGGCCGGCCTTGGTAACTGTAATGCCTCTCTCTT
>DHLU01000060.1:4723-5150 GCA_002405435.1 Flavobacteriales bacterium UBA4660
CGTCTCACTGAGTGCAGCATAGGTATTGGGCTCGCGCTCGACGCCGGCCTTGGTCACTGTAATGCCTCTCTCTTCAAGTGCCTTCTGCATGTTTCCGAAGTCGCCAAAGGCCGTGAAGAGCACAATTTCTTCTTCCTCCCTTTCCATCGATTCCAGTCCTGCATCAATCAGTTCGAGCTCAAGTTCCTCGGCGTTGGGCATGTCTTCGGGCTTGATTCGGAAAACCCCTTTTCGCTCGAAGATGAAGCTCAGCGAACCGCTGTTGCCGAGCGTGCCGCCGCCGCGGTTGAAATACATGCGGATATTGGCCACAGTGCGGGTGGGATTGTCGGTGGCTGTTTCCACCAAAATGGGCACGCCGTAGGGACCATAACCTTCGTAGGCCACCTCTTCAAAATTGCTAGAGTCTTTGCTCCCCGCGCGCTTG
>DHLU01000060.1:5259-5834 GCA_002405435.1 Flavobacteriales bacterium UBA4660
ACCATGGGGGGCATAGCCCTCGTAGACCACTTCTTCAAAATTGCTAGAGTCTTTGCTCACCGCGCGCTTGATGGCGGCCTCCACCCGGTCTTTGGGCATGTTGACGCCCTTGGCATTCGCCACGGCCTGCCGGAGCCGCGGATTGTAGGCCGGATCAGGTCCGCCCGACTTGACCGCTATGGCAATGTCTTTCCCGATACGGGTAAATTGCTTCGCCATCTTGTCGTAGCGCGCAAACATCTTGTGCTTTCTCTTCTCGAATATGCGTCCCATGGATACTGCTTGGTTGAAGGGCGCAAACGTACTGAGGCCGGACTGAAATTCCAATGCAACCTGTGCGCGGACCCATCGGCAGGGTAACCGGCGGCTGCGCGGAGGCTTTCCTCCGGACTTATGCGGCACTATCGCCCTGAGCGGCACCAAGCCCCCCCCGCGGGTATCGTGTATCTTGGCCCCCGATCATGTTTCTCGAAAACACAATCGACCGCGGCCGCAAAATGGGCTGGATAGAAGTGATCTGTGGCTCCATGTTTTCCGGAAAAACGGTGGAACTCGTCCGCAGGCTCAAGCGCGCC
>DHLU01000088.1:0-14297 GCA_002405435.1 Flavobacteriales bacterium UBA4660
CCTGAACTGCACCAGTTCATAGGACTTGATAGCGTCCTGGTGCTCAGCGAGTGCCTGGTTGACGAGGGAAGTGAGCGTTCTGTCCAACGCAATGTCCAGCGCTCCGGCATTGTCGGTAACACTAACCAGAAATTCGACAGGTACAGTGGTGGAATAGCGCTTGTCGTTAAACCGGTCGCAACCTGAAAAGACAACAGACAGCAAGGCCAGCGCGGGAAAAAATAGCTGTTTCATGGCAAGTAAGTTTTGGTAACCCAAAGTTACGCAAAACCCGGTGCCCCAGGGACTACGCGTCCGTTACCTACGCTTAGTTCATCTCGGCCATTTTGGTCATGAGCGACTTACGCGCATAAAAGATGCGGCTCTTCACAGTTCCCACCGGAATGCCGACCTGGGAAGCAATTTCTTCATAATGGAAACCATCCAGAAAGAGCTGAAAAACAACCTTACACTCTTTCGGAAGCGCATCTACCATAGCGATGATGTCGGAGGCGCTCATCTGGCTGATGGCATCAGCCTGCACCTGACGCTCCCACTCCAGACCGGCATCCTTAAACGTAGTGCTGGCTGCCTTCTGGCGGTGCTTGCGCTGGTTGCACTGGTTAATGAAGGTATTACGCATGATGGTAAACAACCAGCCGCGGAGGTTGGTACCGTCTTCAAACTGGTCGCGGTATTTGATAGCCTTCATCATGGTATCCTGCACCAGGTCGCGGGCGTCTTCAAGATTTCGGGTGAACTGATAAGCGAATTTGCTCAGGAGCGGGTGGTTGCTTACCAACTGGTTTTGAAATTGAATCGCGGTCATGTGTTTAATTATTTGCGACAAAGATTAAACATTCAAGGGGTACATCTCCTTGATCTTGTTCAATCTTTTGTTAAATTTATTAAACAAAATGCTCTCTGGTGGTTAAACCGGAAGGCTAAACACTGATATACAGCATATTAAGGTGTTGACAACACCCGGCTACCGCCTAGAGACCAGCGGTTATAAGGCAACGAGGGTATCGAGCAAGAGGCCGGGATGGTCAACCATGCTGATGCGTTGGAAGGATTTTCCTTCTGATTCCGGGATGCCTGAAATGCTGAGGACAAAGCGGCAAGGGGTATCCGTAAAGCGCTCCTCCAGTTTTTCGAGGTAGGCCATGGTACGGCGGTCGCTGAGGCGCGAGGTAAAGATGGAGGCGAACGTGACAGGCCCGAGGCGCTCAAATAACTGATAGAGGTCGATGATGGGCACCTCCTGTCCGAGGTAAATGGTGCGAATGCCCCTTGAACGCAGGGAAAAATTGAGCATAAGCAGCGACAATTCGTGTAATTCGGCCTCGGGCAGGTAGAGCACCACCAGTGGAGAATCGGCACGGGCCAGGTCGGGACCGAGGTTATCGGTGCGGCTGATCAGCTTTTGGCGGATGAGGTTGGAGATAAAATGCTCTTGCGCCGGGCAAATATCACCGCTCAGCCACAGCGTGCCTATCTGCCTCAGCAAGGGAACAAAGAGATTCAAAAAGGTCTTTTCAAGCCCATTGGAAGCGATATGCAGGTCGATCACGCTGTTGAACAGGCGCTCATCGTAATTCAGCATCGCCAGCTTGAGGGAGTGCTGGTAGACGTCTTCCGAACTTTTTTGCCGCGAGATCTCCAGCACCAGGCGCTGGCGTTCCTCATCGCTCATCACCGCAATTTCGCTGATCTTATATCCGTGCTGGTTTAGGAAACTCACATTCAGCAAGGTGCGCAGGTCGTGGGCGCTATACCTTCTAAGGTTGGTGTCGGTGCGTTTGGGACTGAGCAGGTTATAGCGCTGCTCCCACATCCTGATGGTGTGGGCTTTGCTACCGGTGTACCCCTCGAGCGACTTTATGGTAAACTCCTGCACCTTCATTCGACTATAAACAATACTCCTTCAAGTAAAGTTCACACCGGCCCTTTCAGCGTTCAAGGAAAAAACAAAATTCCAGTCATATGCATGAATGGGCGGCTTTCAGGCAGGGCAACGCCTACCCAGGTCACCCTGTTGTATTTTTTGTTTAAGTATTTTGTTGTTTTATTGAACATTTTGAAACCCGGTCAGTTTTGTCTTTAGAAATCTCAAAAATCAAAACCCAAATGAAAAAATTGTTCTTTTCGCTACTAACAGTGTTTGGTGCCTCCATAATGAGCGCCCAAACGGCTCAAATCCAAGTAATTCACAACTGTGCCGATGCGGCAGCAGCCCAGGTGGATGTCTATGCCAACGGCGCAATGCTGCTGGATAACTTTGCTTTCCGCACCGCGACTCCCTTTGTGGACGTTCCGTCTGGCGTTGACATAGTTGTCGCTGTGGCTCCGTCCAACAGCATGTCAGCGATGGATGCCATTGCCACGTTTACCTACAACCTGGCCTCCGGAGGTAAATACATTTTGGTCGCCAATGGTATTGTGAGTGGAAGCGGTTACACGCCATCACCCGCCTTTGACATCGATGTCTTCGGTAATGCCCAAACGACCGGCTCCAATGCCAGCAACACCGACGTATTGGTTATTCACGGCAGCACCGATGCACCGACCGTAGACGTGGAGGAGCCCAATCTCGGCGTAACCTTAATTGATGACCTGGCTTATGGCAACTTCATTACTGATTATGCCAGCCTGCCGACCGCTGACTATACCCTTGACATCACAGACGCTACCGGCACCGTTGTAGTAGCCTCTTACCTGGCACCGCTGCAAGCGCTGAGCCTGCAGGGTGCTGCCCTCACAGTAGTAGCAAGCGGCTTCCTCAATCCTGCCGTCAATAGCGACGGACCCGCTTTCGGCCTCTGGGTTGCCCTGCCTGCCGGTGGTGACCTGATTCAATTGCCGGCCGCTCCTGAACCTGCAGTAGCAAACCTGCAGGTCATTCACAACTGCGCCGACCTGGCCGCTTCTGAAGTAGACGTGTATGTTAACGGAGGATTGCTGCTCGACAATTTTGCCTTCCGCACTGCCACTCCGTTTGTGGAAGTTCCTGCCGGTGTTAATCTGATCGTTGCCATAGCACCCGGCAACAGTACTTCAGTTGATGATGCTATTGCTACTTTCAATTTCAATCTGGTTGCCGACGAAAATTATATTGTGGTAGCCAATGGAATTGTAAGCGGAAGCGGCTATACACCCTCTCCCGCATTTGATCTTGATGTATTTGGCGGCGCCCGTCTCACAGGTTCCTCAGCCACCAGCACCGATGTTCTCGTTCTCCACGGCAGCACAGATGCTCCTACTGTAGATGTAGAAGAACCGAACCTGGGTTTAACCCTGATCGACGACCTGGATTACGGCTCGTTTATCTCTGACTACGCCAGCCTCCCGACGAATGACTACACGCTTGACATTACGGACGAAACCGGTTCAGTGGTTGTAGCCTCTTACAGCGCTCCGCTCGCTGCCCTTTCTCTCGATGGTGCAGCCTTGACCGTCCTGGCCAGTGGCTTCCTCGATCCTTCTGTGAACAGCAATGGCCCTGCTTTCGGCCTTTGGGTGGCCCTCGCCAGCGGTGGCGATCTGATCGAATTGCCGCTTGCCACGGTTGAAGAGCTTACTGCCAACGTTCAGGTTATTCACAACTGTGCTGACCTCGCAGCCGCTGAAGTGGATGTGTACCTTAACGATGTGCTGCTGCTGAATAATTTCGCTTTCCGCACGGCAACACCGTTTGTGGAAGCACCGGCCGGCGTAGACATCACAGTTTCGATTGCACCCGCCACCAGCACCTCAGTAGATGATGCCATCGCCTCTTTTGATTACAACCTCGAAGCTGACGAAAACTATGTAATCATTGCCAATGGTATCGTAAGCGGAACCGGTTACAACCCTTCGCCTGCCTTTAACCTGGCTGTTTATGCGGGCGCCCGTACTACCGCTGACATGGCCATGAATACTGATATTCTTGTTTACCATGGTGCCACAGATGCACCGGCTGTTGACGTCAACGAAGTAACGCTCGGCATTGATGGTGTGGTAAATGACCTCCCGTACAATGATTTCGCCGGCTATGTGAGCCTCGACGCCGGTGATGATTACATCATTGAACTGACAGATGGCACCGGTGCTGTTACAGTTGGACTGTATGCTGTACCCCTGAACACACTCGGTCTCGACGGCGCTGCGCTGACTGTATTCGCCAGTGGTTTCCTCGACCCGACCCAAAACAGCAATGGTGAGGGATTCGAACTGTGGGTGGCTCTGGCTAATGGCACTACCTTGCCGCTGCCTACCACCACCAGTGTTAACGAAATGGTATTTGACAACCTGGTGGTGTACCCCAACCCGTCTAACGGTCTGGTAAACATTTCCGGTTTCTCAGCCCAGAATGATTTTGTGACCATGCAGGTAACTGACCTCAGCGGTCGTGTGGTGAAGCGCCAGTCGCTCGCTACCGGCGCCGGAATGGTTATCTCTTACAATATTGAAGATCTCGCCGACGGAAATTACATCCTGCAAGTGATTTCCAACGACACACAAGCTTCCTTTCCCCTGTCTCTGAACAGGTAAGTTGGTAGTTTTGGTTAAGGGAAAACCCCTCCGGACAACGGTCTGGAGGGGTTTAATTTTTTTATGGTCGCCTTACTTGGAAAGTCCGGATACAAAGGCCTCCATTTCTGCTTCGGTCGAAGGCCGCAGGGTTAGGCGGTAGTTGTCCTTCTCCCCGATTTCGACATGACCAAAAAGTATCTGTCCGTCACCGGCACCGCGTTCCACAATGACGGTCATAGGTTCATCGCGCGGACCCCCTTGCCAGCGCAAGGCACTGGTGCCACATTCGCCGTTCCAGGTGCCGCGTAAAATGGAATTGCTCTCCGTAAACACGAGAAAACTCCTTCCTGCGGGTGTGTCCTGACCAATATCCACGCAGATGTCGCGCAGCGATTCCTTTTTCATCTTGATAAAACGATCGCAGTTTATGAAGCCAAAACGGTTCGCGCCGAGCTTACCGCTGAGGATATCACTTGACCTGGCTATATGCAGCCGCCTCTCTTTATTCCACTCCTCAATCTGCGCGTCGGTGATGCCAACATCCACCTGATAGGTCAGTCCCGCATTTATTTGATTGACCAACTCCGGGAAGTTGCCATAGGCGGGAGCAACGGTTTGAGCGTTTGATGCTACGGGAACCCAATTCATCCAGCCGTCTTTCACCTCACCATTAAAGAGCTGCATCCCTTCGAGATGGGCAGCGGGGCCGGCAAAATCGACCGTATAACCCGCACCCGGTTCAAGGGTTAGCACCTCATTGCCTGCGTAAGCCCTGATTTCGGCCATGCCGCCCGACTCGAGGCGCTCGCTTCCGCAGGAAGTGGTGAGCAACGCACGAATGCATTCGGCCTTGCTGTAAAAATCCCTAACCTCGATACGGGCGTTGGTGACGGGCTGTCCGCTGCGGTCACACAATACCGCGGGCGGAATGACAACACGTGTACCCTTCGCGGTAGTGATGCGGATCTCACTGAGGGCATCACAATGAAAGACCTCGGGCGCAGAGAGGCGCTGGTCGAGGTAAAACTGTTCCTCTGCCGTTTCCGCCAGCACAACCTCGACACGTCGGTCCATGCCCTTGACCGCTTCATCTTCACCATAACTGAGCGGCCATGTTTCTCCGAAAGGCTGCATGCGAATATCCTTCCAGCCCGCTTCGGTAAGCAGTGCTTTCACCGCTTCATTGCGGCTGGCGGAAAGGGCGCGGTTGAAGTCCGGTGCCCCGTCAGCGTCGGTATGCCCGCGAAGCAGTAAAGGCTGATCAGTGAACGCGGCGTTAACCGCCGACCATGCCTGCAGGACCGCTATCTCCGCCTCGTCAGGCTGTGCAGAAGCTTTGTCGAAATGCACGGTAAAGTCTACCTCCTGCGCAGACATCGCCGTGGCAGTAAACAAACAGATCATACTGAAGGTAATTTTCATGGAATTGGGTTTAGAACTGAGATGCAGGCGGCAGACGAATTCCATAAGTGAGGGAGCAAGCAGGCACGCCCGCCGGAAAGACAGGCCAGCGGAAATCAGAGCCGGGGACCTATGAAGGAGACCAGTTCGCTCACGAATTTGCGTTCAGCGGAGGCGGCGGCTTCTTCGGCCGACGCACCCGCATGGCCCGTATCGCCGCGCATCACCAGTACCATCTCTCCTTCAGGAAAGTGGTAGAGCCGCATCTCATAGCTGATGTTGCAATAATGCTGCCCACCCATCGGCACGGTGCGGTATTCGCATTTGGCGGGTACCAGCAGATAATCCGGGGAGCCCGCGGTGAGCCACAGCTGTTCTGCCTCAAATTCGGAAAGCACCTCAAACAGTGAGGGGAACGCACTGAGTTCGTCGTTGGCATAGCTTACTCCTGACAGCCGTGCAGCGATTGAATACGCTGTCAGGTCGCGGATGAGCGCGCGACGGATATCGTGGGTATCAAACACCACCTGGGGATCAATACCGCGGGCAAAAGCGGCAGAGACAACAGAGTCGCAGCGGGGTTCATTGTCAGCCCAGAACGGCAGGACGGAAAGCGAAAAATTGCTGTGTGCCGGAGAGAAGTCCGGATTGAGGAACCGTTTTTGGGCAGGAAGCACAGCAGTCAGCAGACAGCAACAAAGGCTAATGGCAACAACCCTGATCATGAAACAAAGGTAAGACCAATGACCGTGCCGGTTGCGGACTGCGCGGTCAGGGCCTGGCTACCCCTTTCGGCCCCTGAGGTAAACAAACCAGTAAACCAGTCCGACCAGCAGAGCGCCGCCGATGATATTTCCCAGCGTGACGGGAATGAGGTTGTGCAACAAGAAATCTGACCAGTTGACGGAGGCCCACGCGACCTCAGGCGGCCCTGCCATCGCTAAGAAGGCCGGGTCTCCGAATCTGAGGGTCATAACCGCATTGGGCACGATGTACATGTTGGCCACCGAATGCTCAAAACCGCAGGCGACAAAGGCGGTAATGGGAAAGATAATCGACAGGATCTTGCCGGTGACGGATCCCGTACTGAAACACAGCCACACGGCGAGGCATACCAGTATGTTACCAAGCACGCCGAGCGACAGGGCTTGTACAAAACCCAGCTCACATTTGGTCTTAGCCATTGTCAACATGTTGAGGCCGACCTCACCGCCTGCCGACTCGTACTGCCGGGCCATAAGCATGAGGACGACGACAGACAGCGCACCGCAAAAGTTGCCGAGGTAGACCAGGCCCCAGTTTCTGAGCAATTGTATGGTACTCACCTTTTTGTTGGCCCAGGCCATCACGATGAGGTTGTTTCCGGTAAAAAGTTCTGCCCCTCCTACAATCACCAGCATAAGGCCGAGGCTGAAACTAAGTCCGCCTGCCAGTCGGTTGATGCCATAGGGAAGCGAAGATCCCGCCGTTACCGTGGTATAAAAAACCGCTCCGAAAGCGATAAAGGCACCCGCGAGCAGGGCAAGAACAAAGGTCTTTATAGCCGGCATGCGCACCTTGGCGGCACCCACCGACTCCGCCCGTGCGGCCATGTCCGGGGGCAGCAGGGCATCGATGCCGGATTCACCCGGGTTGTGTTGTGTTGCTTGCTGATCCATGAGGGCTAACTTAGGGGCATAACCGGCCATGTCGGGAGATTTTGATGCACGTCAGGAAAGTATTCACCCAAATTCTCATTTCCTGATGCCAAATTCTCAACCGGCAGGCCTGCGTGATAAATAACGCGCCACCGCCGTGAAGACCTCTTGGAGATTTGGTATATAAATCATAGCCAAAACTACCATTATGCATCACTTCAAACTACACATGGTTCTCGCTGCATGGCTTGCCGTGGCCCTATGCTGGACCGGAAATTCCAGGCTCATGGCGCAATTCGAAAGCGCCTACTACTCCAACCTCGCCAAAAACCACCAATCGGTGGTAGAGAGTGCACTGATACCGGGCAACACCATTGTGGCCGAAACGATCACCGGCAGCACGCGCGACATTCACCTCATGGAACTGGATGCGGCGGGCAACCTGATCAACGAACGCACCTACGACAGTGGTGCGCATGAAGAGGCCTTTCACATCTGCCTCGGGCAGGGTGGCGGCTACATCGTGTGCGGCTACCAGCTCAATGCAGGCCGCGACCGTGGGCTCATCCTTCAATTTGATGCCAATTTCAACCTGCTCAACCAGGCGCGTTACCACAATACCGCGTCGCGCCATTCTACGGCGTTTCACGTCATCCCTACCGTGGCTGATCCCATTCCGGGTTATGTGGTAGTGGGCGCGCTCGCAGCCGATTTTTCCGCTACAGATATCAAGACCAGTTATGTGCTGAAGCTGGACCTCATGCTGAACAAGCTATGGGAAAGGCACCTGAATTCGGCTACGCCCGCAGGTCCGCAGGACTGGGATATGGCGGTGCACGTGCTGGAGGTTCCGGGGCAGGGATATTTTGTTGGCGGCAGTGCCACAGCGACACCGGGCAACAACAGTGCATTCTGCGACCAGACAGTGATGGCTGCGCGGATTTCCTACAACAACGTGGTAAACTGGAAAAAGTCAATGGACGACAACGGTTCGGGCACGAGTGGACACCGGAGCATCGGTGCCGACGCCTTCTATGATGCCTCCACCAATGAGGTCTATCAGCTCGCCAATTTTTCCATCAACCACCATTTTGGCATTGTGGTCTATGACTTCGCTACGGGTATTATCAATCCGCTGAAATCGTTCAGGGTGTTTTCCAACCTGGGTTACATCAACCTCGATGGTATGCAAATACTTCCCGATCCATCAGGCCTGAGTTATGTGGTGGCGGGTTACCTGCGCGATGGCAACTACACCCAAGACAACGGCACTTCAGTGCAAGGCACTTTTCCGTTTGCCTGTGAAATTGACAAAGCCAGTCAGGCCATCCTATGGGATGAACTTTACCCTGTTCCTTCGGCCGGATTTTCCGGCAGTACGTCTTCTCCTTACGACCTCTTTTTTGGCGGGCAGCAGCCCCTCAACCTGCATCCCAAGATGGCGTTGCGTTATGGATCCGGATCGGGCTATGCCCTCACGGGTCCGCGCGAGGGCCAACTGCCGCTGTATGAAACGGAGGTGCTGCAACTGAATCCATCGGGACTGAATCCCTGCCTGAAAACACCGGTCGATCTGAACCCGATTCCGCTGATCCCGGCCGAGTATCCCCTGGGATTTACCTCGGCCACCCTGGCACGTCAACAGCCTGCGCTCACCTTGCTTTCCGTGAGCACCACACCAGACCCGTGTGCCACAGCAGTACCCTGTGTTGCCGATGCGCATTTCACCATTTTACCCCTCGGCAATTGCTGTTACGAGTTTAAGGACCTCGTGCCGGAAGCTGCGCTCACCGGCGGAGCATGCAACCAGTGGGAGATTTTCGACGCACTGGGCAACCTGGTGGCGCTGGGCAGCGGAGACAGCTATGGCTTTTGCTTTGCCACTCCGGGCATTTACCACATCTGCAACACCGACTGTTGCATCAACAGCGACGGCACCCTTACCACCACGCGGATCTGTCAACTCCTTGAGGTGAGCTGTTGCGACCTGCAGCCGAATGTAGTCATCAGCCAAGACGGCTGCATCTATAGTTTTCAGGTAGTCAACAACGGAAGCACGCCCACTGACCAGCTCTGCTTCACCTGGCTGGACGGCACCACCCATTCGGCCTCCGAAATCATCACCACCGACCTCACCGGTTACTGCGGCATCTATGGCGGATGCATCAACATTTTCTGCTGCAACAGTCCAAACAATGCCGTCACCTACTGCTTTGATCAGTACGTATGCTGCCAGCCCTGTGATCCCAACCCCGCCTTTGACGTCAGCGTCAACCAGTGTTGTGTAACCTTGTCCTTTCTCTCCACCCTGTCCTGCCTATCGGCTGAGGTGGCTACGGCAGATGATACGGGCGGCGCTACTACCGCACAAAACGCCGCAATGCCCGATGGTTGCTGCACCGTGTCGTGGGGCGACGGCACGGTGACCAGCGGTGTGTACACCCATTGCTACGCTGCCAGCGGTGTCTATACCATCTGTTATACCGCATGTTGCACGGGCAGCGACGGCCAGGTGTACAGCGAAACCCATTGCGAGACAGTCACGGTTACCTGCTGTTGCCTGCCGTTTGAACTCGGCACCAGCGTGAATGACTGCACCCTATGCCTGAGTCCGTTTTTCGAATGCGCGAATCCCACGCCCTACATCACCTATGATTACGGCGATGGCAATAGCGGTTCCTCTTCCTGCCACACCTATGCACAGAGCGGCACCTATACCGTGTGCATGACGGCCTGCTGCTATGATCCCAACGACCCCGGCGACCTGAACGGAGACGGTACAGAAAACACCCTAGACTATGCTATCGCACAGCAATACTGCACGACCCTGTGCACCACCGTCACCGTGAATTGCGGCTGCGAGGCCGTTGCTCAAATCGCCGTGGTGGAAAATGGCTGTGTGTGGACCTTCACCCTGGTGGGTAGTGGGCCCAACGCCGATGAGGTCTGCATCTGGACCGACCTTTTCGGTGTAGTGAACGCGGGTTATACCTGGACACAGGACTTCACCGGTTATTGCGGTGGTTATGGCATTTGTTACAAAGCCTTCTGCTGTAACGAGCCCCTCGACCTGACCGGGGCGCTGTGCATCGACTACTATATCAACTGCTGCGGTCCGTGCGATCCGGATCCCGCGTTTAACCTCACCCAGCTTGACGGGTGTTGTGTGCGTGTGGTTCCCCTCAACCCGGGCCTCTGCCTGCTGTCGGCCAATGGTCAGGCCACTGAAGATGTAAACGGCGACGGCGTCATTGACAGCGCCGACACCGCAGCCCTTGTGGATGCAGGGTGCTGCACCGTTAACTGGGGCGACGGCACCTCCAGCGCCCCCGGCATACACTGTTACACCGCCAGCGGCATATATACCATTTGTTATACTGCATGCTGCACGGGCAGTGATGGTCAGCTTTACACAGAAACCCTCTGTCAGCAGGTTACCATTGACTGCGGACAGCCTTGCGATCCGGTGGCCCAGTTTGAATACAGCACAGACGCATGTTGCGTTAGCCTGTTTCCGGTTCAGCCAACGCCCTGTCAGATTGGTGCCACGGGAGCCACTGTAGATGCCAACGGAGACGGCGTCATTAACGATGCCGATTACTGGGTGCTGCTCAGCAGCGGTTGCTGCACGGTTAACTGGGGCGACGGAACCTCCGACAACGGCATAT
The DNA here is from genome assembly GCA_002405435.1 of Flavobacteriales bacterium UBA4660. Lineage (GTDB taxonomy): Bacteria > Bacteroidota > Bacteroidia > Flavobacteriales_D > Sanyastnellaceae > UBA4660. Next base: position 11,201 of record DHLU01000088.1, read on the forward strand.
TCACCCATTGCTACAGCGCCAGCGGCACCTATACCATTTGCTATACTGCATGTTGCGTGGGGGCCAACGGACAACTCTACACAGAGACCCATTGCGAAACCATCACGGTACACTGTTGCGAACCGGCCGACTTTACCTGGAGTGTGTTGTACAACAACGACTGTCAGGTAGGTGTATGCATCAATCCGGGTCCCGATCCCTCCCAATACTGTGCGTTGTGGAACTGGGGCGATGGTACTTCAGGCTGGTATCCTGTGGATATGTGTCCGACACATACCTATGACTGCTCCGACGCCTTACACAACATCTGCGTAACACTTTATTGCTGCAACAACGGTGATCCTTCCACGGCCTCATCCGCAGGCATCACCCAATGCGCCACCATTGTGACCTCCTGCTGCACACTGCCTTCCGACGTGTTTCTCGAAACAGCAGTAACCGGCTGCACCGGCTACTTCAGTGTGGGCAGTACCGACGATTTCTGCGGTGAACTATGTATCATGTGGGACTTTGGTGATGGCACCACTGACGATGGAAGCTGGTCAAACAGCCACACCTATACCGGCAGCGGATGGTACACCGTGTGTGCCACTGTAATGTGCTGCAACACCTCGATCTATGAAGTCATCTGCGCGGAGATCTATATCGATTGCGGCTGCTGCTATCCGGTTGATTTTACCACTGCCGTGAACGGTTGTTCCGTGTGCGTGGCACCGGTATTTCCGCTTGACTGCCAGGAACCCTCACTGGTGTTCTTTGACTATGGCGACGGAAGCGGACTGACCACCGACCTGTGCCATACCTACGCGGCCGATGGCAATTACCTCGTGTGTATGTATGCCGAATGTCCGGGTATTCCTCCGGTAGGCATACTGTGCCATGAGGTGGCGGCTGACTGCGGTGGCTGCTGTCCGAATGCAGATTTCAGCTGGAGTGCGACCACCGATTGTTATACCCTGCAATTCAACGGGCCGGGCTGCGACTTCAACGGATCCGTCTTCTGGTCGTTTGGCGACGGCGGCACTGCGCTGGGCTACAATCCGGTGCACACCTTCCCCGGAGCCGGATGGTACCACGTGTGCATGCATATCTGCTGCATTAACCCCGATGGCACGGTGGAAAACACCCAAGTCTGCCACGATGTATATGTACCCGAATGCGGTTGTGTGCCCGACGCCGGTTTCTGGTGGGAATACACCGGCGGCTGCTGTGTCGCCTTCCACGACCTGACGCCGGAAGGCAATCCGTTTGGCTGCGAGTCGTGGGTATTCGGACTGATTCAGTCGGTGCTGGCCGGTGATGATGTGACCTTCTGCTTCCCGGGTTCGGGCTGGTATACCATCTGCCATTTCGATTGCTGCGTGGATGCAGCCGGTAACGCGTGGGTGACTGAATCGTGCCAGGACATCTGGATTGACTGCGGCGGCTGCTGCACGCCCAATGACTTTACCTGGACATGCACAGATAACTGCTGCTTCAACTTCAGTCCGCTCCAGTTTACCGATTGTGTGACCACCAACAATACATTCCTGTGGAGTTTCGGCGATGGCAGCACCTCGACAGAGGCCTACCCGACCTATTGCTATGCGCAAAACGGCATCTACGAAGTCTGCATGACCGTTACTTGTCCGACCGGTGCTTCTGAGACCTACTGCCACTACATACAAGTCAACTGCGTGCCCTGCGTGAAACAGGCGCAGATAGACCCCACCATGGCGTGCATTGACCTGTACGATCCCGTCTGCGGATGCGACGGTGTTACCTACAGCAATTCCTGCTATGCCTATTACTACGGCGGGGTGACCTCCTGGACACCGGGTGCGTGCAACTCACCTTGTATAGATCCCGCGCTGATAGATCCGAATGCGATCTGCCCGCTCAACTACGATCCCGTATGCGGCTGCGACGGCAACACCTACTCCAACGACTGCTTTGCGCAGGCGGCGGGTGTCACCACCTGGACCAACGGACCCTGTCCGCAGTCGGGTGCATGCTGTCTTCCCCAGCTGATCGGCATTGAGGCTGTGGGCGACTGCTGCTACCAGCTGAATCCGGTGTACCTTATCGACTGCCTTCCCGAGAATACCTACGAGTGGGTAATCGACGGCGTAGTGACCGCGGCCGGACCTTCGTATGTGCATTGTTTCCCCGCTGCAGGCACGCACACCATCTGCCTCAATGTATATTGTCCAAACGGCCAGCCCGGCGTAAGTTTCTGTGAAATCGTCGAGTGTGGCGGTGGTTCAGGATGTTGCCCGCCGGCCGGATTCACCTATACCTGTAGCTCATCGTGCTGTTTTGCCTTCACACCGTTTTACCTGGCCGATTGCCTGCCGCAAAACACCTATACCTGGCATTTCGGAGACGGCAGCGTATCGAATGAAGAGAATCCGACCCATTGCTACAGCCTGGGTGGGCTCTACCAGGTCTGCGTAGACATTACCTGTCCGGACGGCACGGGCTACAGCTATTGCCAGTGGGTCACGGCCAACTGCCCGTCGATGTGTTGCTCGCCATCCGGCATATTCGCCTTCGAAACTGACAATTGCTGTGTCGAATTCGGACCTGAGTATTTCCTCACCGATTGCGATCCGTCGGGCAATACCTACTTCTGGTACTTCGGTGACGGCAACACCAGCACCGAGGCTTATCCGGTGCATTGCTATGCGGCCGACGGCACCTATACCTATTGCCTGACCGTAACCTGTCCAAACGGCCAGACCGCCGAATACTGTGAAACCATTACTACCGCATGCGCACCGTGCGATGCTTCGCTCTTTCCGAAGCTGACACAAAACGGCTGTGTGTATACGGTTACGTTCAGCAGCAGCACTACGCCGCTGAATGAGATTTGCGTGAGCGTAGAAGGCGGACCGGTCATCACGGCCGACCAGTTTATACAGGTACTTGATTTCTCCGACAACTGCTACAGCGGTTATGGCATCTGTTACGAGTACTGGTGCTGCAGCGATCCCTCACCCGTGTCGGTAGGCCTCTGCGTTGACTACATCGTGAACTGCTGCTGCACGGAACAGCCGGAGGAGTTTGGCTGGTCTACCGGCCAGGACTGCTGCACGCAGTTTTTCTATCCCGGTGA
>DHLU01000088.1:14407-17193 GCA_002405435.1 Flavobacteriales bacterium UBA4660
CGCAGTTTTTCTATCCCGGTTCAACGGATGCCGCTGCGAATATGCCCTGCCTGTCGTGGGATTTCGGCGACGGCACCACGAGCAACGAACCCAATCCTGTGCATTGCTGGTCTGCGCCGGGCACCTACACCGTGTGTCTCACCACCTGCTGTACGGATGCTGCGGGCAATGTGCTCTCCTACAACCACATTTGCCAAGAGGTAGAAGTAGACTGCTGCACCCTGCCCTTTGACTGGTTCAGCAGCACCGACGCATGCACCGCGTGTTTCTCGCCGGTGTTTGAAGGGCCTAATCCGACCACGTGCATCCTGTGGAGTTACGGAGACGGTACATGGGGCTGGGGCACCCATCCGTGCCACACCTATACCGCTTCCGGTGTGTATGAAGTGTGCATGTACAGCTGGTGCTGCGCCTATGCCGATGCGGTGCCGGATCCCACCAATGCCGATGCGGTGCTGGATCTGCTCGAAGTGCTCGATGAGCAGGGGCTGCTGGAGTGGGTATGCAAGACCGTGAGTGTTCAGTGCTTGTGCACTCCGCCCTGCGACGTACATGCCGGGTTCAACCAGGAACTGACCTTCAGCACCTTCCAGTTTACCAACACCAGTGCGACCGGACCCGGCACCACGGTACTCAGCTATGCCTGGGACTTCGGTGACGGCAACACTTCAAACCTTGAACATCCGGCGCACACCTATGCGCAGACAGGCACTTACCTCGTATGCCTGACGGTAACGGCTGCGGGACAAGACGGATCAGTGTGTTCCGATACCTTCTGTTTCCCTGTGGTCATACCCTGCAAGGGTGATGCGGATGCCAACGGTGTGGTCAACATCCTTGATGTGTTGCTTGTACTGGGTGCCTTCGGGGTCATTTGCCCATAGGCTGTTGCGCGGCGATAGCCGGCAGGCAGGCCGGCCAGGCTGAATGGAAGAGGGATCCACGGGATCCCTCTTCCTTTTTTATGCAGTGACCTTCGGAGCCGGATGGTGCAGAGGAGCGGAGAAGTTGCCAAATTCTCACCGGTTCTGCCGCATACGCAACCGCGGCAACCCGGTGCGCAAAACCGCGCAGGCCTGCTGACACGCAGGCAGACCTTCGGGCCGTTATTTATGTGTTGGTTTTTGAACAAGGGTCATTGTTAATCCGATTTTTACTTAAACCAGGTGCTTAATGCAGGAGAAGGCAGAACAACGGTTTTGTCTTCTCCTCTTTTTTTGAGGGGCGCCGTAAAACCAAAAGCCCCCCTTGCGGGGGGCTTAAGGCACCTTAACCAATAACTGTGTTACAACTATGAATTTGTGAACACACTTCCGTCCAATCGGCGCGGAAGTCTTTTACGACACTGCAATCGTCTTTTTCGCGTCTGTTCCTTCCGCAGCCGCGTTTCTCGGGAGTTTTACCCGGAGCACGCCGTTTTCATACGCTGCACTGATGCCTTCCTTCACCACGTCTTCCGGGATAGAGAAAGACCGGATAAAGGCGCTTGTCTGCCACTCCCTGCGGGAATATCCTTCCGTGCTTTCAGGCTTTCCTTGGGCAGTGGTTGCCGATACAGTTAGCACATCCTTTTCAAACTGTACCGAAAAATTTTCTTTCGAATAACCCGGAACGGCAAACTCGAGATCAAAACCCTCGCGGGATTCCCTGACATTCACCGAAGGGGCTTGGCCTGCACGCATCTTGTACGGGTGGTTAAACAGGTCGCGGGTAGTGGCGTCGTCAAACAGACGAAACGAGACCGGGGTGCGAAATCCTGCTGGAAACATGTGGGTTGTTTTTTTATGGTTACATTTCATGGCGTAGCGCTTCTCAATCGGAGTACCACAGCGCACAACCGGAAATTCTTGCCACCCTGGCCCTAAATAAACTGCCATTATTACACATTTACCCTTCAATTAACGCCATTTTGTCTTGCTTACAAGTGCGTGGGGGCTCCTTGGTAAGTTTGCAGACGAATGAAATTCAGCCTGACGTGTACCGATGGATCCAGTGCTGCCCGGGCGGGCGTGCTGCACACAGCGCACGGAGACATTGAGACGCCGATCTTCATGCCGGTAGGCACGGTGGGATCGGTGAAGGCCGTATACCAGCAGGAGTTGGCGGGTTCTATCGGGGCGCAGGTGATTCTGGGCAATACCTACCACCTGTACCTGCGACCGGGCACCGCGATACTGGAGGCGGCGGGCGGACTGCACCGGTTTATGCACTGGGACCGTCCCATACTGACCGACAGTGGTGGTTACCAGGTGTATTCGCTCAGCGACAACCGCAAAATAGAAGAGCAGGGTGTGCGCTTCAAGTCGCACATTGACGGCTCCACCCATTTTTTCAGTCCGGAGTCGGCCATGGACATACAGCACAGCATCGGTGCCGACATCATCATGGCCTTCGACGAGTGTACGCCTTATCCTTGTGACCGGAACTATGCATCTGAATCTCTTGGCATCACTCACCGATGGCTGGACCGGTGCATTGGGCGAATGCGAGAGACCCAGCCGCTCTATTGCCATCATCAGGCCCTTTTTCCTATCGTTCAAGGCAGCACCTATCACGACTTTCGCAGGCGCAGCGCCGAGTTTGTTGCCTCCCGGGGAGCGGAAGGAAATGCGATCGGCGGACTCAGCGTGGGTGAACCACATGAAGACATGTATGCCATGACTGATCTTGTATGTGGCATCTTGCCTGCCGATAAACCTCGCTACCTGATGGGAGTGGGTACGCCGGCCAATATTCTGGAATGTATCGCTCTGGGAGTGGATATGTTCGACTGCGTCATGCCCACG
>DHLU01000109.1:0-671 GCA_002405435.1 Flavobacteriales bacterium UBA4660
CGGCGCCCTGGATGCCCTGCTCGAAGTTCGCAAGCAGTACCGCCGCAACCACCAGCGCTGGGAGGCACAGGATGAAGAACTGCCCGTGATCGGCACCATCGCCTCGCAGTTTAATGATCCTGGCACCAACCGCCTTTACCTCGCACTGATGCACAGGATTGCCGAAAAAACCGGCGCACCGTTGGCTTCAACCTTCCTGGCGGGTGACGAAATCAGTGAGAAGATCTTCATCATTCCACCGCACCGCACCCGCTACCTGAGTGAGATCAGCGAAAACAACCGCGCCTACGACCAGTGGGTGCAGCAACAGGCTGACATTGCGGCACGCCTGTACGCGCTCAACGAAAGCATTGGCCTTGTGGAATCCCATGCAGCCGACAAGGCAGAAGACGATGCGCTTCGAATCCTCCGCGCCAGTTTTGACCGCATAAAACTCGATCTCGACCCGCATAACTGGGAGATTATCACCTCGTGGAATGCCAAGCGTCAGTTGTATAAAAATGCCGAGTACAAATTCCAGGTACGCGACAAGGAGTTGCGCGTGCAGACCCATACCGAGAGCCTGAGTCACCAGATGATTCCCAAGGTGGTTACGCCCTCTTACCGCAGCTGGGGAGATATACTGCGCTGGGTGTTGCAGGAAAATGTACCCGGAGAGTTTCCCTATACCC
>DHLU01000109.1:923-8219 GCA_002405435.1 Flavobacteriales bacterium UBA4660
GCCCGCCAAGCGCCTGTCGACCGCTTTTGACAGCGTGACGCTTTACGGCAACGATCCCGGGCACCGGCCCGATATCTATGGCAAGGTGGGAAACAGCGGGGTTTCCATTTGTTGTCTGGATGATGCCAAAAAACTCTACAGCGGTTTCGACCTGGCTGATCCCAAAACCTCGGTGAGCATGACTATCAATGGTCCGGCACCGATGCTGCTGGCCTTTTTCATGAATGCGGCCATCGACCAGCAGTGTGAGAAGTACATCCGTGCCCACGGCATGGAAGGCGCAGTGGAGGAAAAAATCGCCGCCAAATACGACCGCAAAGGCCTCCAGCGTCCGCTGTACCAGGGTGCATTGCCTGAAGGTAACGATGGGCTGGGCCTGTTGTTGCTGGGTATCACCGGCGATGAGGTATTGCCTGCCGAAGTCTATGCCCGCATTAAGGATGAGACACTGGCGCAGGTACGGGGTACCGTGCAGGCCGATATTCTAAAGGAAGACCAGGCGCAGAATACCTGCATATTCTCCACCGAATTTGCCCTCCGTCTTATGGGAGATGTGCAGGCCTATTTCATCGACAAGAAGGTCCGCAATTTCTACTCGGTTTCCATCAGCGGTTACCACATTGCCGAGGCCGGAGCCAATCCGATTACGCAGCTGGCATTTACCCTGTCTAACGGTTTTACCTATGTCGAGTATTATCTCTCGCGGGGGATGGACATCAATGAATTTGGTCCTAACCTGAGCTTTTTCTTCAGCAACGGAATTGATCCCGAATACGCGGTCATCGGCCGTGTGGCCAGGCGCATCTGGTCAAAGGCACTCGCGCGTAAGTACCATGCGAATCCCAGGGCGCAGATGCTCAAGTACCACATTCAAACCAGCGGAAGGTCGCTGCACGCGCAGGAGATCGATTTCAATGACATCCGCACCACCCTGCAGGCCCTCTACGCAATTTACGACAACTGCAATTCGCTCCACACGAATGCTTACGACGAGGCCATTACTACGCCCACCGAAGAAAGCGTGCGCCGCGCCATGGCCATACAGCTTATCATCAACAAGGAGCTCGGACTGGCGAAAAACGAAAATCCGCTGCAGGGTTCGTTCATCATCGAAGAGCTGACTGACCTGGTGGAAGAGGCCGTGCTGAGCGAATTTGACCGCATTACCGAGCGGGGCGGCGTGCTGGGCGCCATGGAAACCATGTACCAGCGGAGTAAGATCCAGGAAGAATCACTGTATTACGAAACACTGAAACACAACGGCAGCTACCCGATAATCGGGGTCAATACTTTTTTGTCGTCTAAAGGTTCTCCAACGGTATTGCCGCGGGAAGTGATACGCGCAACAACAGAGGAGAAAGAATACCAGATCAGTATGCTCAATACGCTTCATAATGCCGGCAGCGCTATGCGGCCCGTTGCCCTGCGCAGGGTGCAGGAGGCGGCCATACACAACGGCAATGTGTTTGCCGAACTCATGGAGGCGGTAAAATCCTGTTCGCTCGGAGAACTGACCCGGTGCATGTTTGAAGTTGGCGGTGAGTACCGGCGCAATATGTAGGGTTTTAACTACAGGCTTTGCGGCTCAAAAAAAAACCCGCCACGGGGGCGGGTTTTCAGTTTTATATCTCGTGCGATTAGCGCATGATGGTAATGTTTCCGGTGCGCTCAAACGCATCGCCTTCGTATCCTTTCACTTTGATGTAGTAAGTGTAAATGCCATCCGGCACGAAAAAGTCTCCGCTGCGCGCATCTCCTTCCCACCGCTGCGCAATGTCGGTGCTGCTGAAAATGACATCTCCCCAGCGATTGAAGACCATACACTCGTATTCGCGGATGTTGGATCCCACCACAAACCACGCATCGTTTACGCCGTCAAAATTGGGGGTGAAACTGTTGGGTATGTAGATGACGATGGGCGCGGTTACGGTATAGAAGGCATTACTGGTGCACCCGATCTCATTGACCACCGTGAGCATCGTGGTATACTGTGAAAAGCCGTCAAACTGGTGCTGTACCACGGCACCTTCACCGGTAGTGCCATCGCCGAAATTCCATAGGAAGGTGTAGGGACAATCCAGCGGATCGCACCCGGGCTCGGGCGTGGCTACAAATTCAAACAGGCTCGCGCCGAGCTCTTCGGCCTCCAGGTCTGCTTCAATCTGCATCACCTCAACAGCCACACTGGCCGCCTGCTGGTCGCCGCAGATATCGGTTGCCGTTACCGTGTAGATCCCTGATGAGGTGAGGCCAGACAGGGTGAGCACATCGCCCGGCTCGTCCACCGGCATCCAGTTGTAGGAAAACCCGCCTTCGCCACCGGTGGCTTGTGCCCAAAGTTGTGCAGTGCCGCTCACACAGATGGCCGTGTCTTCGCTGGTCACCAGTTCGATAGGAATGTCGGGAATAATGATGGTCAGCGCATCTTCATCGGAAGAACCGCATGCGTCTTCAACCGTTACCCACACTTCTGACGTTTCCGAGAGTTGAACATCTTCTGTCGGACCCGTGCCTACCTCGATGCCGCCAATGACCCAGCTGTAGCTGTAGCCGCCGGCACCGCTCAGGATTTCCACGCTCAGCGTGTTTACGTCGATGCATGAGGCATTGATGTCTTCCCCGACTTCAATCAGTACGGGAGGATTTTCTATGATGATATTCACCGCATCAGAAGCCTCGGCACCGCAGGCATCGGTTACCGTGAGGTTGACCACCGTATTGTCAACACTTGAGAAGTTGTTGAGCGTGGCCCCTGTACCCACCGTAGAACCGCCTTCGGTCCAGAGGTAGGAGAAGCCGCCGCTTCCGGCAGATACTTCCGGAACAATGTCAAACTCAGTCAGGCAGGTACCCGTGAGTTCATCCACCAGGGTGAGTTCGATGGGCGGTGAATCGATCGACACGGGAATGTCAATCGTAACAGACTGTCCGCAGTTGTCGCTGACAAATACCTGAACCACGGCTGGCGCGGAGAAGGAGGCCGTCAGGGTTTGGTCCCAGTCGAATTGCCACATGCCGTCTATGTACCAGGTGAAATAATAGGGTGCACTGCCGCCGCTCACATTTGCGGTGATATCGGTAGGCAGGTTGCAGGGCGCCAGCACTTCAGCGGGTACATCCACAATGAGGTCGGGCACGTTGAGTTCGACATTGATGACATCGGTCGCGGTAAATCCGCATCCGTCGGTGACTTCCACATTGATTTCGCCTTCGCCGCTCCATGAGCTGTACCAGAGCGTGTTTTCCCAGCCCCAGAGGTTATTGCCCAGTTCGTCGTACCAGTACCATCCGCTGTACACACCATTGCCTCCCACCGCTGAGGCCGTCAGATAGACGGAGGCACCGCACTCGAGGAGCAGGTCATCGGAATCAATGGACACCTGCAGAGGCGGGTATTCGAGGATGTTGACGAGGATATCAGCATCGTCGCTGGGCATACCGCAGGTATCGCTGACGATGACATTGTAGCTGCTGGTTACCACCGGACCGACGAGTATCGATGAGGTAGTTTCTCCGGTGCTCCAGCTGTAGCTGAAGTTGCCGTATCCGCCGGTGATGACGGGGGTAATTTCGAGGGTGTCGCCAAGGCAAATTTCGGTTTCATAACCATCTACTTCAAGCGGAAGGGGGAGGTCATCGATCCAAAATTCAAATTCGGTGGTAAGCCCGCTTCCGTTGCAGGCAGCGAGGTTGAGGATGTCGCAATGCACGAGTTCGAGCCCCTCCGATAATCCGTCCTCAAAGGCATCGAGTTCAAAAGTCACAGTCTGCACGCCGAACGGAAATAGGATGGTATCGGGTAGGAGGGTGTAGTCAACGCCGTTTACGGCATCTCCGGAGTAGGTCATGACCACCATGTCTTCAACCGACAGGTCGCTGATGGCCGCGCGGGTAAAGGTGAGGGTGGCCATACCGCAGTCTTCATAGATGGTGGAGGCTTCAGGACCGCCTACGTCGATGGACAGATTAACATCTACGACGGCATTGCTGGAGAAGGAGCCTTCTTCGAGGATCACGATTGACTCAAGGGCGGTGTCGCTTCCGTCGGCAATGGCGAGTTTGATGTGGTAAGTCTCGCCACAAACTACCTCGCTCCATGCGGTCAGTGTAACGGTATGGCCGTCAATGGTGATGCCCACCTGCATGGGGTTATCGACGTAATACTCGGAGTTGAGCGTGCTGTTGACCGATGAGACCGTGATGGGCAACTCCGGGTCTGAATTGGGCAGAATGGCGATGTTTTTGGCGCCGCCGGGAAAACCCGCCGGTGCGTCGTAAGGACCTGTGATGCCAGGGCCTGAGAGCAAAAAGGCGAAGATATCGTTGTAACCTGAATTGACCCATTCGAGGTATTCGTTGGAGCCGAATATGTACTTAAAGGAGAGGGTATCGCCCGTTGGCACGAAGTCAAACTCCAAAATGGCCACGTCGTTAACACTGCCTACGGAGAATGCCATTCCGATAAGGGGCGGCACTGAGTTGGCGATAGTCAGCAGGTCGGGTTCTCCGCTTACGCCCGAGCAGCCGATTGACCAAAGGCTGAGCCAGGGAGAGGGCACTTCTATGTTTTCCGCAACCTCTGAGCTGAGAACCACGCCCCCGTCGATTCCGAGCCCTACGCTCTCGCCTCCCTGCATATAGCCAAACTGGTCGAGGCAACCCGTATAGGTGATATTGGTGGCGGTTACCCCGTTGCCGAGGAGCACATCCTGCACATATTGCTCGATGGCGAGCGAGTCTACCACGATCTGGGCATAACCCTGGGTGAGGAAAGCACTGAAAAAACTAAAAATGAGTAAAATGCGCTTCATGCCTTGGAATTGTTTCATCGTAGACAGCAAAAGTACTCACTGCGTTGCTTGGGAAAAAGCCTGAATCAATGAAGTTGCCAGCGGGTTTCCCTGACGCGGTTTCCTGCGCCTGATTCAAGGCATACCGCCTGGCCGTTCGAGAAATTCCACCCACCGGGTCAGTGACCGCCCTTCGTCGTCTATGATGACCAGCAGGTGCTTGCCGGCACCCGCATTCACCTCAGTTTTATGCAGGCCGCGCGTTTCGCCGATATACACATGGTCGAGGTGCCAGTAGAGTGTAGCATCAGGATCTTCGTGTGTGGCTTCAAATACGGTCTTTTCCGTTTCGCCTTGCAGGTTTCGGGGCAGAAAAATGGCAGCCGCTCCGCGCGGGTAGATCAGTCCGATTACCTGCTCGTCAGCGGGGGCGCAGCCAGGGGCCCACGGGGGAGGGTCGAGGTATTCGGGGTGTTTGCTTTTGTAATACCAGGCTTCGATAGGTGGCAGCACAAACCAGGGCATGGGGTAAGCCCCTTCGGATCCGGCACATTCCATCGATAAACGCGCGGTGCCCGTGGCGTTGCAGTGCATGGGGACGTGGTGGGTGCAGGCAGCGGTAAGTGCGCCAGCGGAAGGTACCCATAGGCTATCCATTTGCGGGCAATACCGGCCGCAGCGGAACCCACTCTGCCGGCATACGGCCAGTTTGGTCAGGTCATCATAGGGCGGTCTGAACCATGCGCCTGAGGGGAGTTGCCCCAGTACGCTGAACAGCAGAGGGGCGGCCGATTCAACGCCGCTGAGGGCAGTTCTTCCGATACCGTCGGCATTGCCGATCCATACGCCGACGATGTAGTCGGGGGTGGAACCGATTGCCCAGGCATCGCGGTTGCCGAAACTGGTGCCCGTTTTCCACGCCACAGGCCTAAGTCCGGGGTAGTCGTCCCATGCCAGTTCGGTTTCAGGCCGGTTTACCTCGAGCAGGGTATTGAGGGTGGCCCACGCCGCACCGGGGTTCCAGCGCGGATCGCCCGTCCACTCAGTCTCTGCAACGCCGTGAGAGGCGAGAAAGGTGCGCGCGTTGAGGGTTTCGGTCTTGATGCTGGCACGGTCGGCGGTACCGGAAAGTGCTGCGCGGGACAGCCGGGCATAGGCGTGGGTGATGTCCCATAGGCTGGCCTCGGCCCCGCCCAGTATAAGCGACAGCCCATAGTGATCGGCCTCCCGGTTCATGTGAGAAAACCCACAGTCTTTCAGCAAATGGAAAAACCTCGGATAGCCGTAATCGCGCAGCATCAGCACAGCGGGCACATTGAGGGAGCGGGTAAGCGCCTTTCCGGCCGGCACAGCCCCGTCGTAGGTCTCGTGGAAATTTTTTGGCGCAAACCCGTTGAGCTGCACGGGTATATCTGACACCAGGGCATTGGGAAGCATCAGCCCGTCTTGCAGCATGGCGGCGTAGAGAAAAGGTTTGAGGATGCTTCCCGTGCTGCGCGGCGCCTTGACGCAGTCAACGCTGTTGGCGTGCCCGCTGCCCGGTTCCGCGGTATTGCCCACATAGGCCAGGGTATTTCCGGTACGCGTTTCTACTACCAGCACCGCGCCGTTGAATACGCCATTGGCGCGCATGGAGACCATGTGGTGCTCGAGCAGTTCGGAGGCCCGGGCCTGCAGGGTTGCATCCAGGGTGCTATGCTGCCTCATCCCTGTGCCATAGCGGCCCATGCAGGTTTGCAGCAGGTGGGAAGCATGGGTGGGCAGGGGGTAGGGTTTTCCGGGCAATGGCTCAAGCAGGCTCAATGCAAGGGTTTCCGCATCGATATACCCCCGGTCGGCCAGCTTCCGGAGCAAGCGGTTACGTTTGGCCAGCAGTGTTTCCTGGTTCTTTCCCGGAAAAATGAGCGCCGGTGCATTGGGCAATACAGCCAGCGTTGCGGCCTCAGACCATGACAGGTTTTCAGGGGTGCGGCCGAAATACCGCCACGCGGCGGCCTCCAGTCCTACCACATTGCCGCCAAAGGGTGCATGGCTGGCATACAAACGAAGGAGCTGGTCTTTCGAAAAGACCGTTTCGAGGCGGAGTGCCATTATTATTTCCTGCACTTTCCGGCGGAGCGTCCGGGGCGCATTGCCCTTGGCCAGCCGCGCGAGCTGCATCGTCAGTGTGCTGCCTCCGCTCACGACGCGCCCCGACGCGAGATTTTGCTGCGCGGCCATCAGCAAACGCGGCAGGTAAACCCCGTTGTGCCGGTAAAAGTGTTCGTCTTCAAAAAGAAGCAGGGCCTGCCTGAACTTGTACGGCACGCTGTCGCATTCGGGAAACCGCCATTGGCCGTCTTCTGCGATGGTAGCGCTGAGCAGCGTGCTGTCGCGGGCATAGAGCACATTGCTGTACCGGCATTGAAAAAGCGGGTCGGGCAGAGCGGTAAAGAAAACAATGAGCAGCGCCGCCACCGGTATCCAGCGGAGGTGTCTGACTTGTTGCCTTCTGAAATTCATGGGA
>DHLU01000109.1:8355-8861 GCA_002405435.1 Flavobacteriales bacterium UBA4660
TTCAGCGGAGGCGAAAATAGCGCCAGGGTGTCACCTGAAGAAGTTGTAAGGGTCGGGAAAACAGAGTAATAGCCTATTTTAATTTAAAATAATTTGCCCACAACCAAAAAATGCATGATCCTTGTCTTCGCATATTTTATAATCCAAAACTCATACATCTTTCTATGAAAAAGTTTCAATTTTTGACGCGTCCTTACGCCATTGTAGCCCTGGCTGCCGTTTCCATTGCCCTGTTTGCCTTCACCAGCCAAAAGCCGGTGCTGCAGCAGGAGTTTACCTCTTTCACTGTGGTTGAGTCTATTGTTCCAAACGGACTGGGCCGCTCTTGGATGATCAATGCGCTCGAACAGCGCGACTACAAAGAATTCACCAGCGTACGCAGCGAAGAAGAAAACGCCCGCAACAAGTCAGACCGCGACGAAATCCGTGTGAAGAACTTCGAGGAGACCAAACTTCTCAACTTCTTCAACATTGGCGGTATCCGTTTTCAGAACATCGCTGCCAAC
>DHLU01000107.1:0-238 GCA_002405435.1 Flavobacteriales bacterium UBA4660
AGCACCCACCCCGGAGATCCATGGTTTAATGAGTGCACCCGTCACGATTTCAATGTGGGTTATGACTTCAACCACGAAAGCCAGCGCACCCGCGATTTCTGCAAGCGTGTGCTCGGTTACTGGATGGAGGAGTATCACGTAGATGGCTACCGTCTTGACCTTTCGAAGGGATTCACCCAGAACTATTCTGTGGGCAATCTCGCAGCCTGGGCCGACTACGACCAGAGCCGCATCAACA
>DHLU01000107.1:385-795 GCA_002405435.1 Flavobacteriales bacterium UBA4660
ACTACGACCAGAGCCGCATCAACATCCTCACCGATTATTACAACCACATGCAGGCAGAAGAACCGGGGTGTTATGTAATTCTCGAGCACTTTGCCGACAACGACGAAGAACAGGCGCTGGCGGGCACCGGCATGATGATCTGGGGCAACCTCAACTACCAGTTCAATGAGGCTTCGATGGGTTATACATCGAACCTCAACTGGGGCAATTATCAGGACCGCGGCTGGTCGCAACCCCACCTCATTACCTATGCAGAAAGCCACGACGAGGAAAGGCTTAACTTTAAAAACCTGCAGTACGGAAATTCTTCGGGCAGTTACAATATTCAGGACCTGGCTACCGCATGCGCGCGCCTTGAGATGACACATGCCCTGCTTATCCCCCTGCCCGGACCGAAAATGATCTGGCAG
>DHLU01000107.1:899-1229 GCA_002405435.1 Flavobacteriales bacterium UBA4660
ACCGAAAATGATCTGGCAGTTCGGCGAACTCGGCTACGACTACAGCATCAACTATTGTCCAGACGACGGCACCATCGATGAGTCATGCCGCACAGCCGCCAAGCCGGTTCGCTGGGATTACCTGAGCGAAGAGCCGCGGTTCAGGCTGTATAAGGTCGTGAGCGCACTGAACCACCTGAAGCAGACCTACTCCACCTTTTCGACCAACAATTACACCTATGATGTAGGCGGATTCGGCAAGCGCCTCATACTGAACGACGCTGCGATGGATGCAGTGGTGGTGGGTAATTTCGGCGTGTCGGGCTTTAGCATGATACCGGGCTTTCCGCA
>DHLU01000107.1:1366-1517 GCA_002405435.1 Flavobacteriales bacterium UBA4660
ACCGGTACGTGGTACGACTACTTCACCGGCGCGGCGCTGGAGGTAACTGACCTCAATGCCGCACTGTATTACAATCCTGGCGAATACCACATTTATACCGACCAGTTGCTTCCTGTTCCTGTGCTGGAGACCGGTGTGGCTGAAGACCGCG
>DHLU01000107.1:1662-2100 GCA_002405435.1 Flavobacteriales bacterium UBA4660
CGGAAGGGGTAAGCATGTGGCCCAACCCGGCTGGAGACCTTGTGCAACTGGCCGCACCATACAACATCAACCGCATCGAAGTGCGCGATGTTTCCGGGCGAAGTGTATTCAACACCATCGGCCTGAATGTGCGCGGCACGCAAATCGACACCGGCACATGGCGTCAGGGCGTTTATTTTGTGACGCTTTCCGGAGCGGGCCGCACCGATACCGTGAAGCTGGTCAAAGAATGATAACCATTGCCCGCTTTAACTATCCGCATGAGGTAGCCCTGATCGAAGCTGAACTCATCGCGGCGGAAATTCCCTATTTCCTCAAGAATATTAACACGATTACCGCCAATGTATTCTACAGCTATGCGCTTGGCGGCATAGAGCTGCAGGTGCCCGAGACGGCGACGGAGGCAGCGTTGGAAATTGTGCGCCGCTACCGCCAGGC
>DHLU01000107.1:2226-7415 GCA_002405435.1 Flavobacteriales bacterium UBA4660
GGAGGCAGCGTTGGAAATTGTGAGCCGCTACCGCCAGGCACCGGACGAAAAACAGGAAGCGCAGGACAAGTCCTGAACCGCTGCCGTATGCCGTCCGCAGGTACTATTTTGGCGGCGAATGAAGTACCGTAACCTTTACCTCGCCTCAGGTCCCCTGCTCTTTCTGGCCAGTGCCCTGGTTCCATGGGGCATACCCGACGAAGCCGCCTTAACGCTGGGTGTGGTAGCCTGGATGATGACCTGGTGGATTACCGAAGTGTTGCCGATGGCCGTTACCTCGCTGCTTCCGCTGGTTCTCTTTCCGTTGCTCGGCATATTGACGGTGGAACAAACCGCGGCGCGTTACGGCAACCGGTTTGTCTTTCTCTTTCTCGGAGGTTTCATCATTGCCCTCGCGATGGAAAAATGGAACCTGCACCGCAGGCTGGCGCTCTCCATCATCAACCTGACAGGGAGCGGCGCCAACGCCATCATACTTGGATTCTTCATGGCCGCGTACCTTATGAGCATGTGGATCAGCAACACGGCCACGGCCCTGATGATGCTGCCCATCGGCCAGTCTGTAGTAGGGCTGCTGGTGCGTGACGGGGATACAGGCAAGGGCATTCGCAACTTCGGAATCTCCATTATGCTGGCCATCGCTTACGGCGCCAGCATCGGCGGCATCGCTACCCTCGTCGGCACACCACCCAACGCGGCAGCGGCAGGCATACTCGCGGCAAGTTTCGGCGAACAGGTGAGCTTTTTCGGCTGGATGAAAATTGCCCTTCCCTTTTCCCTCGTTTTGCTGGTGCTGGGCTACTTCCTGATGGTGAAGGTCATCTATCCCAACCGCCTTGGCCATTTTCCGCTTGGGCACGAAATCGTTCGGCAGCAGATGCACACACTCGGGCGTTGGCGCAAACAGGAAGTAAGCGTAATGGCGGTCTTTGCCCTTACCGCGCTGCTGTGGATCTGCCAGCAACCGATTGACGGCTTGTTGAAAAGCCTGACGGGTCGAACGGGCGGACCGGAGATATTTTCAGACGTGACGGCAGGATTGCTTGCCGCCTTGGCCCTGTTCCTGTTGCCTTCCGGAGAGAGGGGCCACGGCCTGCTCGTGTGGAAAGACACCGAGCGGCTGCCGTGGGGCGTGTTGCTGATGTTTGGCGGAGGCATGGCACTGGCCGAAGCGTTTGACCGAAGCGGGCTGGTGCAGATGATCACAGCGGGCATGCAGGGCTTTGCGCACCTCGATCCCTCCGTGTTTTTGATGTTGCTGTGCGCTGCCGGACTCGTACTCACAGCGATGCTGAGCAACATCACCATGGTGACCCTGTTTATTCCCATTGTCGGTGCCTTGGCCCTGTCTTGCGGCCAGTCGCCTGTGCTGTTTGCCATACCTGTCACCATCGCGGCGAGTTGCGATTTTATGTTCCCTATGAGTACGCCGCCCAATGCCATTGCGTACGGAAGCGGACTCGTCAGTTCGAAACAAATGCTCACGGCAGGGATCTGGCTCAACCTGGTGTCGCTGGTGTTGCTGGCCCTTCTTGTGTGGTTCCTGCGGTAATCAACCGAACCCGTGTGGCTGCCTGGGCACTATGGATTTCTTTTTCATAAATCCCCATTTACCCCCCTATTGGAGGGGGTATATTTGCCGAAAATCATTTTTTTCAGCTGCACCCCCCCGAAATAAAGGGGGTGTAAGTAAATAAATCATATAAAATTCCGTATCCATGTCTACCATTCGCTTTCAGGCCCTCGCCGAACTGAACGACCGCCAGGCGGTAACCGTTAAGTCCCCGGCTAAAATTTCCGCCATCTTCGGAGAGAACGTGCTCAGTCCTTTTAAACTGCGCGAGTACCTGACCGACTATTCCTTCGGAAAACTTGAGGACTGTATCATTCATGGCACGCGCATGGACCGCGATACGGCTGACCACATTGCCGCAGCCATGAAGGAATGGGCCATTCAAAAAGGTGCTACCCATTACACGCACTGGTTTCAGCCCCTGACCGGCACGACAGCCGAAAAACATGACAGCTTTTTCAAGCCCCTGGGTGACGGGCGTGCGCTGGAAAAATTTGACGGGTCGATGCTTGTGCAGCAAGAGCCTGATGCTTCTTCTTTTCCCAGCGGCGGCATCCGCAACACCTTCGAAGCCCGCGGCTATACCATTTGGGATCCCTCGTCACCGGCCTTTCTGGTAGGCAATACCCTGTGTATTCCCACCATCTTCATCAGCTATACAGGTCACGCGCTCGACTTCAAGATGCCGCTGCTCAAGGCCGGCCATGTGGTGGACAAGGCGGCTACCGAAGTATGCCAGTATTTCGATAAGGATGTCACCAAAGTGACCGTCACGCTGGGCTGGGAGCAGGAATATTTTTTGATTGACAGTGCCTTGTACAATGCGCGTCCGGACATCCAGATGACGGGCAGGGCCCTCTTCGGCCACCGTCCTGCGAAGGGTCAGCAGCTGGAAGACCATTACTTCGGCTCCATTCCAGAGCGGGTGATGGAATTTATGAAAGACTTTGAATATGAGTCTCACCTGCTGGGTATTCCGGTCACCACGCGCCACAATGAAGTAGCACCTAACCAGTACGAACTGGCGCCGATGTTTGAAGAACTCAACCTGGCCAATGACCACAACCAACTGGTGATGGATGTGCTGGAAAAGACAGCCCGCAAGCACAATTTCCGCGTACTGCTGCACGAAAAGCCTTACGAGGGCATCAACGGAAGTGGCAAACACAACAACTGGTCACTCAGCACCAATACCGGTGTCAACCTGCTGAAGCCGGGTAAAAATCCCAAGGCCAACCTGCAATTTCTCACCTTCTTTATCAATGCCGTTGCCGCCATACACGAAAACGCCGATGTGCTGCGTGCGAGTATTGCGAGCGTAGGAAATGACCACCGCCTGGGGGCCAATGAGGCACCGCCGGCCATTATGTCGACCTTTCTGGGCGACCATATGAGTGCGATGCTCGATGAGATTGAAAAGAACGTGAAGGCGGGTAAGATGTCGCCGCAGGAGAAGACAGACCTCAAGCTCAACATCGGCAAGATCCCCCAGGTGCTTCTCGACAATACTGACCGCAACCGTACCTCACCCTTTGCCTTTACCGGCAACAAGTTTGAGTTTCGTGCCGTTGGATCCAGTGCCAACTGCGCCAACGCCATGATTACCCTCAACACCATCATGGCCAACCGGCTGATTCAGTTTAAGAAAGATGTAGACGCCCGCATCGCCCGTGGCGACGACAAGGACGAAGCGATACTGAAAGAACTTCAGCGCCTGATACGCGCCAGCCGGGCCATCCGGTTTGAGGGCAATGGCTACAGCGATGAATGGGTGAAGGAGGCAGCCCGCCGGGGCCTGTCCAATTTCAGGGATACGCCCAGCGCACTGAAGAGTTGGAAAGATAAGAAAGTGCAGAAAATGTTTGAAGACCTCAACGTGCTGACACCTGAGGAGATTCATGCCCGGTACGAAATTGAGGTGGAAAATTACAGCCGCCGTCGGGAGATTGAGGCGAGGCTGACCAGTGACCTGGCGCAGAACCATATCATACCCACCGCGATCAGCTACCAGACCCTGCTGGTGGACAATGTGCGCGGACTGCGTGATATCCTGCCTGCTGCCCAGGCCCGAGAGGCCTCACGCACCCAG
The DNA here is from genome assembly GCA_002405435.1 of Flavobacteriales bacterium UBA4660. Classification (GTDB taxonomy): domain Bacteria; phylum Bacteroidota; class Bacteroidia; order Flavobacteriales_D; family Sanyastnellaceae; genus UBA4660. The sequence continues at coordinate 5,889 of DHLU01000107.1, forward strand.
ACAGATCTCATCCTCTCCATATCGACCCACCTCAACGGCCTCAAGACCGCCCTCGACCGTATGAATACCGAACGGACAAAAGCCATGAAAATGGATGCGGAAAAACAGGCAGAAGCCTACTGCCACAAGGTTAAACCGCTGATGGACAGCATCCGGGAACATGTGGACGCGCTCGAAATGATGGTGGACGACGAAATGTGGCCCCTGCCGAAAATGCGTGAATTGCTCTTTACAAGGTAATTCACTAATTTTGAATACTTACAGGATCGAAATACCCGTCCTGGACCCGTGGAAAGGCCGGTTCACCGTAAAATTATTCACCGTGGGCGGGTTTTTCCTATTTTCGTCACCGTTTAACAAAATCCCAACAAGGAATACAACTACCAACCTTATGAAAATCGCGCGACTGCTCTTATTGTTTGCTGTTACCCTTTTTTCTGCCACTGCCGCTTTGGCTCAAAAACCCAACAAGTACCTGGTGGAAGCCAATAAGTTGTACAACACCGGCATGTATGCTACCGCCGCAGAAAAATACCAGGCCGCAGAACCCAGGCTCACCTCGGTCGAAGACAAAGGTTTTGCATTTTACCGCACTGCCGAATGTTACCGCCTTTCCTATAAATCTTCCACGGCAGAACAGTGGTATGAAAAGGCCATAACTGCACAGTATTACAAGCAGGACCCTGATGTACACTATAACTACGGACGAGTGCTGCAGGACCAGGGTAAGTGGGAACTCGCCCAGGCCCAGTTCAATAAGTACCTGGAGCGCGGTGGCGAAAAAGGCAAGGGCAACGAGGCCCTGACCGCTTGCAAAACGGCAGCCGACAAGGCAGCCATACTCAAGCCCGATGTGGTGGTGCAGCCCGCTACCGAATTCAATACGCCTTTTATGGATTATGCGCCAACCTGGGCCGACAAAGACGAAGAGTCTATCATCTTCAGCAGCGGACGCAAGGAAGCCGTTGGGAATGATTCCGAGCCCATCTTCGGCAGCGATGAAAGCTTTACCGACCTCTTTGTTTCTTCTGCAGACAAAAAAGGCAAATGGAGTACCCCGGTGGGACTCAATACCACGGTAAACACTACCGGCAACGAGGGGGTAGCCACCTTCGCGGAGAAATTCAAACTCATGTATTTCACCCGTTGCGAAGTGGACGGCAACGGCCGCTTCGGATGTGACATATTTACCTCCAAGCGGTCGGGAGACAACTATGAAGCTGCCCAGCGCCTGGTGATTATTGACCGCGAGGCGGAGGAGGCCGACGACAGCACCCGCATTGGCCACCCTGCGCTCACCGACGACGGCAAATACCTCGTCTTCGCCAGCAACATGGCAGGTGGCAAAGGCGGACGGGATCTCTGGTACATGGCCTACGACAAGAAGTCTGAAACCTGGGGAAAGCCACAGAACCTCAGTTCTGTGAATACCGCAGCCGATGAGATGTTTCCTTACATCACCAAGCGCGGCGAGAAGGAAATACTGTTTTTCTCCTCTACAAGGGCCGGCGGATTGGGTGGACTGGA
>DHLU01000107.1:7573-12176 GCA_002405435.1 Flavobacteriales bacterium UBA4660
TCCGGCGGATTGGGTGGACTGGATATCTATCAGGCTGAAAAGACCGGCGATTTCACCTTTGGAGATGCCAAGTCCCTGGCCTTCCCCATCAACTCATCCGCCGATGATTTCGGCATCATCTTCTACCCCGAAAACAAGAAAAAATACGCCGGTTACTTCTCCAGTAACCGCACAGGTGGCCGCGGCGGAGACGATATCTACAGTTTCGACGAACCTCCCGTGGAGATCTGCTTTAAGGGAGCCGTTTAAGGCAAGAAGACCGTAACCCCCCTGTCTGCCGTCTCTGTGACCGCAGTCATTTCCCCTGAAGGCAAAAACATTCCATTGACCACCGATGGCAATGGTGGATTCTCACTCTGTAACAAGGAACTGAAAAACAAAGACATACTGACCGTTGATTTTAAGAAGGAAGGATACATTTCTCCCCCCCAAGACAAAGTAAATATCGGTGAGGGAAAGTCGCGCACCATTAACCGCGAGTACTTCATGGAGCCCATCATCATCAACGACGTGTACCGCATGCCGATGGTGTACTATCCATTTGACCAGACCCAACTGCTGATTGCACCCGATACCAACTCGGCAGACTCACTCAACTTCCTGCTGGATCTGATGAACACCAATCCAAATTTTGTGGTACAGTTGGAGTCGCACACCGATGCGCGCGGTAGCGACGTCTACAACCAAAAGCTCTCTCAGGGCCGTGCCCAGACCTGTGTAGACTACCTGATTTCAAAAGGCATCAATCCCGCCCGTCTCGTTGCAGCGGGCCGCGGAGAAAAAGATCCCAGCACCCTCGACCGTCCGCTGGGCAACCTGGCGAAGGGTACCCTGCTTACCGAAGCCAACATCAACACACTTCCGGAGAACCTGCGCGACCAGGGGCACAACCTCAACCGCCGAACGGTATTCCGGATTTTGAGAACCGATTTCGTGCCGAAAAATTAGCGATATAACCATAGCCAAAGGGCGGTGCCGTAAACGCGGGACCGCCCTTTGTGTTTATTCTCCATGAACGATTCAAGGTACAACCAGCGCGGGGTATCTTCCGAAAAGGAAGATGTGCATGCCGCTATTAAATCACTGGGTAAGGGGCTTTTTCCAAAAGCCTTTTGCAAAATACTGCCCGACTACCTCACCGGAAGCGAAGAGCACTGCATCGTCATGCATGCCGATGGTGCCGGCACCAAGTCAAGCCTGGCCTATTGCTACTGGAGAGAGACCGGAGACATTTCCGTATGGAAAGGCATTGCGCAGGATGCGCTGGTGATGAACATCGACGACCTGCTCTGTGTGGGTGCCACCGACAACATTGTCGTGAGCTCTACCATCGGCAGAAACCGCACGCTGATCCCCGCAGAAGTCATAGCCGCCCTGATTAACGGAACCGAAGAATTGCTGGAAGAATGGCGAAAGTGGGGGGTGCACATCGTCTCAGCCGGCGGCGAAACGGCGGATGTAGGCGATCTGGTGCGCACGGTAATCGTAGATTCCACCGTCGTCGCACGCATGCGCCGTGATGAGGTCATTGACAATGCGCGCATCAGCGCAGGGGATGTCATTGTGGGCTTTTCTTCCTCCGGCCAAACCACCTATGAGCAGGCCTACAACGGAGGCATGGGCAGCAACGGCCTGACCAGCGCACGCCACGACGTGTTTTATAAGTCGCTCGCCGAAAAATATCCCGAGAGCTACGACCACGCCATGCCTTCCCACCTGGCCTACAGCGGCTCCTACGCCCTTACCGACTATGTGGAAGGCGCAGATGCAGATGCTGGCCGGCTGGTGCTCTCTCCTACCCGCACCTACCTGCCCGTAGTGCGGAAGATTCTCACAACCCTACGGCCCGACATCCACGGCATGGTCCATTGCTCGGGTGGCGGCCAGACCAAGGTGCTCCATTTCATCGATAACCTCCGTGTGGTTAAGGACGGGCTTTTTGAGACACCACCGCTGTTTCGCATGATCCAGGAGGAAAGCAAAACCGAATGGAAAGAAATGTACCGCACCTTCAACATGGGCCACCGCCTGGAAATCTATACCCACGAGCAGGCCGCCGCCGCCATGATTGCTATAGCCGCGAGTTTCAACCTTGAGGCCCGCATTGTGGGCCGCGTAGAAGCTGCAGAAGGCCGGTCGGTGGTCATCCACAGTGCGCACGGCACTTTTACGTATTAATCCCGCTGCCGGAAAGTTTCTCCCCGCAAACAGACATGAACGAATTATCCGAAAGGCTGGTTGCCATCGTTGACCGGTTCCATGAAGTATCCAAACTAATTACCGATCCATCAGTAATCGGTGATATGAAAAGATATCCAGCCCTTATGCGCGAGTACAAGGAACTGAGTACCGTCAACGAAAAATACCTGCGGTACAAAAAAATCATCGATGACCTGGAAGGGGCCCGCTCTATTCTTTATGGCCAGGAAGATGCAGACCTGAAAGAACTCGCGCAGGCAGAATATGATGCCCTGGTTCCCCAGAAGGAGCAGATGGAGGAAGAAATCAAATGGATGCTCATACCCCGCGACCCTGAAGATGCGCGCAACTGCATCGTGGAAATACGCGCCGGAACCGGTGGTGACGAAGCATCCATCTTCGCCGGAGACTTGTACCGTATGTACACCCGTTACCTGCAGAAGCGGGGATGGAAATACACCGTGCTTACCGTTAGTGAAGGCACCGTCGGCGGTTACAAGGAAGTTTCCTTTGAGGTGGAAGGTGAAGACGTTTACGGCAACCTGAAATTTGAGAGCGGCGTTCACCGTGTACAGCGGGTGCCTGAAACCGAAGCCCAGGGCCGTGTACACACCAGCGCAGCGACGGTGGCCGTGCTGCCCGAAGCGGAAGAGTTTGATGTGGTAATCAATCCGGCCGACATACAAAGGGATACCTACCGGGCAAGCGGCGCGGGTGGACAGCACGTAAACAAGACCGAATCGGCCGTGCGGCTTACCCACGTGCCGACCGGCGTGGTAGTGGCCTGCCAGGAAGGAAGGTCGCAGCACGAAAACGCAGAAAAAGCCATGACCATGCTGCGCACCAAAATTTTCGAGGCCGAAGTAATGCGGAGGCAGGAAGAACGCGCCAGGCTGCGGAAATCACTCGTCAGCACCGGCGACCGCTCTGCGAAAATCCGCACCTACAATTTTCCGCAAGGCAGGGTCACCGACCACCGGATCGGACTCACGCTATACAACCTTGATGCGGTGATGAACGGAGAAGTTGACGAAATCATCGAGGCCCTGAAACTAGCCGAAAACGCTGAAAAACTCAAAACCGGTGAACGAACCGAGTGATACCCTGCGCAAATCGAGGCATGCGGTGACTTTCCATGCACCGGCACGACTATTTTCGTCCAGCACAAATTTCCGGTCATGAATTACGCAACACTCTCCGCCCTGATCAGCACACGCCGGTCTTTTCTGTGCGTGGGACTTGATACCGACGTGCAAAAAATTCCGAAGGGCATCAGTCCTCTTGCATTCAACAAAGCCATCATTGATGCCACACGCGATCTGTGCGTGGCCTATAAACCCAACATTGCTTTTTACGAAAGTATGGGGGTCGCAGGATGGCAGTTGCTGAAAGAAACCATGGATTATATCGGGCACGAACACTTCACCATTGCCGACGCTAAGCGCGGAGACATCGGCAATACCTCGGCGCAATACGCAACGGCCTTTTTTGACCACTACGCCTTTGATGCCATCACAGTGGCGCCATACATGGGCCACGACAGTGTAGCCCCTTTTCTGGCGCACCCAGACAAATGGACCATCCTGCTGGCGCTCACAAGCAATTCCGGCGCAGAAGATTTTGAGCAATTACCCGTGGTGCAACGCTCAGGCACTACCGCTCCACTGTGGCAGGAAGTGATTGAACGCAGTGCAGGCTGGGGAGGACCCGACAACATGATGTATGTAGTAGGGGCTACGCGGGCCGAACACCTCGGCCATGTGCGCAGGCTGATACCCGATCATTTTCTGCTTGTTCCCGGTGTCGGTGCACAGGGAGGGAGTCTGGAAGAAGTGGCGCGTTACGGCATGAACAAAGATTGCGGACTGCTCGTCAATGCCTCGCGAAGCATATTGTATGCATCCTCCGGCAGTGATTTTGCAGAGGCCGCCCGCGCTGAAGCCCGACGTATGCAGGCGTCCATGGCGGCGCTGCTGTGACCGGCACAGACCTATTCAACAAGGCAAACGGACCGGGAGATTATTTTTCTTCTGTGATGGCGTCAATATCTACTTCCACCTGTAGCAGAAAGGTCATAGGCGCATGCGAAACATTACCTGACAAAAACAGACGAAGGCCATCGGTATCGAGAAAATACTGCTCGATGTTGTCGATGTCCGCACTCGTGAAGTTGATCACAACCTTGGCGGGATCCGCTACGCCTGCCGACAGGCTGATGTCGTTGAATGCATAGGTCACCCCCGGCGTGGAAGCGCTTTGGTTTCCGATTCCCAGGGTACCGGCAAAAGTGGCGGAAGGATCTCCGGAGTATTCCCAGATTTTATACCTGAACTGCGCCAGTTCCTAGGACTTGATAGCTTCCTTGTGCTCAGCGAGTGCCTGGTTGACGAGGGCAGTGAGCGAT
>DHLU01000126.1 GCA_002405435.1 Flavobacteriales bacterium UBA4660
CCCCCTCTCCTCCCACGCGGAGCTTAAAGGTGATATTGTATTCGAGCAGGGTGACAAAGAAGCCCTGGGAGGTGCCTCCCTGTGTGGTCTTGGATTCGATGAGCAAAAAAAAATCGCATTCAGCAGCCGAAGAAGCGAGGCGGTAGGATTTTTCTGACAGGCCCTCACGCACGGCATTTTGCAACACGGCGCCAGCCGCAGGTTGTCCGAAGTTTTTTTCGGATGACTGAACATAGAATGCCGGCAACATGAGGGTGATGGGGATTTCACGTGTCTCGGTGCGGAGATTGCCGAGCAGGGCCGAAGCAATCTTGCGGTCGAGGTCAGCGGGTATCAGCGACTCCAGGTCAATGCTCAGGCGGAGCGTTTTTCCGGATACAGCGGGATCTACATCAGAAACAGGAACACTAAACCGGCCATCGGTATCGCTGAGGTGCTGCGCCGGCTTGCGGAAGCGGCGCGACGGAAACCGGCTGGTTACGGTAACACCGCGCGCGGGCTTGCCCTCGTAAAGCACCTGACCCTGCCATGACTGCACATAGCTGTTTTCAACAGACAAGACAAGAGACGGACTGCCTCCACCTATGCGAAGTCCGGTCGCCAGGCCCTGCAGCGAAGCATAGATCTCATTCTCGAGGAAAACGACCCCGGTGTCGGTGGTGAATTCGTTGACTTCGTTCCAGTAGTCGCGAAGCGCGAGCAGACCATGCAGGTACAGGTCGAACGCAGAGGGAATATCTGCCGATTGTTCGGCCGCAGAGCCCTTCTGATAAAAATCGTTGGCTGCCCGCATCGCCTGGTCTTTTTTGGCCTGCTTTGCAGCGTAATACTGGGCCTTGTTGAGCCGGTAGTACACCCAAAATTCAGACTTGTTTTCCCACTGCCCGGCTACCTCAAAGTCAGTAATCTCTTCATCCGTAGTGGTCGAGATGTTGCTGATAAACTCCTCCGAAAAGGCCTTATTTACCTCGAGTGAATTGAGGAACGTATTTCCCTGCACACGCACCCTTATGCCCTGTGCGAGATCGTTGAGCGCATTCTTGCGCGCCACATCGTCGAAATCCAGCGGCTGCGTGGTCTTGGAGGCAGAACCAATGCCGATAAAGTAGGCGCCGGAAACCGGCCTGTTGGTCATCCAATCGGGCCGGGGATTCAGACTTTCGTCTTCTGCCAGTGGTTTTCCCGTCTTGCAGGAAAATGCCATGCTGACCATGAACATGGTGGCCAACAAAAGACCTGCGCAACGGGGTATGCTCGTATTCATGTGGATGCTGTTGGGGTGGTGAACCCGGTTATTTCACAATGGTATATACCACACTGCCTATTTCGGTTGACATCTTCTTACAGACCTGGTCAAACAACTCGTTGGACAACTCACCGGAAGGCGTAAGCGTCTGACGGGCTGAGAGCATCTGGTGAAGCGCATTCCGATCTCTGTCGTTGAGGTTAGGACCTCCCTGTCCGGCCGGCACCAGGCTGCGTCCCTCCCCGCCGTACTTGGCGTAAAGGACTTCGTCGGATACCGACTTTTCAATGATCTCGGTGCGCAGGATTTCTCCGGTTTTCAGTGAGATAAGCTTGTACTGGAAGGCTACCGAACAGGAGTTGCTGTTGTAATACTCAGTGTATTTCACAGGCCTGTACCGGGTCTCAAAAAACTTGGCACCGGTTTCGGGATTCGTCTTCTCAATCTTGTAGGCTTCGTAGGCTTCTTTTTCAACGGTTTTCAGGCGACCATTGTTTTGGTCGAAACTCAGCACGGTTCCGGTGAGAATGGCCTGCGCTCCCACCAGGTTGCCGACCTCCACTGCGGTCTGCTCGTTGACTACTCCCGACAGCTGGAGCTTCTGCTCCTGAAGAATGGCCTGCATGTGCTCGCGGTCTACCACCCTGAGAAAGGGGTCGTGGATATTGGTCAGTGCTTCCAGGGTATAGGCATTCATTTTCGCGTCCATTCCCTGCTGACCGGTAGCGTTTTCGTATGGCAACAGTGCAATGGTGAAGATGCCCAGCTTCAGTGCCTCTTCCTTCTTGGCGGCTGCCTCCTTGTAGTCTGACTTGCGTCCGAGAACCTTGTCAAAATTTTCATAAGCCTTGCGGTATTGCGCAGCGGTGAAGGCCTCCATGGCATCATCATAAACGGGTTCAATAAAGGCGATGTCGCCGAGCTCATTGGCGTCCTTATAGTTTGGGTCCAGGGTTTTGATCTCCTTAAAACGCGCCTCCGCCTCCGCATATTTCTCGTCTTCCAGCAGGTCGGTGCCTTCATCATACAGTTCTTTCAGGAAAATTTCCCGGGCATTGTTATAATCCATCACATAAAACTCCGCTAGTTGGAGCTCTACCCCTACCCGCTTGATTTTGTCGCGGTAGTCGCGCGCTGCATGAAACGAATAAACAGCCTCTTTCGCTGTACCGAAGCTCTTTTTCTTGGCGAATTCGCCGAGCAACTCATTGAGCACCAGCTGCCCGGTCTTTTTCATGCCAATCTGAGCATCTACGTTCTCGCGCTGGCGCTGCAGGGCTGTATAGTAACTGCCCGCAGCCTCACGGACCAGCCCGGCAGCCTCCTGCTTCTGG
>DHLU01000026.1 GCA_002405435.1 Flavobacteriales bacterium UBA4660
ATTCTCCGGGGGGATCAGCGCCCGCTTTGTGAACTCCAACCTCACCGGAGGTACCAATGTACTTGGCGCCGAGTCGCGTCCTGGCCGCTCTGTAGCCAGTGACGTAGCGCTGTTTTATACCAACGACGACGTACGTCTGGGAAAAAAAGATGCGATCTGGAACCTAGGCGTAAACATTTCCAACATCGGTGCTAAAATGCGCTACACCAATACCGATGAACGCGACTTTATACCTACCAACCTGAAGTTCGGGTCAGCCCTTACCACCTTGCTGGATGATTACAACTCACTGACCTTCGCGCTTGACTTCAACAAATTGCTGGTACCCACACCCCCGCGCTACCTCGGTGACGGCTCTGACTCTCTCCTCTATGGCATGGATCCCAACGTAGGTGTTGCCACGGGTATGATTCAGTCCTTTTATGATGCACCGGGCAATATTGACAATGATGGCAATTATATCGCGGGCAGCGCTTTTAGAGAGTATTTGCGCGAAATCAATATCGGCGGCGGCATGGAGTACATGTACACCGACCAGTTTGCTGTACGTGCCGGCTATTTCTACGAGCATTTTACCAAAGGCAACCGCCAGTTCATTACCGTAGGCGCAGGTCTCAAGTACCAGGTGATAACCATTGATGTTTCTTACCTGATCAGCACCACCCAGCAAAACCCCCTCGCCAACACCCTTCGTTTCTCACTGAGGCTCTCTCTCGACGGAAGAGCCGCCGGAGACGGAGAGGAAACAGCGCCTGCCGGCCAATAATTGGCACTGTTGGCAGTTCATGACCATCGTGGCCCATATTTGGGCCATGCAAATCAGGGTAGGTTTCGGATACGATGTACATCGTCTTTCCCAGGACCGGGATCTTTGGCTCGGCGGCGTGCTCGTTCCCTCAGATAAAGGGGCTTTGGGCCACAGCGATGCCGACGTCCTGTTACACGCCATCTGCGATGCCCTGCTGGGTGCGGCCAACCTCCGGGATATCGGCTTTCATTTTCCTGACACAGGCGATACCTGGAAAAACGCTGACTCGAAAGTGCTGCTCAGGCGCACCGTTGAGCTCTTGCGCGCCGGGCATTGGGAAATCGGAAACATTGACTGCACCCTGGTACTTGAAAAACCGAAGATTGCCTCTTACCGCGAAGCCATGGTTGCCGCCATTGCCGAAAATGCTTCGGTCGATGTTTCGCAGGTCAGCATAAAAGCTACCACCAGTGAAGGTATGGGCTTTGTCGGCACGCGGGAAGGGCTGGCTGCGTACGCCGTGGTGCTAATCCAACGCCATTGAGGGAGGCTGGTGCAATCGCACCCGCAGCGTGACTTCAACCTGCCGCCTCTTGGTGCCGCCTACTCATGCAGCCGCAATGGCCGCGGCCAGTGTTGCCAGTTGTTCCTGACCGGGATTCAGTCGGGGTCCTGTAAATGAGATGTCGGAAATTTCATTGAGCGGAATCAGGTGCATGTGGGCATGCGGAACTTCGAGGCCGATCACCGCAATGCCTATACGCCTGCATGGAACCACGCGCCGGATCTTTGCCGCTACGTGCGCTGCAAACGCATTAATCTCATTGAGGTATTCAGCCGGCAGGTCGAATAGATAATCCACTTCAATTTTTGGAATGACCAGGGTATGACCTTCCGCCACGGGTTGGACATCCAGAAAGGCAAGAAACCGCTCGTTCTCTGCTACCCTGTGACAGGGGATTTCACCGGCAATAATTTTGGAAAAAACAGTGGGCATGGAATCCTGTTAACGGCTGATGCCGAGTATTTCAAACCTAATCATGCCTGCCGGAACCTGTACCTCGGCTATTTCACCGACCTTTTTACCCAGCAGGCCCTTGCCGATGGGAGAATCGACAGAGATTTTCTTATCGGCCAGGTTGGCCTCGTTTTCAGCCACCAGTGTGTACTCCAACTGGTTGTTGTTATGCAGGTTTTTAATCTTCACTTTTGACAGGATGTAAACCCTGGATGTGTCCACCTGGCTCTCATCCACCAGACGGGCATTGGCCACCAGGTCTTCCATCTTGGCAATTTTCGCCTCAAGCAACCCCTGGGCCTCCTTGGCAGCATCGTACTCGGCATTTTCCGAAAGATCACCCTTGTCTCTTGCCTCGGCAATTTGCTGGGAAATCTTCGGCCTTTCCACCGTCTTCATCAGGTGCAACTCATCCTTAAGCTTTTTCAGGCCTTCGGTTGTATAGTATGCCACTTGTGCCATATAAACAGATTAACGTGGTTGTACATAAAAGAGAAAAACCCCGCGAAGGGTTTTCTCTGAATTCTTTTATCGTCTCACAAATTTACGAAACCGTGCTGACCTTGTCAAGCACCGCGCCGCGGTTATCAGAGTGTAATGTGGGCACCTATTGAGTGCACGCCGTCAAAGGGGTTGGTCACCCTGTAAGAGTAATCAAGACCTATAACACTTCCGTTTTGTGAGGTGGGGACTTGCACCGTAAGACCGGCATGGGGGCCTACAAATACAGTAGTTCGCTCCTCCTCATTGGTCAATCCGTCTTCCCACTGGTAACCTGCCCGCAGAATAAACCGGTCACGGAAAGTGAACTCTCCTCCCAGCGCATACTGGTCGCGCGTAAACGAGTTAGACGTATACTGCAGGTTTGCGGTGAGTTTCATGTTCTCCGCCAGCAGGAAATCATAGGCGAATCCAACATTCACCAACGAGGGCAATTCAAATCTTTCAGAACGCTGCTCCAGCGTGATGTCTGTGCCGGTGGTCGGAATTACAGCGGTGATAGTCATACCGTCGCCGCGGTAACGCATGGGCGGCCCGACGTTTTTCAGTGTAATACCAAAACGAAGTTGGTCGTTTTCTCCTGTCACGTAACGAATACCTGCATCAAAGGCTGCGCCCTGGGCGCGCACGTTGCTTATGGATTCGGAAATGAGGCGCATGGTTATCCCTCCGTAGATGCTGTTGGAAAACCCCTTGGCGTAGCTGATACCAATGTTGGAGTAATTGGGCGAGAAGGTTCCAATGCCGCCTTCGGGCAGGTTGACTTCCGTTATGGGAATGTCTCCAAAGTTCATCGTGGAGACGGTGATCCCGATGGCACCATTATCGCCGACCCGCTGACCGAAGCCAAGGGCATTCATTCTGATTCCGCTTCCAACCAGGTATTGGGTATTGGTAAAAAGCAACTCGGTCTTGCGCAAGAAGGCCAATCCGGCCACATTGAGGTAAACGGCCTCTATCCCGTTGACGGAAGCCATACCGGAATTGGCAAAACCCGAACTTCTTGCCCAGGGGTTAATAAGCAGGTGACCTGCGCCGGCAGATCCCGCACGATCTGGATTACCGCCCCATACGACCGAGGCTCCCAAAAACAGGCAGCATGCCAGTACCGAAAGTTTTTTCATGGTATTCATTTGCTTTTCTCTTCGTCAGTGAATTAGAAATTATCGAGGTCAGTGGGCCTCATCACACCAAACCATTTAAGCGTCTTTTCTCCGATGCCGGGCACCTCTACGTGGATGAGGTAAACGCCTGAGGCAATGGGTACGTTCCTGAAGTTTTTCAGGTCCCAG
>DHLU01000118.1:0-625 GCA_002405435.1 Flavobacteriales bacterium UBA4660
TTTTTCATCAGCACTTCCGTTCCATAATAGCTACAGGGAATTCCCCGCGTAGTCAGCAACAATGCCATGGCCATTTTCCACCGCAAAAAATCTTCCCCGAGCACAGAATAAATGCGCCCGAGGTCGTGGTTGTCGAGAAAGGTAACAAGGTGTGAAGGGGCAGGGTAGAGGTAGTCATGCGCCAGGGTTAGTTGTATCTTAGACAATCCGGTGGTCCAGCCAAAAGGCTCATTGAGGCCTTCCGTGATGGCATAGTAGAGTTGAAAATCGGTGAGCGAAACAGGCACAGTTTCGCTGAAGGCACCCAGTTTGCTGACCCGGTGGTCACGCGTAAACCAGGCCTGAATGGGAGATCCCTGCACCCAGGTTTCTCCGAACACAAACAAGTTAGGATACTCGCGGGCCAAGGTGCGGCAGAGGTTGCGCATAAAATCCGCATCAGGGTAGGCATAGGTGTCAATGCGCAAACCGTCGAGTTGCGCTGTTTCAATCCACCACAGCGTATTTTGAATCAGGTAGCGCGCCAGGTGCGGATTCCGCTGGTTGAGATCGGGCATCCGAAGGTCAAACCAGCAGACGGTCCTGCGCTTTCGGTCTGCTGCGCTCGCATGCGGATCCATCAGCG
>DHLU01000118.1:772-14439 GCA_002405435.1 Flavobacteriales bacterium UBA4660
ATCAGCGTCTCCGCCCGGTAGTTGGTGCGCACAAATCCTTCGTGCCAGTTGACCCAGGTCGTGTCGGGCAGATGGTTGTTGAGGTAGTGCTCGCTTCCCCAGTGGTTATAGATGACATCCATGACCATCTTGATGCCCGCAGCCTTGCATTCGGCCGAAAGGGCAAGGTATTCTGACAGGGTGCCAAGCCGCCGGTCAACCGCATAATGGTCGGTGATGGCATAGCCGTGGTATGACTCGCGTGGCTGGTTGTTTTCCTGCACGGGGTTCAGCCATAGAGAGGTCACTCCCAGTTCGCGCAGGTAAGCCAGACGCTCCGAGACCCCAGCCAGGTCTCCTCCATGCCTGCCTTTGGGTGCAGTGCGGTCAGACGGTTCGGCCAGCGCAGGGTGCGTATCGTTGGCCGACTCGCCATTGGCAAAGCGGTCGGGCATGGCGAGGTACATCAGGTCTGACGGACCATGTGGCACCGGTTTGTGTTGTTTTTGCCGAAATACATATTCCACCGGTAACCGGCCCGTTTCGTCTTCAAAAACCAGGGTCACTGTGCCCGGATTCCGCATGCGCCTCGTCTCGAGTGTGACATACATAAAGTTGTGGTTATCAGCTAATTCTGCCGAAATAACCTGGCAGTTACTCCCGGCACTTACCCGTGTCGGCAATAGGTCTTTACCCTGCACCAGCAATTCAACACGGCTATCGTCCATGCCCGTAAACCAGTAGGGTGGATCAATGCGGTTTATGGTATGCACCTGCCCGCTTAAGGGTAGTGCTGTTTCACAACAGCAGCAGGCTGCCAACACCATGTTCATTAATTTTCTTTTCATGGATCAATACTTTCGGGAGTGAAGTACAATACTTTTGGCAAAGTGTATTAAGTACACTATCTCAGCAATCCACAAATAAACACACAACACTCATGAAAAAAGTATACACCTTTTTTATTGCAGCACTCACCATGGTCTGTTTGCAGGCCCAGGTTGATGTGACTTTCGAAGTGGACATGACCGGGCAGGTAGTATCTGCCAACGGGGTTCACATCGCTGGTAACTTCCAGGATCCCAATGGCGACGGTACACCGGACAATCCGGGTTTGGAGAACTGGAATCCCGGTATTTACGAATTGACAGACGCTGATATGGACATGGTATACAGCATCACGCTGTCGCTGGTTCCTCAGCGTTATGAGTTTAAGTTTCTCAATGGAGACTGGTGGGATTTCGTCGAAGATGTTCCCTCCACCTGTCAGGTAGAGGTAAACGGCAACGACAACAGGTACCTCTATGTTAACGGAGCGGTTACCTTCCATACCTGCTATGCCAACTGCGGCGCCTGCGGCAACAATGCCGTTCGTTTCCGTGTTGATCTCTCGCTGCAGGGCGGTGGCAGTGCCAATGGCGTGCACGTGGCCGGTAACTTCCAAAACCCCGATGGTGACAGCGGCGACTGGGATCCGGGCGCGTTTGAGTTGAATGACCACAACAGCGACACCATCTACGAGGGATACTACGACATTGGTGCACTCACTACATTCGAGTACAAATTCGTAAATGATGACAACTGGGATACCGGTATGGCTGAAAGTTTCAGCGGTGCATGCCTCAGCGGCGGTGGTAACCGCACAGAAAAGGTCGGTGCCGGCAATACAGTGCTTCCGCTCTACTGCTTCAATTCCTGCGACCCCTGCTCAGAACCGGTGTCTATCACCTTTAATGTGGACATGAACACCAATTGCCAGGACTACGATACGGAGGGGGTTAATCTGATGGGTACCCTCACCAACTGGGGAGACGGTGCGCCGATGAGCGATGATGACAATGACAACATTTATTCGCTTACCCTTGCCCTTCAGCCTGGCAACTACGAGTTCAAATTCCGCGTGGGCGGTGGCGGTTGGGAAGGCGGATCAAACCGCACCATTGCCGTTGTAGCGGATACGCCGCAGACGCTTCCAAACGTATGCTTCGGTTCTCCGGACCCCTGTGGTACCACCGTGCCTGCAGCTGATGTGACCTTTGAAGTGAAGGAGCCCGCAGGCACGCCTGTTGGCGCCGGTTACAGCATGTGGCTTATGGGAGATTTCACCGGCTGGCAGTCGGGAGCCCTCGAGATGAGCGATATCGACGGCGATGACACCTGGACAATTACCATTGCGGATTTCTGTCCGGTGGATGCCTTCTACAAATTTGTGGTAGGCCTCGATACCCTCAATGTAGATGAGCAGTGGACTGAGGAGTCTGCCGATTTCTCTTCCATAGGAGGCTGTGGTGTTGACAATGGTGCATTCAGCGACAACCGCAAACTCACCCGTGCTGACGGCAATCCCGTTGCGGTCTGTTTCGTATTTGATACCTGCAACCCTTGTGTGGTTTCCGTTGATGAGGCCACCGCATTCAGCGGACTTAACGTGTTTCCTGTTCCTGCGGTTGACCAACTGCAGGTTTCGATGGAACTCACCCGTCCGTCTGCGCTGCAGATTGATCTGATTAATAGTGTCGGTCAGGTGGTTCTCTCACGTCCTTCAGGCACTGTAAGCGGCTACCAAATGATTAACCTTAACGTAGAGGCCCTGTCGAGCGGTATTTATACGCTCCGGGTTTCAGACGAATCGGGTTCTGTTACACGGACCATCAGCATCCGCTGATTTGTCCAAAGATTTCTAAGAAAGCCCGGTCGTATGGCCGGGTTTTTTTTTGGTTAAATACGCAGCAAACGCAAAGGCAGCCAGCCCATACCTTTGACATCCCAAAGCAAAAAATGATGAAAAAAGTATTGTTTTTGCTCGCCTTCACCAGCACGGTTCAGGCGCACGCCCAGGTACAATACCTGTATCTCGATACCCTGTGTTCGGGCAATTGCCCGGGTGTCCCTCCGGAATACACCACAGTGCAGCTGTATGCCCACTGCACTGACCCGTCCGATGTAATCTCTACGGTATTCGGACTGCAGGAAACACCGCTCTATATCACCACAGACTGCTGTTTCTACCAAAGTGCCCTCGGCAGCAACTCGGGCAGTTCGGTTAACTGTTCGTTTTGCAGTTTTTTTCCTGATGCCTGTTACGACAGCTGGGTGACCATCGGCTGCGCATGCTCGGCGGACTGCGGTGCGGGTTTTCTTCTCCAAAGTCCCGGCCAGCCCTGGATAGACGAATTCAACGAAACCCCATGCCCGAATGCCATCGTGATGGATGATGTGATCGGCGGGGCCTGGCTGGTTTTGCCTGACAATCCGAGTGGACTTGCCGGTGATGACCTTGATGTGTTGTTGGGACAATTTACCGTGTGCGGGTCGCTGTGCGCGACGGTGAATATTCAGATATTTCCTCAGTATGCCGGGCCGGGATCGCCAGCCATTCAGCAAACCGGACTCACGGTAGGATCGGGTTGCGAAGTGGCATGTGAGCAGCCCGGCTGCATGGATCCGGAAGCAGCCAATTACGATCCGGCGGCAGACTGTGAACCCTTAGGTACCTGCGTATACTGCAACCTGAGCGTGGCTGAAGTAATTTCCACCGATCCGCTGTGCGCTTATTCCAGTAATGGCAGTCTTGACATAGATGTGGAGGGTGGAGAAGGATTTGTGCGCTACTTCCTTGGAGAGAACAATAACCTGACAGGGGTTTTCGGTGGCCTCGGCAATGGCAACTACACAGTGCTTGTGGTTGACGAGTATTTCCAGCCCGGCAATCCGGGTAATGCCATTCTGCCCGATGGCTGCACGCTGGCAGTGGAAGTTGAAATCTACACCCCGTCGGTTGTCTATGCGAACGCGCTCAATACGCCCGTTTCGTGCTACGGCGACGAAGACGGCTGCGCGCAGGTGGATATTTCGGGGGGAACCGGCGCGCTGGATATAGAGTTGAAAGACTGCAACACCGGGTTGTTTATTGGCGGCGGCAACCTCAATCTTCCGGCGGGTGAATTTTGTCTGCTCGAACCCGGCGCTTATTACTGGTTGGTGACAGACGCATCCGGTTGCGCATACGCATCCAACTGTTTCAATATCGCTGCGCCACCTCAGTTGCAGTTGGCGGTCAGCCAGGTGGCCGGGGTGGAATGTCCGGGCGCAGGCACCGGATCAGCCACGGTCAGCGCCTTGGGCGGCACCGGTGATGTTGATTTTTCCTTTTCGGCCGGAGGCCCTTTCAGTATCGAGAGCGGGGTGTTCGACGGGGTGTTATTTGCAGGAAACTACACGGTGTTTGGACAGGATGCATCCGGCTGCACGGCTCAGGCCAGTTTTGTCATCACGTCTCCGGATCCCATTGTCAATGCCAGTTCGACCACACCCACCACCTGCCTCTATACCGAAGATGGCTGCGTCACCTTTGCGGCAGCCGGGGGCAACGGAGCAGAATATACGTTTAGCCTCAATGGCGTCGAATACCCGGAAGGTGCTGATGTATGCGGATTGATGCACATGGTCTATCCGCTTTCCATCGCTGATGCAGATGGTTGTGTGCAGTCATTTGAACTCGCCATTCCGGGCCCGCCGGCCATTGATCCGAACGAGACGGTTGAAGATGTGAGCTGTCAGGGAGATGAAGATGGCGTCATGGTGTTGGCTCCTTCCGGCGGAGCAGGGGGGCCTTATATCCTGACGCTCAATGGTGTCGAACAAAGCAATACCCTCTTCACGGATCTTGCACCGGGCGACTATGCCGTGCAGTTCACTGACGCCGCAGGCTGTGTGCTGGATGTGGTCTTTGCGGTCAATGAACCGGATGCGTTGGATGCCTCGGCAACGGTCTCTAATGCCCTATGCGCTGGTGATGCCACGGGCATGGTCTCGGTGGATGCGGTCGGCGGCAACGCGCCCTATACCTTCTACCTCAACGGAGGCGTTCCTCAGGAGGAGCCTTTGTTTGAAGGCCTGAGCAGTGGAACCTATGCGCTGGAGGTGATTGACGCCAACGGCTGCGCGTTCCCTTTCAGCGCAACCGTAGGGGAGCCTGCACCGCTTCAACCGGGCAGCATTGAAACAGTCTGCACCTCTTCTTCTGCAGCCTGCGATGGAATGGCATCGGCAGCGATTTCCGGCGGTACCGGACCTTATGGCTGGCAGTGGGTTGATGGCGGCGGAGAGACCGTGTCTGAGGCGGCGGCACCCGACAACCTGTGTGCGGGTACCTACACCGTTACCGCTACCGACGCTAATGGCTGTCAGGCCTTGTTTGCAGGCGTTGTCGACATATGTGTTGGTATAGCCGAGCCCATGGGAGGCGTGCAGGCATGGCTAAGCCCCAACCCCGCGTCGGCATCATGCTTTTTGCACCTGACCGGTTGGCGAGGGGAGCCCCTGGTGGTTGAGCTATGGGATGCGGCCGGTCATCTTGCGACCCGGCAGGTGTTAAATGCCCCGGCCGATCATGAGCGTCTCGCCCTTCCCGTCGCGATGCTTTCTTCCGGCTACTACCACCTCAGCATTACAGGAAAACACCGGGTCGTACTGAAACTGGTGCGCGTATGAGTTGGCGTAAAGGTCTAACATGGCTTTACGTTCGATAAAGTAGTGAATTCTGTCGATAGAAACTTGATTTTGCGGGGCATCCTGCAGCCGTGTTTTTCGTCTGACTAGCGCGGTGAGGGTGGTATTTTGAGTGAATAACTTAACTTCTTGCCGTAACGTATAACGTCGCGGACAAAATGCACGCAGGTTTATATTTGGCCTTCCTTAGATCACTTCAAACAACTTAAATTTTACATAGCACCCATGAAGAAGTTTTTACTCTCTGTTGCAGTACTCATATCGGTAACGGCCTGTCAGGCTCAAATCGTAAGCCTTGAGCTGGAAACCATCTGCGATGGTACTTGCCCGGGTATTTCATCCGATTACAAGACCCAGCGGTTGTGGGCCAATATGACCAGTGCAAACGATATGATTACTGTAGTGTACGGCGTATTGGGATCTCCCCTTTACATTCAGACAGACTGTTGTTTTTACAATTCAGCCGTTGGGGCGCCCACCGGAGACCAGGTCAATTGTTCCTTTTGCTCTTTTTTTCCTGACCTATGCTACGATTCGTGGGTAACGATCGGAAGGGCATGCACGTCTGATCCCGGCGCGCAGATCTATACGCTAAACAGTCCTGGCCAACCCTGGCCGACCATTTTCAATGGTGCTTGCGGAGGAGATATACTCATGGATGATATTGTCGGCGGCGCCTGGTTTACCCCCACCGGGTCATCTAACGCCATGGCCGGAGCCGATCTGAAAATCCTGTTGGGTCAGTTTACCCATTGCGGAAATGAGCTAACCATTAACATAAACGCCCAGGTGTGGCCCAACTTCATCAACAATGATGTTTCTGACCCTATTGAGCAGACCGGCTTAAGTTTGGGTTCTTTGGGCGGCTGTCTTGACAGTGATGCCTGCAACTACAACCCCCTGGCAGAAGTGGATAATGGCCAGTGTGTTTATCCGTGTGACCTCCAACTAGGCACCCCAGTGCTGACCCCCCCGAGCTGCGCGGGTTCATTGAATGGCAGTGTAGATTTCAGCCATACGGGCGGACAAGGTTTCGTGCGTTACTATATGAACGGACAGAACAACCTCACAGGGGTGTTTGACAACCTGCAGAACGGCACCTACACCGTGACGGTAGTTGACGAATACTTCCTGGCCGGACAGCCCGGTGCGGTTGCCTGTGGCATTGTGGGATGCCAGCAACAGACCACTATTACCTTTAACACCGCGCCAGTAACCCTAAGCGGTACGGTCTCTACGCCCGCTTCCTGCTTCGGGCTCTCCGATGGCAGCCACACGAGCTCTTTTTCAGGCGGAACGGCACCCGTTTCCTGGACGCTCACGAACAACGCTGACAATGCCACAGTGGCTTCCGGTCTTTCGAGTCCGGCCTATACAACCTTTGCAGCCGGTTCATACCACTGGGATGCGATCGATGCGAATGGATGCACTTTTGCCTTCCCGAACTTCAACATTACGCAGCCGGCCGACCTCAACATAACCATCAACAACACATTTGCAGCTACCTGCCATGACACCCCCGATGGTGGCGTTCAACTGAGCTGGTTTGGTGGTGTTGGAGATGTGGATTATACTTTTCAGGAAGGCGGTACCTACCTGGAAGGAAATATCTTTCTCGATCAGTTCCTGCCGGGTACGCAAACGGTATACGGAATTGATGCCAACGGGTGCACTGATATAGATACTTTCACCATACCCGGCCCTGCGGCCCTCGTGGCCTCTGGATCGGCTACCATGACCACCTGCTCCTATGAGGATGATGCGTGTATCACCATTACATCCACCGGAGGCAATGCCGGTGCCATACAGTATAGTCTCAATGGTGTCAATTACCAGTCCTCTAACCAGTTCTGTGCACTGGGCGCAGGTGAATACGACATTTATGTGCTCGACAGCCAGGGCTGCGACGATGACGGCAGTGTGACCGTTATGGCGCCCAGCGAACTGCAGGCCAATGCTACCGCCACGGACATCACCTGCAACGGATTCGGCAATGGCCAGATCATCACCACGGCAACCGGCGGATCTCCGACCTACACCTATAATATCGGCCTCGGCGGAACCACCAGCGGTCTCTTCTTGGGTCTCGGACCAGATGAGTACTCCATCGTCGTGACAGATGTAAATGCTTGCGCCGATACTGTTACCGTCGTGGTCGTGGAGCCACAGGAGGTTGCGGTTACAGCTACAACCACCAGCGCGCTGTGCTTTGGTTCCAACGACGGAACTGTAACGGCCTCAGCCTCCGGTGGTGTGGGTGACTTCACCTATGAGCTTGACAACACGGGTGAACAGGCTTCCAATGAGTTCGACGGTCTCGATGCCGATGAATACACCATTACCGCTGTAGACGGCAACGGTTGTGCAGCCGAGGTAGATGTTGAGGTAACGGAGCCTTCTCAGTTGGTACTGACAGTGACAGGTTCTACTGATGAGACAGGGGTAGATCTCAACAACGGAACAATCTCTGTAAACGTAAGCGGTGGAACGCCTGTCTATACCTACGAGTGGACAGATCCGGATGGCGATGTGGTTTCTACCCAGGAAGACCCCACCAATCTGCCACCCGGTGACTACACCTTGATGGTGACCGATGCCAACGGATGCGAACGTTCTCTGGCCACGTTTGTCAACATTGACGAATATGTGGGTATTGCAGAACTCAGCAATGGCCTTTCCATAAAGGTGAGCCCTAACCCCACGATGGGCGAATTCACGCTCAACATGACCGGGCTCTCAGGCGAGAAAGTGAGCTTTATGATTACCGATGCCCAGGGCAGGCTGGTACAGGAGGTTGAACTCGGAAACCGGAGCGGTGAAAACCTGCACCGCGTTGATCTCACACCGCAGTCTGCAGGCGTGTATTTCCTTCACCTTTTCATTGGTGAACAACAGACCACGGTGAAGGTGATAAAGCAATAAGAAAGACATGATTCCTGCAAACCCCCGCCACGGCGGGGGTTTTTTTATGCCCATGCGCTGATTTCGGTACCTTTGTGAAAAAGCAAACCGTTCCATCGCTGTCTGGCGCAAGTCGGGCAGAGGAAAGTCCGGGCAGCTGAGGGCGCCGCACTTCTCCCAAAAGAAGGCGGGCAGGAGAAAGTCCTGCCTGACAGAGAGTGCCACAGAAACTAAACAGCCTCTTCCGGCTCGGCTCCGGTCTTCGAAGCCGACCCGGAAGGGGTGATGGTGAAAGGGTAGGGTAAGAGCCTACCGGCGGCAGGGGTGACCCTGCCGGCCAGGAAAACCTTGCGGGCTGTAAGACCATGTAGACCGGAAACCTGCACTGCGAAAGCCGTGCAGTGAAGGGCGGCCCGTCCGGCTCCGGAGGGTAGGTCGCATAGATAAATGATGGAAGCCGGCTGGAAACAGCCGGAACAGAACCCGGCTTACAGGTTTGCTTTTTTATTTTGCGCTATGATGAAAGGCCCGATAGTCATCGGTTGTATTGCGTCGGTAGTGACCGTGTGCGCGGCATTTATTCCGGCTCCTGTAGAGCAGGATCTTTGCCTTCGGACGTTCCCGGTCCGCAGCATGCTGCAAGACTCACTTCCGGAAGCGTATAACGGTTTTTTTGCCTCGTCTGGAAAATGCGACCACTGTCACGGCCTTGACCCCGCAGGTATCGCCAGCGTGAACATGGAAGGGGCAGATGTCAACCTGGTCGACGACTGGCGGAGCACCCTGATGGGCAACAGCGCACGAGATCCTTTTTGGCGCGCTCAGGTGAGCCATGAAACTAGCTCCAATCCCCTGCACCAGCAGTCCATCGAAACAAAATGTACGTCGTGTCACGCCCCACTGGGCCACTTTGCAGCCTTGCTCAGCGGTGCTGAATCTTATTCGATGGCTGAACTGCTCGAAGACGATAGCGTAGCCATTGACGGAGTCAGTTGCGTGGCCTGTCATCAGCAAGACAGTGTGATGCTGGGTGCGACCCATTCCGGCAATCTGCATTATGTGACTGCCCCGCTCGCCTTTGGCCCTTATCCGGGTCCGCTTGTGACACCCATGGCACTCAGCAGTGGCTATACACCCGAATTCAGCCCCCATATCTCCCGGCCAGCCTTGTGTGCGGCATGCCACACGCTGATTACAGAAACCATCGACACGGATGGAAACCTCACGCCGGATACCTTCGTGGAGCAGGCTACCTACCACGAGTGGCTCAATTCCGTTTATGATACCGATCACGTCAGTTGCCAGGCTTGTCACATGCCCGTCTTGCAGGATCAGGCTGTCATACTCGCCGCAGGTTACGATACACCGCCGCGCGCGCCTTATGCCTTGCACACCCTGGCCGGCGCCAACGTTTTTATGCTGCGCCTGATGAAGGCCAACCTGGAAACCCTGGGCATACCAGCCACCGCAGAGGATTTCGATCAAACCATCGCCGCCACGCTCGACATCCTGCAGCACCAGAGTCTTGAACTATCGGTGGAATCATGGACCCGAACCGAAGACACACTTTTTATTTCCGTAAAACTGAAAAACCTCGCCGGGCACAAACTTCCCAGCGGTTTTCCCTCGCGCCGCCTCTCGCTGGGCGTGCGCGTGCAGGATGAAGCGGGCAATTCGCTTTTCCATTCGGGCGCATTCGATATGTCTGATTTCAGTATGGTTGGCGAAGACCTGCCTTTCGAACCCCATCACCAGGTCATCACTTCAGAAGACCAGGTACAGCTATATGAAATGGTCATGGGCGATACCGAAGGCAACCGCACTACGCTGCTCACGCGGGGTGCCATGCATCTGAAAGATAACCGCCTTGTGCCGGTCGGCTTCACGGTCGCTGATATGGTCTATGATACTACGGCCGTTGTCGGCGAAGCGGCCAACGACCCCGACTTCAATGCTGACCCGCTGGAAGGAAGTGGCACCGATCTGGTGCATTACCACATTCCATTGCAAGGGTACACCGGACCGCTTGAATTGTCAGTGGAAGCCCATTACCAGGCGCTGCCTCCGGTATGGGCAAACGGGCTTTTTACCGCGGACACACCACCCGTCGATTCATTTTCGTCTTTATTCAATGCGGCAGACCGCGAGCCGGTACTGATGCAGTCGGAGACCATGCAACTTCCGGGTTATGCGGGTGTATATGCACCTGCCTCCGGAGCGGATTTTCAGCTTTGGACGGGTTGGGATTGTATCCACATCGTCAATGAAGCATTCCCAACCGTCAGGGTATTTGACACATCGGGAAAACTGCTTTGGACAGGAGGCAGGGAAGGTTATATGAGGGTTCCCGTCAGGCAAGGCGTTTACCTCGTGCAGCACGGTCATACAATCAGCAAGGTGGTCGTTCACTGAAACAATCCCTTTCGCTGCCCACAGCCATTGTGCCCAAGAAACCGCCGGGCTTTCTCAATTTCGTCCATTCACGTTCCTGTTGTAGGTTTGACGTTAAACTTTTCCATGATGACGCTCCTCGATGGCAACGCTACTGCCCGCAAGATCCGCGAAGAAATCGCCCAGCAGGTTAACGAAAGACGTGCTCAGGGTCTTGCGGTGCCCCACCTCGCGGCCGTGCGTGTCGGTAACAACGGAGCGAGCCTTACCTACGTCGGTGCCAAGGTCAGGGCCTGTGAGGAGGTAGGATTCAAGAGCACACTGGTTCACCTTGGTGATGATACCACGGAGGCACAGCTGCTGGCTACCATAGATACACTCAACCGGGATCCTGACATAGACGGATACATCGTACAGTTGCCCCTGCCGCCGCATATCAATGAACACCGCGTGCTGCTGGCGATTGATCCGGCCAAGGATGTCGACGGTTTTCATCCGGAAAATGTCGGAAGAATGGCCCTCAACCTTCCGTGTTTTCTTCCCGCAACCCCCTATGGCATCATCCAGTTGCTCGAACGTTATCACGTGCCTACTGAAGGCAAACATTGTGTCATTATCGGGCGTTCCCATATAGTCGGATTGCCGATGACTATCCTCATGCAACGAAACGGTTATCCCGGAAACGCCACCGTGACGCTCACACACAGCAAGACGGTACACTTAAAGGAAATTGTCTGTCAAGCCGATATTGTCATTGCCGCGCTAGGCAGACCCGGTTTCGTTACCGCTGATATGGTCGCCGAGGGCGCTACGGTGGTGGATGTCGGCATTACGCGCATCGCAGATCCCACTAAGAAATCAGGATTCCGCATCGCTGGAGATGTGCTCTTTGATGAGGTAGCGCCCCGTTGTGCCTTCATTACTCCGGTACCCGGCGGCGTGGGTCCCATGACCATAGTATCGCTGCTGGCAAATACCCTTCAGGCTGTGTTGCGCAAATGAACCAAAATGACCTGTTGTATATGCGTCGATGCCTCCTGCTGGCGGAAAAGGGACGTGGACAGGTCGAGCCCAATCCTGTTGTCGGAAGTGTGGTAGTGTTGCGTGGACAGCTTGTGGGAGAAGGCTGGCACCGGGCATTTGGCGGACCGCATGCCGAAGTGCACGCCCTTGATG
Organism: Flavobacteriales bacterium UBA4660; assembly: GCA_002405435.1. Taxonomy (GTDB): domain Bacteria; phylum Bacteroidota; class Bacteroidia; order Flavobacteriales_D; family Sanyastnellaceae; genus UBA4660. The sequence goes on from DHLU01000118.1 coordinate 12,731, forward strand.
AGGCCGCTATGCAAGGACCGCTCAAAGGGGCCACGCTGTATGTGAACCTTGAGCCGTGCAACCACTTCGGCAAAACTCCGCCCTGTACCGAGCGCATTATCGCCTCTGGCATCAGCAGGGTGGTGGTGGGTATGATGGATCCGAATCCGCTTGTATCAGGCAAGGGCATCGCCCGCCTGAGAGAGGCTGGTATCGAGGTCGTTGTAGGCATAGGAGAAGCAGAAGCGGGTCAAATCAACCGGGCTTTTAGCACCTGCCATACGCAGCACCGTCCATTCATCGTGCTCAAATGGGCCCAAACGCTGGATGGGTATATGGGCAGAACCCATGCAGAGGAGGATGGCCGCATTTCGGGACCTGCCGCACAACGGCTTGTACACCGATGGCGGTCTGAACTTATGGCCATAGCCGTGGGCCGGCGCACAGTGGAAACCGATAACCCTCACCTGACCACACGGCTTGTCAGCGGAAGAAACCCGCTGCGCATTATTCTGGGAGAACCCGCCAACGGAAGCATGCCCTACCATATTGAGGATGGCAGCGTGCAGACCCTGGTGATAAGCAGGCTGGGGCAAACGGCCATGCGCAATGCCGCTCATACCCGGGCAGAAGGAAACGACCTCGCCCATGCGCTGGTAGCGGCGTGCATGGCACGCGGGATACAGTCGGTACTGGTGGAAGGCGGAAGCTGCACGCTGAGCAGTTTTTTGTCTGCAGGCCTGTGGGATGAGGCACGGGTAATCTCGGCATCCGTTTCGTGGCCGGCCGGGGTCATGGCACCGAAAATGCCTATGAAGGAAACATCCGCTGAAAGGGTGGGTGACGATATGTTGAGGATATACCATCCTGCCGGCGCAGCGCACTAAGTTTGCCGGTTATGACCTGGCTCGCTCTCTCTATAATTACCAACGCAGGTATCTATCTCCTCTTCAAGTTCTACCAGCGCTGGAAGGTAGATATCCTCAATGTGATCGTGGTCAATTACACCATGGCCGCATGTATCGCCTTTCTCAAGGTGGAGGATTACGGACAGATTGATGCTGCCGCTTCCGGCGTTCCATGGATCACCCTCGGAGTGCTGCTCGGACTGGTCTGAATAGCCATCTTCTATCTCATGGCCCGCGGATCTCAGCAGATTGGTGTGAGTATCACGACTGTCGCTTCCAAAATGAGTCTCGCTCTGAGTGTTGTGCTGCTGGTGGCGTTTGATCCCCGCGATACGCTCGGCCTGTGGCAGTGGATTGCGCTGGTACTGGCCTGTGCAGGCGTGGTACTCGTGTCGTTGCGTGAAGAGGGTACGCATTTTCGGCGCGATGCCCTGCTCTACCCCCTGCTGATTTTTACGGGAAGTGCGCTGATTGATTTTGGTATCGCCAAACTATCGTCTTATACCACCAATGAACATGAGCAGGTGTTGTTTTCGGGATTGTCTTTCGCCGGTGCAGGTACAGCAGGATGTATGGTGCTGGCCTACAGACGCATACGCGGTTCTTTCCGTTTTACCGCCGCTGACTTGCTGTGCGGACTTCTGCTGGGCTTGGTGAATTACGGAACCATCTATTTTTTACTCCTGTCGTATGATGCGGAAATTTTTCCCCGTTCGACTACACTGGCGATCAACAACATTGCCGTGGTGCTGACCAACGCTTTTGTCAGTTATCTGCTGTTTGCCGAGCGTTTCAGCCGCATCAACCTGACCGGTCTTGTAT
>DHLU01000140.1 GCA_002405435.1 Flavobacteriales bacterium UBA4660
CAGACCGGCATCCAGGGAAGAAAATTCAGGCGAGAGAATGAAATTCAGCAACTTACGGTCTTCGTCTTTCGCGGCCAGTTTCTGGATGAGCTGGTTGTCGTAATTTTTCACCTGTGCCTCCAGGCGCTGAATATCTGCGTCGTGACGCGATAATTTCTGCTCCAGCACCTTGGTGTTCATCTTTTGGTTTTCCACCATGGTAATGCGCACCTCGGCATCGCGGCGCTTAGCGTCAAGGTTGGCAAGGGTCTGCTCCAAAAACTCACGCGTCTCAAAGGCATTGATTTCATCGAGCTGCTGCTGCAACCGGGCAACCTGCTCGTTTTTCAGCTCAATTTCGGTTTCCTTCTTGCCCAGTTCCCTCAGCAATTCCTCCTGCTGGGGTTTGAGCTTTTCATTGAGGGCCATAATATGCCCCGCATAGCCTTTTTCCTTATCCAGCCGGATATTGTCCAGCTCCGTTACCGATGCCTGGTATTGTTTATTGAAGGCATAGACCAGGTCGCTGACAATCCTGTTTTTGGCCTTGTAGAGGTTTACGACTTCACGGAATTCTTCAAAATCCTTCTGGATGGACTTTACCACCTTGATTTCATCGTTGATGCGCAACAGGTCGGTGATGTCCTTTTTATTTTTCTGAGAGAAATTCAGTCCTTCGTTTTCGCGGTTGTCAGCGATAATAAGCGACTCCTTCAGCGTCTTGTTGGTGATGAGCTTGCTGTTGATCAGGTAGCGGTATACCTTGGAAAAGTTGTTGCTCAATCCGTCGGTGCGCACCCCCTCCTCCAGCCAAACGGCGGCCTCATTCTTGCGGCCGCGCTGGTAAACGGTATTGAACACCTCGCCCTTGCTTTTGAACTGGTAGAGCTCCACACCCGACTGCGCAAGGTGCTCCTGCACCTCATCCCATTTGCGGATACGCTGCGAGGTTCCCTCCTTCCTGAAATAGATCTCCTGGTCATAGGCCGTGGAAATCCTGTAATACTCGAGCTCTCCCTCTGCGTCGCGTTTAACCAATATGGAATACGGACTGATCTTGCTGACCTCGAAAATGATATAGCTCTGGTTGTGGGTAGGAAAGTAATGGTGGATAGTTTCCTTGTCGCCACGGCGCTGGCCGCTGAAACTCATTTTGCTTCCGTCGACAATAAACAGGAAGTTGAGGGCGTAAATCAAGGTGGATTTTCCCACGTTGTTGGGCCCTACGAGCTGGATGCTGTCGCAGTCATCCAGACGGAGTTCCGCATTCACGAAAATCGACGTATTAACCGCGACTATTCTGCTGATCATAATACTGACTGGTGTTTAGGTAAGGGGCAAAAAGTTGCCGCACTGAACGAGCAAAGCTATTTTCGACTCAGGAGGCCGGCAAGCAATGTTAATGGATTGGGGATAACTTATCGGCCTCCAAAAGGCTTTACCGCGGCGCCGGTGAGAGCCGGGCGCAGCAGAAACCTATTATTGCAGCCGGCGACCGGACTGAACCCCAAGGGTGCCGGTTTGTTAATAACCGCATGAGCAGGAAAAAGCATACAGCACCCGTAACCATTTGCTGGCTCCGCCGCGATTTGCGCCTCAGCGACAACCGCGCACTGCAGATGGCAGCCCGCTCGGGTCATCCTGTACTGTGTCTTTTCATTTTCGACAGAGACATCCTCGACCCGCTTCCCTCCGACGATGCACGGGTTGGCTTCCTCCACCGCGAACTGGATGCCATTCGCGCTGAGCTGGAGCAACTTGGCAGCGCACTGCTGGTGAAACACGACACGGTCGCTTCGGCCTGGGCTGCCATATGCGACGAATTCGCCGTTAAACAGGTAGTTGTCTCCCGCGATTACGAGCCCTATGCGCGTGAGCGGGATGAAAAAATCTACGACTACCTAAAAGACCGGGGCATTGAATTCAAGGGCACCAAAGACCATGTAATTTTTGAGAAAAATGAAGTGGTTAAGGCCGATGGCACACCCTACACGGTATTTACGCCCTACAGCAGAAAATGGAAGGAGCATTACCGCCTGCATCCACCGGCCGATGTGCCGGATCCGGGTCCCGGCGATTTTTACCCCTGTGCGCCGCTACCCTTCCCTACCCTCAGCGCACTGGGCTTCAAGCCCTCGCCTATCGCCATTCCACCGAAGGTACTCAACACCGCCTTGCTGAACACCTATGCTACCCGGCGCGATCTTCCCGCTGTCGCCGGCACCTCAAGGTTGTCGGTCCATCTGCGGTTCGGCACGGTAAGCATCCGAAAACTCTACGCCCAGGCGGTGCGGCACAGCGACAAGTATGCCGACGAGTTGATCTGGAGAGAATTTTACCAGATGATTCTCTACCACTTTCCCCATACCACCCATGCTTCCTTCAAACCGGCCTATGACAGAATTCGCTGGTTAAACGACGAGAAGCAATTCGCCGCATGGTGCGCAGGCACAACCGGTTACCCGCTCGTTGATGCCGGCATGCGTGAACTCAATACCACAGGTTTCATGCACAACCGCGTGCGTATGGTGGTGGCCAGTTTCCTCTGCAAGCACCTGCTCATCGACTGGCGATGGGGCGAACGGTATTTCGCGGCCAAACTGCTTGACTTTGACCTGGCCTCCAACGCAGGCGGCTGGCAGTGGGCCGCGGGTTCAGGCTGCGATGCAGCTCCTTATTTCCGCATCTTCAATCCAACCGCCCAACAAGAGCGTTTTGATCCGGATTTTGCCTACATCAAAAAATGGGTGCCGGAATTTGGAACACCTGCCTATCCCAAACCCATCGTCAGGCACGAAGATGCACGCAACCGGTGTATCGCGGTATACCGCCAGGCTTTGACGGAGTAAAGGGCGGGGGCCTTACTTTGGCGCCATGACACCGCACCGCATGGCCTTCCGCGTCCTCACAGCCCTGTTCTTCATGTGGGGATTCATCACGGTGATGAATGACGTACTCAACAACACCGTCGACGATATCTTCGGTCTCGACCAGTCGCCGGTGAAGCGCGCGCTTGTGCAGTTCACCTTCTTTACGGCCTTCTTCATCATTTCACTGTTGTATTTCGCCATCTCCGTAACCCGCGGCGATCCGATCAACCGCATCGGCTACAACCGGGGCATGATTTACAGCCTGCTCATCTGCGCGGGCGGTTGCGCGGGGTTTTATCCCGCGGCCCTGTCGGGCTCTTACCCCGCCTTTCTCGGTTCGCTGTTTGTGCTTGCCACCGGGGTCACTCTGCTGCAGATCTGCGCCAATCCGTACGCAGCCATCATGGGGCCACCCGAAACGGCGAGCAGCCGGCTCAATCTGGCACAGGGACTCAATTCACTTGGCACCACGATGGCCCCCGTGGTAGGATTGTTGCTCATCTACCGGGTATTTTCCGATGGCACCCCGAGCGTCTCGAGCATCGCGGCATCCTACCTGATTTTCGCGGGCATACTCGTGCTGCTTGCCATCGCTGTTGCCCTGTTCAGGCTTCCCCCCTACCGCAACACCGAAAAGCCGGTAACCGACGCGGGGCTGCTGACGCACAGGCACCTCATACTCGGTGTGCTGGCCATATTCTTTTACGTGGGCAGTGAGGTGAGTGTCGGCAACTGGCTGAGTGATTTCCTGCTTCACCCCGACGTCAGTGGCAGCGCTGGCGCTGAGGGTCCCACGGCACGGTCGAGGGAGCTGGCCGGACATTACTTAAGCTATTTCTGGGGCGGATTGATGATCGGAAGGGTTCTGGCGAATTTTGCCTACGACCCGGCCCTTTCCGCCGCGCGCAGAAGTTGGCTTATGGCCGCATCATCGGCCGCACTCTTTGCCGTCATCTATGTCATTACCTCCATCCACTACGACAAAGGCATTTTTTCCTTCGACTTCATCGCGCCCCGAGAAGCCGGTTGCTATGCCCTGCTCCTGGCGGTGCAGTTTGGCGCATTCTTCGCCGGCAAACAAAACCCGGCGCGCAGCCTGGTTGTATTCAGCCTCATCAACCTCGGGCTGATGGTCATTGCCATGCTGGGTTCGGGGCTCGTGGCTTTTTGGGCCATGATCGGCACGGGCCTCTTCTTTTCCATCGGCTGGTCAAACATTTTTACACTGGCCATTCGCGGCCTTGGCCCCTATACCAGCCAGGGATCATCGCTGCTGGTAATGGCGATTGCCGGGGGCGCTATACTGCCCATGACACAGGCCGGCCTCTATAAATACAGCGACATGGGTATACGGTATTCCTTTGTCATTCCGGCCCTGTCCATGCTCTATATCGCTTGGTATGGTTGGAAAGGTGCAGCGCTGAAAAATGCACAACCGCCTCAGGCCTGACCGCCTGCTGACGCACGGCTGACGCGGTCAAACAACGAGAGCCACACGGGCGTAAAGGCCTGGGTGCTGTAGCCCTGCTTAACGGTCTCACGGCCGGCTGCCCCGAGACGCCTGCGCAGCACCTCATCTTCTACGAGCTGCGATAGTTTCTCGAGCCACGCCGCCTCACCATCCGCAAGCATGCCGTTTTCTCCCTGGGCGATGATGCTGGTATTTACGCCCACCGGACTCATAACCGTGGCGATGCCAAGTGCCATATACTGCAAACCCTTCATGCCGCACTTGCCGCGCGACCAGGCATCGTCGGTCAGGGGCATGATGCCGATGTCGAGGCTGCAAAGGTCTTCCACTTCAGTAGCACTTTTCCAGCGGCAGGCTTCGTTGTCCAGTTCAGGGAAATAGTACGCCTTGTCGGCAATCACTTTAAAACGCACCGCATCGCCAAACCGCTGCCTGATTTTTTCCAAAACGGGCAGCATCAGGCGAAAAAAGCGGATGGTGCTGCCGCTTCCGGTCCAGCCGATGCACACGGGTCTTTCGGTCACCTGCGGACGGCACACATACTTTTCCATGTCGATGGTGGAGGGAATCACCTGCACGTCGGGGTTGTAACGGCGCGCATAGTCTGCCAGGTACGCGTTGCCCGCCACCACACAGCGGCAGGCGGCCATGATACGGCCGATTTTTCGGGTATTTTTCAAAAAGGCAAAAGCGCGGTTGTGGTCGCTCATGTCCTTGAGCCAGATGGCATCGTCAAAATCATAGATACAGGGCACCCTGCGGGTGATGTACTTTTCAAACCAGGGCGGGCCGGCAATAAAGGCCTCGCGGTATATAAGGGCCACGTGGTAGCGCCCCACGTGACGGCACAGGTTCAGCCGGCGGAAAAAACCCCTGACGGTAATCCAGATCTTGGCGAAGGTGCGGCCGTGCGACATAAAGACCTTGTAGTCGCGGGCGTCAAAGAGGCTGGCGAACGTAATCTCGTAACCGTGTTGTTGCAAGGCATCGAGGTATTGCTCAAACCTAAACCGCTGGCCTGGCACATGGTCTTGCGGATAAACGCACAATATGAGCAAACGCTTTTTCACGGCTGCGGTGTTTTCTTTCTTACCACCTGTATAATATCAGAACAGATCCGCTCCCGGCCGGGTCGGTGGTTCATCGCTGGGT
>DHLU01000174.1 GCA_002405435.1 Flavobacteriales bacterium UBA4660
TGAAAGAACCAAATGGTTGCCCCGTGCTGATTTCGTGCACTGACTCCATTGAGGTCGAAGCGTACACGCTGTCATACTCCGCGATCGAACAACTGCGCTATGGAGACAGCCTTCACCTCAGCATAACCAATGCAGAACAGTTGGTGTGGGAGGAAGACACCTATGTGGAACTTTCGGGACCAGAAGAGTTCAAGCTATTTCCCCCGCAAACGACTAACTTCGTGTTGACGGGCTACTACAGCGACTGCCAAACTACAGACACCCTGCAGGTGGTTGTGCACCCTTTGCCGGTGGTGGCACTTGACCTCGCTGAAGACGTTTGCCAAATGGATGCGCCTTTTCAGGTCAGCGGCGGCTTGCCCGCAGATCCGCCTGGCGTATATTATATCGACGGCTTGCCGCAGAATGTATTTGACCCCACAACGGGCGAAGGCATCGCCCACCCGGTAGTCTATGCGTACACCGATCTCAACGGATGCACAAACACCGATACCGTTGATGTGTTTGTACACCCCTTACCCACGGTCACGCTGGAGGCATTTGATGAATACTGCGAAAATGACCCGGTCATTGCCATGGAGGGCGGTACCCCATTAGGCGGCCAATACCTCTTCGGAGCCAACGAAATTTTTGTACTCGATCCCTCTGACGGAGACGGGGTGTTTTCCATCACCTATTTCTATACGGATGGTTACGGATGCTCATCAAGTGACAACACCGACCTTGTAATCCATCCGGCCCCTGATGCCGATATTAGTTATTCGGACCTTTGTCTCGGCGATACGTTGCAGCCACTCAATGCAAGCTGGGTGCCCTATGAGAGCATCGCCTATACGGAGTGGAACTACGGAGACCAGGGCATATTTCTCGGATACGAATCACCCGAAATCATTTACCCGGCCATCGGCAATTACCCGCTGACGGTGATCATGTCTACACCCTTTGGATGTACGACAATCGTTGACACAACCGTAAACGTTTGGGCCACGCCGTCTGCGGCATTCACCACGGCTGACGGATGTCAGGACATGCCCCTCGTGTTTTACAATACCTCCGGCATTGAGGCGGGCAGCATAGTGGAAACGAACTGGACTGCGGAAGGCACCACCGTTGAAAACGGCGACTCCCTCGTACACGCATTTGCGGGATGGGGTGAACTGCCCGTGTTGCTGGAAGTTACGAGTGACCGCGGTTGTTATGCTGCGCTCACGCAATACGCCGAAGTATTTCCCACACCACAGGTGAGTATCACCGCCGAAAACAGCTGCTATGATGAGGCATCACAGTTTTATGCCTATTCTTCTGTCGGCGCAGGTTGGATTGCTGCCGAAGACTGGAGCGTAGGCGATAGTCAACCGGTTATTTCAGCGGCCGGAGCTGCGCACGTGTATTCGGCACCCGGCGACTATGCGGTGAGTTTCACGGCAACGAGTGACCGGGGCTGTACATACACGGCGACCGACACCATCACGGTGTATGCGCTCCCGGAAATTTCATTTACCGGTGGGCCCGAGACCCTCTGCGCGGGCAACGAAGTGGGCCTCTCTGACGAGTCCACCATAGTGAGCCCCCATACCCTGACAGGCTGGCTCTGGATGCTGGGAGACAGCGTAATGGGACATGCACCTGCGTTAACGTTTATAGCCGATACCGTGGGAATTTTCGATGTGTACCTCGAGGTATGGGCCAATACCGGCTGCGCCCGCGACACGCTCATACCGCAGATGATCACAGTTTTCCCCAAGCCGCAGGCCGGATTTTCGGTCACGCCTGAGGAAGCCCCCATTTACGAGCCTTTTATCGAAATAGAAGACCTGGCAGGAGCCGACGTCATCCACTGGCACTATGACCTGGGAGACGGCAGCCAGTCGGCCGATTCCGCGCTTGTGCACGCCTATTCCGATTACGGAAGCTATTACATCACCCAGATAGTGACCAATTCCTATGGCTGTATGGACACGGCCTGGCGTGCGGTGGAGGTTCTTCCTGAAACGCTGGTTTTCCTGCCCAATGCATTTACCCCTGACAACGACGGCATAAACGACGGATTTCGTCCGGTATTCAGCGGCTTTGAGCCAACCCTGTATGAATTTACCATCTGGAACCGTTGGGGAGAGGCGGTTTTCTTCTCCAATGACCCGGAAGAAGCCTGGATGGGCAATGTGCGAAACAGCGAATACTTCACGCCAGACGGGATATATACATGGATGCTCAAGATCAGGGCGCACCACGACGTGACCATCAGGCTCATGCAGGGCCATGTAACCCTCATGCGGTAAAAGAAAAAATAGCGCGCGTAAACCCTGGCGAGACCCTGAACGCGGCAAAGCGTCGTTATTTTCGCGGGCCGGAAACAGGACCGCACCCAATTTAAACAATGCCCCATGACTGCTGCGACTGCCACTACCCGCGACCTGCGGGTATCAAAAATGGCTGAAAACCTTATCGGTTCAGAAATCATCAAGCTCGCAGGAGAAATCCGGGAACGCCTCGCCAGGGGAGAACGGATATACAACTTCACCATCGGAGACTTCGACCCGGCCTTGTTTCCCATTCCGAAGGCCCTGGAAGCGTATATTATAGAGGCATACCGCCAGCACCATACCAATTACCCGCCAGCCGACGGCATGGCCGAACTGCGCCGCGCGGTCTGTGCTGACATCGCACGCTACCAGGGGCTTACCTACAACGAAAACGAGGTGCTGGTTGCCGGAGGCGCCAGGCCGCTGATTTACGCCATCTTTCAGGCTATCGTTGACCCGGGCGATACCGTGGTGTTTCCAGTGCCCTCCTGGAACAACAACCACTATACCCACCTCGCCCACGCGCACCAGGTTTTTCTGGAAACCCTTCCTGAAAACAACTTTATGCCCGATGCGGCGTCGCTGCGGCCCCATTTGGCCGATGCGAGCCTGCTGGCACTGTGCTCCCCCCTTAACCCCACCGGGACGGTGTTTTCCCGCGCCCAGTTGGAAGACATCTGCGACCTTGTGCTGGAGGAAAACCAACGGCGAAGCCCCGAAAGAAAGCCGCTCTATCTGATGTACGACCAGATCTACTGGCAACTGACATACGGCGAATCGGCGCACACCGACCCGGTTTCGCTGAGGCCGGAAATGCGCGACTACACGGTGTTTGTGGACGGCATTTCAAAATCCTTTGCCGCCACAGGGGTGCGCGTGGGCTGGAGTTTTGGTCCGAAAAAGGTCATCGACAAGATGAAGAGCATCCTCGGACACGTAGGCGCATGGAGCCCCAAGGCCGAACAGGTAGCCACCGCCCGGTTTTTGGCCGACGATGCGGCCGTACAGGAGTTTCTGCTGCCCTTCAGGGAAAAAATTTTTCAGCGCCTGCGCGGCTTCTACACCGGACTCATGGCGCTCAGGGAACAGGGCTATCCGGTAGATGCCATTGCCCCACAGGCCGCGATTTACCTAACGGTACGCTTTGATCTCAAGGGTCTGTCACGGCCAGACGGCACCCCCCTTGAAACCACCGAACAGATTACCGCTTACCTGCTGGGCGAAGCGCAACTTGCGCTTGTGCCCTTCAGCGCATTTGGAGCCTCCAAAACCAGCACATGGTACAGGCTCTCCGTAGGCACAGCCTCCGACGACGACGTGCAGCATGCCCTGGAGGCCCTGAAAGGCGCGCTTGGCAGGCTGCAGCCGGCAAAGAATTAAGATCAGCAAGGGTTGCGGAAACCCACCGCAGCAAGCAAAATAATGACAGACAAAAAAAACTATTGCGTAATCATGGCCGGTGGCGTGGGCTCCCGCTTTTGGCCGATGAGCCGCACGCACTTCCCCAAACAGTTTCACGACGTACTCGGGGTAGGCCGGTCGCTGCTGCAAATGACCTTCGACAGAATGATAGCCATCTGTCCGGTTGAAAACATCCTCGTGGTGACCAACGAGCGTTACCGCGCCCTGGTGCTTGAGCAACTCCCGCGCCTGAGCACCGGACAGGTGCTGTGCGAGCCCTTTATGAGAAATACCGCGCCCTGCATTGCCTACGCCAGTTTCTGGATTGCCGAACGCGAAGCCGATGCCAACATCATTGTGGCCCCGAGCGATCACCTCATCCTGAAAAACGACGCCTTTACGGAAACGCTGCACGTAGCCATTGCACAGGCGAAGGAAAGCGGCAACCTCATCACGCTGGGGATCAAACCCACCCGGCCCGATACCGGCTATGGCTATATCCAGTGGGCCGATGACCGCAACACCCCGCACGAACGCGTAAAAAAAGTTAAAACCTTCACAGAAAAACCCAACATTGAACTGGCAAAAGACTTCCTGGAATCAGGAGATTTTTACTGGAACAGCGGGATATTCATTTTTTCATTGCCCGTTATTCTCAATGCCTTTCAGAAGTTCTTGCCCGACATGTACCGCGCATTCGACGAGGGGTCAGGCCTGTATGGCACCGAAGGAGAGAAAGATTTTATTGAAGGGATGTACAGCCTGTGCGAAAACATCTCCATTGACTACGGCATCATGGAAAAGGCTAAAAATGTCAACGTGGTGCTCAGCGACTTCGGTTGGAATGACCTCGGTACCTGGGGCTCTCTGCACGCCAACATCGCGCACGACATGCACAAAAACGGCGTAGTCGGCAAAAACGTGCTGCTCTACAATTGCGCCGATAATGTGGTACACGTGGAGGGAGATAAACTGGTGGTGCTGCACGGACTCAATGGCTACATCGTAGTGGATACAGGCACAACCCTGCTCGTATGCAAGAAAGAAGATGAGCAGAAAATCAAACAGTTTGTCAACGACATCAAGATTCAAAAGGGCGAGCAGTGGGTATGAGCGCCCATACCACCGCGAAATTTTTATAAAAGCTTGTCAATTATTAACGTAAGCCATACGCGGGCGTTCGTTTTTTTTGCTCTCCTAAATCAAAAACCGATTAATGCCACATGAAAACTAAAAATTTACTGGTCATTGCAGGCTTGCTGGTGGTCGTAGGAGCCGGCTGGATCATTTACAACCGCTATCGCGTGGTAATTCCCCCGGTGGACATCACCAAAAGTGAGGTGGGCTGGAGTGCCAAAAGCATTTCAGATACGCACGAGGGCAAGGTGAGCCTGTCGGAAGCGCGGCTTGAGTTTTCCAACGGCAAACTGACGGGTGGAATGTTTGTCGCCGATATGAATACCATTGTGGTAACCGACATTGCAGACACCGCAGACAACCAGCACTTTGTTGAGCACCTTACCGACCAAGACTTTTTTGAAACCAATAAGTTTCCGACGGCGTCTTTTGTCATCACCGGAGTAACACCGAAAGAAAACAACCGGTATGATGTAGCCGGCAACATGAAGATAAAGAACATCGAGCAGCCGGTGAGTTTTGAGGCCGCGATGGTGGAAGACGGCGCAGGAAAGCGCCTGACGGCTGAGTTCACCATCGATAGAACGCGTTTTGGCATTGAGTACGGCGCAGAGGGAAAACCGGGCTCCGAAAAAGACTGGTTCATCCTCAACGAGATATTCCTCAAGGTAAATATCGTTGCGGGCAAATAAGGGCGCAGAGGTTTCACATTACGTGTGGAGAATCGGAAAGAACTCAGGTAACTTGCGGCCATGAATTTTTCCGTCCGGGTGATTACGTTAATTACAGCGGTGTTGATTGCCGTTTGCGGCGTCATTCTGATATTTTCGCCGGCAGTTACCCGTTCGCCGATTGCCCAGCCACCCCGCAACTACTGGCTGGGCGCTGTTATGGTGGCCTATGCCGCCTGGCGGGTGTGGCGGGTCAACCGGAAAACCCGACCCTCTTAAGATCCCGCCCATGGAAACAAAAAATCTCACCACCGTTCTTTTCTTATCAGGTCTGCTGCTGGCATCCTGTGAACCGACACAGCAGGAAACCCGCCACAGAGGCACCGTGCGGGTAGGGGTAGATGATTCCTACGGCACGATGCTGCAGTCGCAGGCCGATACCTATATGCACTTTAATCCCAAAGGAACTATTCTGCTGGAGGCTGCGCCGGAGGCCGTCGTTATGGCCGCCCTGCTGGCTGATTCGCTGGAAGCGGCCGTGGTGTGCCGCGACCTGACAGAAAGTGAGCGCAACGTGTTTCTCAGCAGGCAGCGCAAGCCGATGACCTACAAAGTGGCCACCGACGCCATTGCCCTGGTGCTTCACCCCGATAACCCTGTTTCGGAACTTACCTTTGACCAGGTGGCAGGCATCTTCGGGGGCACCACGACGCGCTGGAACCAGCTGAGTGCCTTAGCCCCGGACCTGCCCTTAGACGTGGTTTTTGACAACCCGGGCTCGGCTAATGCCCGCTATGTGAAAGAGAACTTTCTATCCAACGGCGAGTTTCCCGCTAATTTTTTTGCCGTGCACACCAACGCAGAAGTGATAGACCACGTGGCGTCGCATCCCGGCGCAGTGGGGATTCTCAGTGTGGGCTGTATTGCTGACGTAGATGATCCTGAAGCACAGGGCTTTATGAGTAAAATCAAGGTGGCCGCAGTTGAGGATACCGCAAAGACAGCGAAACCCGGAACCTTTCGCCAACCCTACCAGGCCTATGTTTTTGACGGTAGTTACCCCCTTCGCCGCGACCTTTACTACATCCGCACAGGTCTCTCGCAGTCGCTTGGCACAGGCTTTGCCACTTTCATTCTCGGAACCAAGGGCCAGCTGATCATCCACAAAACCGGAATGGTGGCCGCCACTGCACCCACAAGCCTTGTAAGAATTGTTGAAGAATAAACCGCCAACACACCACCATGAACAACCACACACGCCCGCTAGCAGCCCTATTGCTTTTTTCCCTGCTGGCATTACTGGCTCCTGCGCAGACCATCAAGGACGGAGGCAGGAAGACAATGAACGAACGCTATGAGGCGGCCTCAGCGGACTTCAGGAACCTGCTCAAAAGAGAGCCCAACAATGCCTCCGCCATGTTCTACAGCGGCGACAACTACTATTACTGGGGACAGCCCGACTCAGCCCGCAGCATGTTTAGCCGCGGAATAACCGCTGATCCTGCATCACCACTTAACTACGTGGGACTGGGCCGCCTGGCATGGGCCGAGAAAAACGAAGCGGTCTGCGCCGAAAACTTCACCAAGGCCCACGGGATGATCAGTGCCAGGGGCAATAAAATTCCCGTTGAAACGCAAGTAGTGGTGTTGCTCAAGATGGCGGAAGCGTATATCCAACTCGAAAACAAAAAACTGGACCAGGCAAGTGCGTACATCCAGCAAGCCCTCAAGATTAACGAAAAAGACCCCGAGGTCTACATACAATGGGGCGACATGAACTTCGAACAAGGGTCAGCCAACCGGTCAGATGTGATCGAACAGTACAACAAGGCCTACGAAGTAGACCCCACCTACACGCGCGCACTGCTTCGCCAGGGCCAGTTGTGGGCCAGGGTAAAAAATTACGACCTGGCGATAGAATGGCTTGACAAGGCCATTGCCAACGACGCCGCGTTTGCACCGGCTTACCGCGAAAAAGGCGATGTGCTATTCCGCACCGCCCAGGGCAACAAGGAAAAGGTGAAACAGGCAGCCGACGCTTACAGAAAATACCTCGACCTCAACGACTCCCCTACGGCCAGAACCAAGTATGTAGGGCTGTTGATGGAGTTGCAGGAATATGCCCTTGCCCTCACCGAGCTGAACAGGGTCATCAACACAGATTCCAGCAACGCACTGTTGTACCGCGGACTCGGGTATTCCTACTTTGAAACAAAAGACTACGGTCAGGCACTGGTCAATATGCAGAAGTTCTTCAGCAAGGTTGCCGGCGACAACCGGTACAAGGTAATTCCCAGTGATTACAGCTACCTGGGCCGCGCACTCATTCAGTCAGGCCAGGACTCGCTGGGGATTGAGTCTTTGAAGAGGGCGGTGGAGGAAGATCCCGGCTACCTGGAAGGCTACTCAGAAATCGCATCCGCGTATTACAAAAAGAAGAACTACGAAGAATCATCAAGGTTCTATAAAATGCGCATCGACAATTCGCGCAGGCCTGAGCACCTCGATTATTTCTATTACGGAAAGGCGCTTTATTTCGGTAAAAAGTACACAGCGAGCGACAGCGCATTTGCGGCATGCCCCAGCTATGTGGAAAGCTATTACTGGAGAGGCCAATGCAATGCGAAACTAGACAACCAGGATGCGCCGGCCGGTATGGCAAGGCCGTTTTTCGAAACCTTTGTCCGTAAGGCAACCAAGGATGCGGCCACCCTTGAACCCAACCGTAAAAACCTCGTGCAGGCATATAGCTACCTCGGGTTTTTCCACTACACACAAAACTATTACGACTGCTCAAAACGCGCATGGACGGAGGTGCAAAACCTCGATCCGGCCAATGAAAAAGCCAGGGCGGCCCTGACAGACAAGGACATCACGGCAGCGGCCGGCACGTGCGAACTCATTCCCGCCACTGAAGCGGTCGAAGGCCAGTAACAACAACTACACAGGCAGGAAACGACCCGCATTTCTCAGGAATGCGGGTTTTTTTTGATGTGCCGGCCCGCACACCAGTGCAAGGAAATAGCGCCGCGCAGTGGACTGAAGACAAAAAAAGAGTGATGTCGTGCCCGCGCAGTACGGACAATCAGCTATAATTTAGCCCACTACAAATAGGATTTCCCATGAAACACATTTACCTCTTGGCAGCGGTACTCCTGCTTGCTTGCCAAAACAAGGATATCA
>DHLU01000158.1 GCA_002405435.1 Flavobacteriales bacterium UBA4660
TGGGAAAGAACCACCAGGGCATGATGATCCTGTTGTTCGGACTCTCGCTGCTCTTTCAACCATTTTACAAAATCGCCCTCGGCAGGGAAATGTGGAATATCGTAGATGTGATTGTGGCCGCTATACTTATTTGGGATGGCAGCAGGAAGGGAAGGTGAGTTCGGGAAATGAGAAGCGGCACATCGCTTTTCTTCGTGATTCCTTGCTTCCGTCGGTTGAACATCCGACGTCCGTCAGGCTTTCCTGCAGCACGCGAAAAGACTTAAAATTCAATGGCTACGTACGCCTCATACACGCTATTTGCCCTCGTAGCGCATCCGAACGCTTCGGAGCGCAAGCGCGTGGGATTGTGGATGAATGATCGCCACCGCTTCATTCATGCTGTGTATATGCAGCTTTTTATAAACCTTTTAGCAATTCACATCGGCCATAACATAACACAGAAATACTGATGAGCAGTTGTCACCCCATATATACCAAAAACAAAAGGCTATTCACACCCTCCCGGCCCGCAAATCCTGCAGCGAGTAGCGGGTTAGCCCGTTAATGAAAATGGGTGGGATATAGGCAAGAAATACCGGAGAGTAATAACAAAATAGCCCTGATCAAACGACCCTTGAGCGTATTTCCCCCTACTTCAAATACTTCCCATTCACCCAACCCACCAGTCCGTTGTGTGAGACCTGCACCCACTTTTCCTGCCGGTCAAGTACCTTCAGGCGATCGCCCTCCTTCAACGGGGTCTCGCGCGCCAGCGCATACGAGGTACCCGGACCCGTGCGGATATTCAGGCGGTCTATATTCACCACCAGTTCCCGCTCTGCCGCTGCCGGCTCATCATCATCATGATCCAGGTCGCTGCGGTCAAGGTCAAGTATCTTGTCCCTAAACTTTTCCAACGGAAAGGCAGGACCGGGGTCGACTTTTCTGCCCGGCGAAATCTCTTCATGACCCACCACATAACGAATCGGATACTTCGCGGCCAGCACCCGGCATACCTCCAGGCAAGCCTCCAGCTGTGGCTGTGTGTACAGATGCCAGTAGCGCTCCACCTGCTGGTTGCGGTGCACCGCCGCCAATACCTCCGACGCCGGATACGACTTGCCAAACCAACTCAGGTAGCTGTGGTCGTTTTGCCGCGTAAGTACCCCGGCATTGTCCAGCTCAATCCCCACGCTGTAGTGGTTTAACCCCTTGCGGCCCGTCTCCGTATGGGCACTGGCACCTGCATGCCAGGCCGCTACATTAAACGGCACCAGCTGAAAGATGCTGCCGTCGCGGCCAATCACCAAATGCGCCGAGGCCTTCGACTTCTCGCTGCATAGCGAACGCACGCTGCTCTCGGCCGAACTGCCCGCCGTGTAATGAATCACAATGGTGTCGGGCGTCTTGTTTTCAAGGTAGCCGCCGTGGTTCGGACTGCGCACCCAGCGCACATCGCCGATGAGTAAATGTTTTTCGTTTATTTCCATGATGCGTAGGTTAATGAATAGTTCCGTATATCAGCGGCACTCGATTTTCCAGAAACTGACGCGGATTGTCAACGGCAATCTTCTTAAACCGCTCGTTGCCGATGGCCTTCCGGAAGTTGTTCACGAGGTTGACTTCACTCTCTTCCTGGATGGTCATGTAATAGTCGGTGCCAAAGAGGATGCGGTCAGAGATATCGCGCTGGCCAGCTTGGGGCTTGTCAATACACGCGCTCATGCGCGGCCACACCTTAGCACGCCACAGGGCATAGGATACGTCTGCATAGGTGTTCGGATAGGCTTTCAATATCTCACAAATCACATGGTGCCAGTTGAGCGGATCCTTCCGGCCGGCCTTCTCATCGTCTATGTACTGGCTGATGGCATCGTCGCCGCCGAAATGCGCCATACACAGTTTCAGCCGCGGAAATTTTTTCAGCACGATGTGGTAGTTGGTCGGATTGGAAAAATGGAGTTTGAACGCCTCATTGCGTCGCCCCTTGCCCCAGGTCTTTCCAAGAAAACGCCGCGTGTCGCGCAGGTCGTCCCTGAAGTTCATCTCCTCTCCCTCTTCCCCTTCCACCGTAGTATGGCGCGCCCGCTCACCGCCAAAGGTCAGGGGCTCGAGAAAATCCAGCGGCATATGCTCTCCCTGGTAAAAAATGCCGCCCTTGCTCACATGGGTCAGCACGGGCACGCCATATTCCTGGGCATAGGCATATACCTTCTCCAGCCGCGGATCAAAAGGATAAAAACCCAGCGGCGGATACATCTTGATACCCCCGAAAGCCTTGCGCTCCATACAGTCTTTCACCAGCGCCAGCAGCTGGTCGGGCGAGCCGGCACGCGGATCGATGGACACGAAGGGGATCATGTCTTCCTTGTAGGTAATCTTCAGGTCAGCCACCTGGCTCAGCTGGGTCGAGAAGGGGATGTTCGCCTTGCCCGCTCCCATATGGTCCATATTGAGGGTGAGGGTCACGTGCGAAATCGGTCCGAAGGCATAGTTTGAACGCAGCAATTCAAACACGCCCTCTTGCGAACGGTTGGTGCCGATGGTGAGAAAACTCCGCATCTTCTCAATCGACTCGCGCGTACCCGTCCGCAGCACGGGCAGCACTTCGCCCACGCGCATCAGCGCGTCCAGCGCCGTGAGTGCAGTGCGGTTGTTGGCGAGCAAACGCGCCACGGGAAGACCGATAAACCGGTCAGGGGCACACTTCACATTGAATATGTGGGTGTGGCAGTTGACGTATCTGAAATTCATGGGGCAGTATTCACAGGTTGGGGTCGGGTGCGGCCGCTGCGCATGGTCACAAAGCGGTTGAGCAGGTCAAACCAGAAGGGTGCGCCAAACGACAGGGCAATGGCGGTCATCATCCACCCCAGCACGGTCATCACCAGCACATCAAAAGGGGAGGAGGTGTATTTACATTTCACTAGGGCAAAGAATTGCTTCACGAAGACAAGCGGGCCATGTGCCTCCTGCAGGTGCACACCGCACGCATCGCGGCTCCAGCCGATCGGCAGGCTATACGCGCCGAGGTATTGCGCTACACTGTCGATGCGCGCGCGCACGGCCCGCAACTCCTCCTGCGCTGAAACAGGCACTACAGTGGTGTCGGCCCTGCCGGTGGTATCCAGGTCAGGATGCGTATTGACCCATTGCTCGGCAGCCGCCGCCACGATGGTACGCATTTCCTGGTTGCGGTAAAGCTGGTGCACCAGCGTTATGCTGTCCACATTCATTACGGCCGCCACCGCCAGGCTGATGATGAGGGTCTTCACCCGCGCCGTGCGCTTGAAACGCGCAGATACTTCCTGCTGGTATTCGTCGTACCACAGCGCAAGGCGGTTTAGCAGCATGCGTTCGTCATGCGACTCGCTGAGCAGCGAGAGCAGCTGTACCTTGAGCGGACTGTAGGCCAGCGACTGAATGCCGAAGCGGATGTCTTCATACGTATTGCGGTTGGCGGGCTCTTCGATGTGCGTCGCACCATCGGTGGTCATGTAGATATGCGGCCGTATCGCCTCGCGGCGCAGCACATCGGTAAAGGCAGAGACAAACAGGGAGGCGCTGATGTACGAGGGCCGGTGGTCATCGTTTCTGCGCTGGGCCCTGATCAGCGGATGCTCATAGAGCAATTCGCAGAAGTTTTTGTTGAACGGATCGTTGAGCAGTTTTTCGAGGGAACTGCGCAGTACCGCACCCCGCGTTTTTTTCCAACGCTGCCAGGCCTCGGTGATATAGCTGACCAGTATGCTCAGCAGGGTATAGACAAAGGCCATCGAAATGGCTACTTCTAGCAAGGCATTCATAAGAGCAGATTGTTAAGGTTTTGCCGGCCGGCCCCGCAGGGCGCAACGCCTTCACGCGTCCAATATAGGAAAGTCCGTCGCCCAACCGGTGAACCAGTCGGGGGCGAATCTCTGGCCGGAGCAAGGTGGGCCCTAACAAAAAAACCCTGAAAGCAGCGTTTCAGGGTGTGGCAGGAATTGTAGCCCCGGAGGGACTCGAACCTTTCTGTTTTCTTTTAATTCGAATTAGCGACAACCTTCGGTAAACCCTCATAATAACAGGTATTTCAAACAAGGCCGGAG
>DHLU01000178.1 GCA_002405435.1 Flavobacteriales bacterium UBA4660
GAAACGAAGGCCAACGGAGCAAAATCACCTTGCTGTAAAGCCGGAATGGTGTCCTTTATCAAGCCAATCTTTAGCGCTGACTGCTTGAGGCTCTTTTCGAGGGCGGCGAAATCCATGTTGTATTCTCCTTCAGAAAAAAGGTTAGGCAGATCGCGGTAGTCGCTTGGTTTTGGCATTCCTTTTCCAGTATCAAAACCGTACACCTCAATACCCATCTGCAACTGCTGCGATAAAATGACGGCGAGCTTGTCGATGACCTTTAGTCCGCCACCGGCCGCTACACCAAATTCGAGGAAGGAAATACGGGTGTATCCAAGTGCTTTTGCCAGTGCGGCCCCTTGCAGACACCCCCAGATATACATAGGCTTTTTCGACAACTGTGGATCGCGCATGAGGTGCAAAAACTCTGCCCTCAGATAAGGAATGTCATTCTCAAAAGGCCGCCTTGCGGGAGGATACATGATATCATAGTTATCGAGGTACTGTTTGATCTTTCCAATGATGAACTTGCGCATACAGAATTATTTGGAGAGGTTAATAAGGGTTGTCATTGAAATGGTCAGTGTCCGGACGATTTCACCATCAAGGTAAAAAATTGGGTTTTCATCTCAGGTGTTGTTGTGGCTGCGTGCTTTGTAGTATCTGCGAGCGTTTATCGCCGCAGTATAGCCACAAATTTCCGGTCGTCAAAAGTACTGAAATGTCTCTTGCGGTTGTTTGGCATGAAACCACGCAGGTGCAAGGGGTGGGTAGGCCAGGCACTTTCTTTTCCTCCTGTGTTTTTTATTCTTTGCCAGGGTGCTGCCGCATAGACAAGGCAGAAAATGGCACCAAGGCCAATACGGGTTATAATGCCGGGTTTACAACGGTACAGGGCATTGGTTCGGGGCAAATCCAGGCAGTAGTGCAAGGCATAGAGAAAGGTACATGGCGTATTTATGAAAATTCTGCAGCAGCCGCGTTAAGGGAAAATTTCGGCAGCTCGTCGCCTGTCTTCTCATTGGGTGAGCCGGATCCATTGCCCGTGCTCTTCTTCGATGAGGCTGATTTCAATGCGCTGCGCCTCGGCTCCCAGAGCCGCTCCGGCTGCGTATGTTGCAAGGGCCCTGTCGTATACATTCGCCTCTTTGTAGATCTCGCTGTCAAAACAACGGTAAAAGAAGAGATCATCCAGTGTACTGACCTTTTCCGGAAATCCTGGTTGGCTGATTTTTTCACGCCCCAGGCACAGACGGGATTCCGGAAAGTACACCCAGTAGAGATCGGCGGTATCGGGTCGGTGCGTATATACCACAACCGGACATAGGCCAATAATTCTTGTTTCAGTCACCAGCCGCTCCCGGTCAAACAGGCAGTCTTCCTTGATTTTGTATCCAATCACCGTCGCGTTCGCAGTGTCGATGGTGGGAGGATCGATCCTGCAACGAAACTCATCGTCGGTCGGTTGGTAAGGAGTAAGTGTGCGGGCAAAGATTTCCCGGTTGAGTGCGGAAAAGAGTCTGTTACGTTCAAACAGTACTGCATTGTCGGGCGGTGTAACCCATCTCCAGATGCGGCGCGCCCAGACCACCGATTGTTCGCGCAGGGGATAGTATGCGATAATGCCCTGGTGGTTGTATGCGGGGGTGTAGGGAGCAACGTTTAACAGTGTGATTACTTTTTCCTTAGGCACCTTAGGGTGCAGCCTTTTGAAGGTAAATGGATCGGTATAGACCCGCTGCATACGCAGCCTGCCCGTTGAATCCCAGACCGACCATTTGCCTGTGCGCAGGTTGTTTTCAAACCGGCCGGTCGCTCTCAACTGTCCGTTGGTGTAATAGGAGGTATAGGTCCCGTCGAAACGGCCTTGCCGGGTTTCATAATCGCCCCGGAAGTCATGGGTCTCAAAATGGCGCGTTACCCTGTCTTCTCCCGCGAAAGAGAGGAAAAAGAAAGCAAGTATGGCCAATGGTATACGCTTCATCGGTTTGACAGCCCCCAGTGGGTCAATATGGCTGAGGCCTTGGCTTGCCCCGGTGTATGAGCTGCGGTGGCCGGCACCCGCTCTTTCACGTAGCGGAACGCCACCTGTTTGTAACCCTCGTATGAATAGAAACTGAAGTTGTAAGGGCGTGTTTGGGGCTGCTGGTACATATAACAGTTTCCGATGACTTGCTTGCGTTTCATCACCGGAGGGTCGATTGCAGTATGGAAATACAGCCGGTCGTAGACAAAGCCGCCGGCCTCCGTTCGGTATGCCGCACTGAGATTTGATTCATCGCGGCTGCCGATAAGCCAGTCAGCATAGTGTCCGTTAAGGTCATGCCTGATGCGGTTTTCGGATAACCAGGTAAGGGCAGACAGCCACTCGGAGCAGTAGGGCAGGCGGTAGAGCAAACGAATGCTGTCTGTGTTTTCCGTGAGGGTTTTCCAGCGGCAAAAATTCATGGCGTTGTCCCACGAAATGCCGAGCACCGGATAGGCGTCGTATTCGTCGCTCTCGAGGTACCGGCGGTACACCTCCCGCGAACCGATGCCCGAGTCAGGCAACTGGCTGAGATAAAACGCGCGGCTGGAATCTCTTTCCACTGCCGTGAGATACGCCTTGTAGGCGCGGAAGCTCACCTGGCGGCTGATTTCAAAGGGAGGCCCAGCGAGCGAAGAAGTATCAGATAAATCACCGGTGAGTTCGTAAAGCCGAAGCGTTTGCGCCGGAATGGAAAAAACATCCTCCTGGCGCTCACCCGTGGCAAAACCAACCGATAGCAGCAGCAGCAGCAGTGCGGTGATCCACCGAGCCGGCTCGCAGAAGAAAGTGCGGTCTTTTGTCATGCCCTCAACCCTGTGAAACAGATAACCCAAAAGAGGGAATTATGTTGTGCATGAGGCTTGGAAAACATGTTTCGGTGCAGACGCACTTACCCGAGCCAGCTGGTCTTGTAGGTCGCATCGTCGAGGTCCAGCGCGGTCTGTGTGAGTTTAAGCGGCCTGAAGGTGTCGACCATCACGGCCAGTTCTTTCGTTTCTTTTTGGCCGATGCTCCGCTCGTAGGCGCCCGGATGCGGGCCATGCGGTATGCCACCCGGATGAAGCGAAATGTAGCCCTTCTCCACGTGGTTGCGCGACATAAAGTCGCCGTCAACATAGTACAGCAATTCGTCACTATCGATGTTGCTATGGTTGTAAGGAGCTGGAATAGACTGGGGATGGTAATCGTACATCCGCGGCACAAATGAGCAGATAACAAAATTGTGTCCTTCGAAATTCTGGTGAATGGGCGGCGGCATGTGCACCCGTCCTGTGATGGGTTCAAAGTCGTGAATGCTGAAGGCGTAGGGATAGTTGTAACCATCCCAACCGACCACATCGAAGGGATGGGAGGCATAGACCACTTCGTGCAGCACGTTTTCCTTTTTGATTCTGATCAGGAACGCACCCTGCTCATCATGGGTTTCCAGTTCGGAAGGATTACGGAAATCACGCTCACAGAACGGTGAGTGCTCAAGCATTTGTCCGAATTCGTTGCGGTACCTGCGCGGTGTAACCACCGGAGAAAAGGATTCTACAATGAACAGGCGGTTATCGGTGCCGTCAAAGGCTATCTGATAAATCATGCCCCGCGGAATGATCAGGTAGTCGCCGTAGCCAAAGGGGATGTTGCCGAGCAAGGTCCTGAGTTTGCCCGTGCCGCGGTGAACGAATATGACTTCATCGGCGTCGGCATTCTTGTAGAAATACTCGGTAAGGCTTTTGCGCGGTGCGGCAAGGGTGATGTTGAGGTCGTTGTTAAACAGCACCACCTTGCGACTCTCCAGAAAATCATCAGCGGCCGGCAGGTTCATGCCCTGCAGCATGCGGGGGGTAATATTTTTCGCCACGGCGGCTACGGGTGTCATGTCCTTCGGCTCGGAAATACTCCGGATCATTGTCGGACGGTGCACGTGGTAGAGCAGGCTGCTCATGCCGCTGAATCCCTCTGTACCGAACAACTGCTCATAATACAGATGCTGGCCGTCAGGTTTGCGGAAGATGGTATGGCGCTTGTGGGGCACCTGGCCCAGCTGGTGATAGGTCGGCATGATAAAAATCTTTCCGCCAAAGGTAGGAGGCCCAGGCGCCATCTCAAACATGAGCCTGGTCAGTCGAAGCTACCGGAGGCGAAGTTCCTTGCCGGTTGCCGGAGGGGTAAGCCCATCTTGCCCGTTGAGCCTCAGCAGGCGCGGTATTTTGATGCCGTACTGCTGTGATATGCTTCGCCATGTGTCGCCATTGGCTACGCGGTGGCTCGGTGCCGACCCACGGCTGCGCTTGGGTTGCAGGTAAACCACTTCGCCGGGCGTAAGCAGGTCACCGGGACTGAGGTCATTGTAGCGCCGGATCTGCCAGGGCATCACATCGAGGTCTTCGGCAACCGACTCCTGGGTGTCACCTTCTGCAGCCACCACATACCGTATGCGGTTGGCGCTTGTGCGCACCTCATGTGAAGGTGCCAGTGTCACCTGCGGCGTTTCGTTTTCCTCCCGTCTCGGTTTGTGTTTCTCTTTTTGTGGCCGTTCCTTTTCTCGCTCAGCAGCCAATTCTTCCTCGTCTTCCTCACGGCAAACCCTGGGGGGCAATTCACCTTTTTTGAGGAAGGCCATACCCTGCCGGTCATACTCGTCAAGGCTATGCCGCTCAATGAGGTCGGTGAGTAACCGCGGATAGTCGGGGTTGGTCGCATAGCCGCATTCCTTCAGCCCACGGGCCCAGCGCTTATAGTCGTCGGCGTCGTAAGCAAAAAGTTTTTCATAGC
The DNA here is from genome assembly GCA_002405435.1 of Flavobacteriales bacterium UBA4660. Taxonomy (GTDB): domain Bacteria; phylum Bacteroidota; class Bacteroidia; order Flavobacteriales_D; family Sanyastnellaceae; genus UBA4660. Next base: position 4,772 of record DHLU01000178.1, read on the forward strand.
GCGTACGCTTCAGAAACTGGCTGTGGTCTTCGAAAGATTCACAGGCATCACGGTACTTGCGGAAACATTCTCCTTCCTGTTCGTCGTCTTCGAAAATCTTTTTGCCTCCCCAGTCTGAGTGACACTTGATGCCGAAGTGGTTATTGCCTTCGCGGGCCAGCCGGCTCGAACCGTTGCCGCTCTCGAGCATGCCCTGTGCCAGGGTGATGCTGGCCGGTATCCGGTGCACCACCATCTGGTAAATGGCCTCGGCCTTCCAAAGGCTGATGTAGTCGGTTGCACTGCCGTCGTCGGGCAGAGCGTGCAGCCCTGCCAGACGCAATGGCAGGGCGATGCCGGAGGTGAGGAGTAAGGCGAAAAAACGCAGGGTCATGGGTATTCCGGAATAAAAAACTGTGCCGAACGAAATTCGAATACGCCGCCTCTGTCAGGCCATGGTCTGCAAGGACAGTGTCAACAATGCATTGTTATTTGGATGCGGCAGGTTCAGCGAGGCATCGCTGAGCCCATCAGTTCCAGGGCAGCGGAGTGATGGAACAATCGTGCAGCGAATCGAGGCTGCCGTCTTCACGAAAAAATTTCCATTTGCCGACCGGCTTGCCTGCTTCCAGCTGACCATCCTGGTAAAGATTGCCGTTGGCGTGCCAGGTTTTATAAGGCCCTTCCAGCAGGCCGCTTCGGTAGGTATGCATGCTCCAGGGTTTGCCGTTCTGGTAATAACTGTACCAGGTACCGGTGCGCAGGGTATCTGATTTCTGGCCCTCGGCTTTCACCGCCCCGTCGTCATAGAGGTATTTCTCAAGGGTTTGGGTCGAGTCTTCTGGGTCGTAGGTAATCACCAGCTTGGGCTTGCCGGTCGGCCAAACCCCCACGGTGCGGGTTTTAGGTGCAGGGGCCTTGCCGCTTTCGCAGGCCCATAATGTGATGGCCACGATGAAAGTCAGTAACGGGCGCTTGCTCATTGTTCTCTTGCTATGGTGTAATCGACCAGTCCGATGAGGCTTTCCCTGGCTGGAGAGGGGTCAAACTCGTGCAGGATGGCCACGGCCTGCTGTCGGAATTCATGCATTTTTTCTACGGCATATTGGATGCCGCCCCGCTGGTGCACCCACTGCACCAGTTCGCGAACCCTTTTTGCATCGGTATTGTAATGCCGCACGGTCTGCAGTGCCCGCTTCCTCTCTGGTGCCGGCGCTTCGCGCAACGCGTAAATCAGGGGAAGGGTCATTTTGCGTTCCTGAATATCAATACCAGCCGGCTTGCCGATGAGGCTGCCATCGCCATAATCAAAAATATCGTCTTTCACCTGAAAGGCGAGGCCGGCCAGGTGACCAAACCGGTTCATTTTTTCCCGAATCTCGGGCGCTGCGCCGGCAGAAGACGCCCCGGCTTCACAGCACGCGGCAATCAGGGATGCTGTTTTTTGGGTGATGATGTCGAAGTACACCGCTTCGGTGATATCCAGCAACCTGGATTTTTGCTGCTGCAGCAACTCTCCTTCGCTCATTTCCTGTACCGCCCGGCTGGTGATACGCAAGAGTTCAAACTGGTTGTTTTCTACGCTCACCAGCAATCCGCGTGACAGGAGATAGTCACCGACCAGCACGGCAATTTTGTTTTTCCACAGCGCATTGATCGAGAAGAAACCGCGGCGCATATGCGCATCATCCACCACATCGTCGTGTACCAGTGTGGCGGTATGCAGCAGTTCAATCATGCTCGCGGCTATATGGGTGTTGTGGTTGACGTTGCCGCAGAGCGATGCGCTTAGGAATACGAACATCGGGCGCATCTGCTTACCCTTCCGGCGGATGATGTAGTGCGTGATCTTGTCGAGCAGCATTTTGTCTGACTTCATAACCTGCCTGAAATGCCCTTCGAATGTGTCGAGGTCGGCAGCGACAGGTTGTTTGATGTCTTCGAGCGTTCGCATCCTGGAAAATGTCGGGCGAAGGTAGCCCTTTGCCCGGGTCCGGGCGGCTTAGCGGAGATCAAATAGTACAAACACCCGAAAGCCGGTTGCCGGGGTGTCTGCACCACCTGAGCGCTGCGGCCGGCGGGCGTGAGGGTAGCAGCCATTCTTCCTGCATGTATCTTCGCCACCGGAGAAACTATGGAGTACGATTTCAAAAGAATAGAACAGGCATGGCGCGGGCGGTGGGCCGGGCAAGGGACCTATACCACCGGTGAGATAAGCGACAAACCCAAGTACTATGTGCTAGACATGTTTCCCTACCCCAGTGGGGCGGGCCTCCATGTGGGTCATCCGCTCGGCTACATTGCCAGCGACATCATTGCGCGGTATATGCGCCACAGGGGCTACAACGTGCTCCATCCCATGGGCTACGACTCCTTCGGGTTGCCGGCTGAACAATACGCCATCCAGACCGGCCAGCATCCGGCGGTCACCACGGAAAAAAATATTGCCCGTTACAGGGAACAACTCGACAAGCTGGGCTTCAGCTATGACTGGTCACGCGAGGTGCGCACCAGCGATCCGGCTTATTATCGTTGGACCCAGTGGATTTTTTCCCTCATCTACCGGTCGTGGTACAACCTCGAAGCTGACCGCGCCGAACCGGTAGAAACGCTGGTGGCCAAGTTTGCCGAGAACGGCAATTACAATGTGCATGCAGCCTGCGAGGATGGCTGGTGGAAGGAAATACGCGACCAGTTGTTTTTCGGCCCGGACTGGGAAGGTGATTTCTCTGCGACAGACTGGCTGAGCATGACCAAAAAGCAGCGGGAACTCATCCTGATGCAGTACAGGCTCACCTACCTGGCAGATTCGGTGGTCAACTGGTGCCCCGCCCTCGGCACCGTGCTGGCCAACGACGAAATCAAGGATGGGGTGAGCGAGCGCGGAGGCCATCCTGTGGTGCAGAAGAAAATGCGCCAGTGGAGCATGCGCATTACCGCCTATGCCCAGCGCCTGCTCGACGGACTCGACAGCATTGACTGGCCCGAGAACATTAAGGAAGTGCAGCGCAACTGGATTGGCAGGAGTGAAGGCGCACTGGTGCGCTTCCCGGTGGCCGGATACGCGGCACACATAGAGGTATTCACCACCCGCCCTGATACCATTTTTGGCGTTTCGTTTATGACGCTGGCCCCGGAACATCCCCTTGTGCCGCGCATAACGACGCCCGAGCGCAGGGAGGCGGTGGAGACCTATGCCAAAGCCGCGGGACTGAAAACCGAACGCGACCGCCAATCGGAAGTGAAGCATGTAACGGGTGTGTTTACCGGTGCCTATGCCGTGCATCCGTTTACGGGTGAAAAAATTCCGGTGTGGATTGGCGAATATGTGCTGGCTGGTTACGGCACCGGCGCCGTGATGGCCGTGCCGGCCGGTGATCAGCGCGACTGGGAATTCGCCAGAAAATTTGCCTCGGAGGGCTTAACCATTCCAAACATTTTTGCGCATGCTGATACCAGCGCGGGAGCCGAAACCTCTAAGGAGGCTGTGTTGTGCAATTCAGATTTTCTCAATGGCCTCAGCTACCGGGCCGCCTTTGAAAAAGTGATCGCTGAAATCGAGCAGCGGGATATTGGAATGCGCAAGGTGAATTACCGCATGCGCGACGCCGTATTTAGCCGCCAGCGCTACTGGGGAGAACCCTTCCCGGTGTACTATGAAGACGGCATGCCTTACCTGCTCGATGAACAAGACGGACAGGTGACCTTGCCCGAGGTCGACAAATACCTCCCCACCGATGAAGGCGAACCGCCGCTGGCCCGGGCCAGGCGCGAGGCATGGAATGTATGGAAGGGCGAGCGTATGGAATACAATACCATGCCCGGCTGGGCGGGAAGCAGCTGGTATTTTTTGCGGTACATGGATCCACACAACCAACAAGCATTTGCCTCACCCGAAAAAACCGACTACTGGAAACAGGTGGACCTCTATATGGGCGGTGCCGAACACGCTACCGGACACCTGTTGTATGCCAGGTTCTGGACCAAAATTCTGCACGACCGCGGCTACATCGCCTTCGATGAGCCCTTCAAAAAGATGATCAACCAGGGGATGATCCTGGGCCGAAGCAATTACCTTTATAAGTTGAGAATCAGCTCAGAACTTTGGAGCGCGGGGAATTCTGCTGCTGAGAATAATCTAGACTTGATTCCCCAAGGCGAAGTTCCCCCGTTCTTTATATCCAAAGAAATTGCGGAAACGGAAAATCAGCCATTCAATAATTTAGCGGATAATGCGGAGATTAACGCGTATCTGAATGAATGGACTCTCAAATTATTGGCAAAATACCCCGGTAAGAAAGGAAAGCTCGTTCCTTCCGGAGTGCAAAGGCTACCTGTTGACATAAGTTTAGTGGATTCAGATGTCCTTGATATAGAGAGGTTCATGTCTTGGCGTGAAGAATTCGCAGAAGCTAACTTTCTACTCAATGAGCACAAAGTATATATCTGCGGCTCGGAAATCGAAAAGATGTCCAAGTCGAAATACAATGTGCAGACGCCTGATGAGTTGGTTGAAAAATTCGGTGCCGACACCCTCCGCATGTATGAGATGTTTCTCGGTCCGGTAGAACAGAGCAAACCCTGGGATACAAAAGGCATTAACGGGGTGCATAATTTCCTTCGGAAACTGTGGCGTCTTTGTCACGACACGGACAACCGATTTGTGGTAAACGAGGAGACACCTACTGCAGCGGAATTAAAGATCCTGCATACGGCCATTAAAAAGGTGACCGAAGACCTTGAGCGATACAACTGGAATACGGTAGTAAGCACGCTGATGATATGTGTCAATGAGCTGACGGAAAATAAGTGCAACAAACGCCGGGTGCTGGAGCCGCTTGTGGTATTGCTTTCTCCCTACGCCCCGCACCTTGCGGAGGAGTTGTGGCAGTCACTCGGGCATATGGCGTCTGTCACCAATGCGCCGTGGCCTGAATTTGATCCCGCCTGCCTAGAGGAAGATAGTTTTGACTATCCGGTATCTTTCAACGGGAAAACCCGCTTTTTTATTCCGCTCGGTACCGCCCTGTCTCAGGATGAGGTCAGCCGCGCAGTGCTCGCGCACGAGCAAACGGCCAGGTACCTGGAAGGCAAAACGCCCAAAAAGATCATCGTCGTGCCCCGACGCATTGTCAATGTTGTGGTCTAGCCGGGCTCAGCCTCAGGCCAAATCATGCGGAGCGGTGTTTAGCCCATAAAGGAGATCATGCCGATAAACAGAAAGGTAATACCCAGAGTCGTCATGCCGTATAGCGCCATGTCGGTATCTATGCCTGACTGGTGGAGGATGTAGGTGAGCACAAAGGCCATTACGAGCATCACGGCGCCGATGCCCGAAAACACCAAACCCCGCGCCCTGAGTTTTTTGTGCCTCAGCGCTTTTACGGTGGCAATCAACCCGTCAATTTGTGCGGCATCAAATCCGCGCGATAAAAACCTTGACCGGATTTCATCGGTCGTGTGCCCGCCTTCAAAGAGCTGGTAGGCCTCATGCATAAGGCCATCGGGGATGTGGTGTTCGGCCATCGCTCAGGGTAGCTGCCTTATAGTTTTACAAACTCAACGCGGCGGTTGTTGGCTTTGCCGGCAGGCGTATCATTCTTATCAACAGGAACTCCTTCTCCCTTGCCATCGGTCTCCATACGCGAGGCGGCAATGGCGAATTCGGAGGTAAGGGCATTTTTCACGGCTTCAGCGCGCTTTTTACTGAGTGCAAGATTCATGGCGTCATCACCGTCGCTGTCGGTATGCCCGATGATATTTACCCGCACATCAGGATTTTCGGTGAGCACGGCTGCGATGTCCTTGAGGGTTCCGTAAGACTCCGGCTTGATGCGTTCGCTTCCGCTGTCGAAGAGAATACCGCGCGTAACCAGTTTACCCTCGGTGATCAGTTTGCTGCGTGTATCAGGCGCGCCAACGGCCATGCGGATGTTGCTGATGAGAAAGCGGTCCTGGTCTTGGTGCATACCGCCGCAGCCGAAGATGAGTGCATTGTACTTGGCTGTCGCATCGAAGGCGCGCGGTATGTCGTAGACCTTTTCTTCATTGAGGTAAACGCGCAACCGTTGCTTTTGTCTCCAGATGGATACCCGTGCGAAGATTTTTTCAGGCTCACTGAACTGCGCCGTACTGACTTCGTTTCTCACCAGGTCAGCGCCTGAGGCATCCCACGACTCTATCAGGGCGCGGCCTTGTCCTCCGCCCGCATCCTGCGGATGAAACTCCAGACGGACGGCGTTGGCGGGATGCGAGTACTTGCCGAAGTCTCCAAGCTTTGCGCGGTTGGCAGTGGGTAAAAAGGTGGTGGTTAATCCGGACGAATAAAAGCTGAAACCCGGATTGCAGATGAGGTCGTACTGGAGCGTGAAATTTTCCGGCAGGTCACTGGCGTAATCGGGAATGAAAACACCCTCTTTGGCAATCATCAGCCATTTGCCTTCCCGCCCTTCAACGGTTACTACTTCGGCCGTGCTGTTGCTGTTGTACTCTGCGGGAAAGTCGCCCAGGGCCACATGGCTGAAGTTGTCTTCCACGATAATCTTTTCACCCGGTATGAAGTCAAATTTACCATAGGTTTTCAGGCTAGGGGAACCAGCCGCGGTGATTTTCTCCGTGCCGCCCTTCCCTGACTTATCAGCCTCGCTGTCGGCGCCTCCGCCGCTCTCTTTAGCCTTCTTGTCGCCCTTGCCCGAAACTTCTTTCTCTGTCTCGTCAAGGGTTTTGTCGATGGCCTGATCGATTTTCTGCTCAGCACGCTGGTTGAGCTTGTTCTTGACGCGTGAACCAATGTCGATTTGGGCCAGGCAGTTTCCCGACAGCCATACCAGTGTAAGTAGGGTGATAGTCAGTCTCATGGTGATTAAGTTTTGAACAAAGGTAAGATACGCGCAGGCCCGTCACAACTCCCCGGTTGCGCAGATTCCGGTCTGTCAGCCCTATCTTCGCCATTACCACAAATGATTATGAAACACCTGCTTTCCTGCCTTGGTGCGCTGGCTGCGGCCCAGTTTAGTGCGCAAACGTTTACCGCTTCGTTCAACGAATGGATCCCCGATGACGGATCTACCATCAGCAGAGACGTTGATGTGAGCGGATTGCCTGAGGCGATTAACGGCGAATTCGGACTGGTGCAGGCCTGTATTAACATCGGTCACCCCTGGGCCAGCGACATGCACGTGGTGCTGCAGGCTCCCGATGGCAGCAACTTTGTCCTCTTCAGCGGAGTCGGCGGTGACGGAGACAACTTTACCGATTGCTGCCTCCGTGGTGATGCAGCCGACTACATCTTCAATTACAGCGCCCCTTTTACCGGCACTTTCAAGCCCATGGGCGACATGGGTGTGGTCAATAACGGCCAGAATCCCAACGGCACCTGGCGCCTGATTATATGGGATACCTATGCCTTTGCGGATCAGGGATACCTCTATGATTTCAGCCTGACATTTGACACGGGCGCACCGGTGCCTTTTGGTTTTGCCAGTTCCAACCTCCCCATCATAAAGATTATTACCGACGGTGCGGTGATACAAAGTGAACCCAAGATTGAAGCGACCTTCCAGATCATTGACAACGGTCCGGGTGAATTGAACTATCCCACCGATACCGACTTCGCCTATGAGGGCCTCATCATGGTCGAGTTGCAGGGGTTTACCGGTCCGTGGTATCCGAAAAAAAACTATGATTTTGACCTGGTGAATTCGATGGGCGTAGAACTGAACGCCCCACTCCTCGGTATGCCGGCAGAGAACGACTGGATTCTCAAGGCAGAGTACCTTGACCCAACCCTCATGTATAACTCAATCGCCTATGAATTTTCGCGTCGTATGGGCCGTTATGCACCCCGAACACGCTACTGCGAGTTGCTGCTCAACGGAGAGTATATGGGCCTCTATAACCTCACAGAAAAGGTCAAACGCGATGACCAGCGCGTAGATATTGCACGCCTCGATGCCGATGATATCGCCGGAGATTCTCTTACGGGTGGCTACATCATTGAAATGAACATTAACGGCGCTCCGGGCGCATGGAACTCAGCCTACCTGCCAATCAATCATGCCACTAATGGGCTTCCGGTCGAATTCAAGCATGTGTACCCCAAGTCGTGGGAAATAATGCCCGAACAACACGGTTATATCCGCTCCTATGTTGACAGTTTTGAATGGAGCCTCCATCAATTCAACTTCGACGATCCGTTGAGCGGATACCGCAAATGGATAGAGGAAGAGAGTTTTATTGATTTTATGCTTGTAAACGAAGTCAGTACCAACTACGACAGCTACGGCCGAAGTACGTTTATGTACAAAGACCGCAACCAGAACGGCGGTGAACTCAAGATCGGTCCGCCCTGGGATTATGACCGCGGATTCTGTTGTGTGGAAGGCTGGGTATGGGAAATTACCCATGCGGGCTGGCCTTTCCCAGACTGGTGGAGCATCTTCCACCAGGACGAGGATTTCGTGCAACAGGAGTGGTGCCGCTGGACGGGATTGCGCGAAGAGGCATGGTCTAATGGGGCCTTCATGGCTTACATCGACTCGCTGCACGCATTGGTCGGTGAGGCCGCAGCCCGCAATTTTGTGCGCTGGCCTGAACTCGGTTTTGCCGATTTCGACGGGAATGTGGCCAACCTCAAACAACGCCTAGCCGACAGGCTGGAGTGGATGGACAACAACATCACCGGAAACGGAGCCTGCATTCCGTTACTGGTCAACGGTTCGTTGAATGTCGAGGCGTTTGAAGGTGGCTTTTTCCCGCCGGACTGCTGGACAAGCGTTGACCAAAACGCCGATGGAATCACCTGGAATGGCGACCAGCCCGTTGCCGGTCATAACAGCCAGCACAGCGCCTTCTCCTACGCCTTCAGTGCCCAAGACAACTACCTCATTACGCCTCAGCTGCATCCCCTGACGGGTGAACATCTCACCTGGTACTGCGCTGGTATGGGCGACGAGGTACATGAGCATTATCAGGTCTTGCTGTCTGTCGCCGGAACAGACCCGGCCGACTTTACCACCGTGCTCTGGGAGGAAACGTTTGACGAAGCCTACTGGGGCTACCGCGCAGCTGACCTCGAGCCATGGTGGGGCCAGGATATCTACATAGCCTTCCGGCATGTGGACGAAGATGGTGAAACGATGCTCCGGATTGATGATGTGCGCTATCCCTCGTGGTCGCAACCCGGCACCAGTTGTCTGGTCAACGTCGGCGAGCAGGCAGCGGATCAGTGGACGGTGTTTCCCAACCCGGCCCGCGCTCAGTTCAATGTATCGTGGCCTGAAGCAAACAGGCTGCACAAACTATGGTTACAAGATGCCCGGGGACGCACCGTATTTGCCGCCGATGCACAGTCGGTGACCGGAAATACCCTGGTCATTCCCTGCGCAACGGCGGGCATCTATGCGCTTACCCTGTGTTTTGAGCAGGGCGGGTGTCGCACCCAAAGGGTCATCATCGAATAGCCTTGTGCCAGGTGGGCTGCGCCGTGTGCCCCCGGGCCGTTGCCGGCTAAGGGGTTGTGTGCAGGCAAGGCATGGGCTTCATGCGAATAACTATCTGAAATTGTGACAGATACCTACCGACAGGCGGCGCCAACCGCATACAGGCGATCACTGGAAGACGTTGTGCATCGCCCTTGACATTACTTAGATTTGGTACCCGCTTTTTTTCACGCCCTGATCAGCAAAGCCACCATACAGAAAATTTACGATGCCGCCATCATTGAAGACGTGGTAGGCGAATTTGTGCGCCTCAAAAAGAGCGGTACTTCGTGGAAGGGCCTGTCGCCTTTTTCCAACGACAGCACCCACTCGTTTTATGTAGTGCCGCACAAGGGTATATACAAGGATTTCAGCAGCGGCAAGGGGGGAAACGTGGTGGACTTCCTCATGGAGCATGAGAAGCTGTCGTTTCCGGAAGCCCTGCGCTGGCTCGCTGCCAGGTATAAAATCGAAATTGAAGAGGACCGCCAAACGGAAGCGCAACAGCAGGAAAGAAGTGAGCGCGAACAACTCAGTGTGGTCACCGAATTTGCCAACCGCTACTTCCAGCAGCAACTGCACGAGACGGAAGACGGACAGGCCATCGGACTTTCCTACTTCGAAGCGCGCGGATTTCGCCCGGAAATCATCCGAAAATTTCAGCTCGGCTATTGTCCCGACAAATGGGACGCCATGACCAAGGCGGCCCTGGAAGGCCAGTACAGTATTGAGTTTCTTAAGAAGACCGGACTTACCCGTGAGCGCGACGGAGTGGCGTATGACTTCTTTCGGGGCAGGGTAATTTTCCCCATTCACAATATCGGCAGTAAGGTGATCGCTTTCGCCGGCCGCACCCTCAAGGCGGAGAAAGACATTGCCAAATATTTCAATTCGCCGGAGAGCGAACTCTACAACAAGAGCAATGTGCTTTACGGGCTTCACCTGGCCAAAAACGCCATCGTCAAAGCCGACATGTGTTACCTGGTGGAAGGCTATACGGATGTAATTGCCCTGCACCAGGCCGGCGTCGAGAACGTCGTGGCCAGCAGCGGTACCAGCCTCACTGAAGGACAAATTCGCCTGATACGCCGCTATACCCCCAACATCACCATCCTGTATGATGGCGACAGCGCCGGCATCAAGGCCTCGTTCAGGGGCATTGATATGATTCTGAAGGAGGGTATGAATGTGCGGGTATTGCTCTTCCCCGATGGTGATGATCCCGATAGTTTTTCGCGCAAACATTCCAGTACCGAAGTGCTGGAGTATCTCGCGGCCAACACCCGCGACTTTATCACCTTCAAGACAGGCTTGCTTCAGGCCGAGGTGGCTCATGATCCCATCAAACGCGCCGGACTGATTAAGGATATTGTGGAGAGCATCGCGCTGATTCCGGATGGCATCCGAAGGAATGTGTATCTTCAGGAATGTTCGCGGTTGCTCCTGATGAGCGAGCAGGTGCTGCTGGCTGAACTCAACAAGCAAATACGCACCAATTATAACAGGCAAAAGGCACCCGACGAACCGGTCATAAGCGAAACCCCCAATGAAGCACTACCTCCTGAAGAAACGGGTGTCTCGGTGCCCCTGTTGTTTCACCAGGAACGCGACTTTGTGCGGTTGCTGCTCAACTACGGTGATAGTTATATCGCTGTGAAGGTGCCCAACGGAGATCAAGTGGAAAATGTGGATGTCAGCGTAGCTGAATTTCTTATTGGCAGCCTGCAGCACAACGAGATTCAGTTTGAGCACCCGGCCTTTGCGCGTATCGTCTCTGATTACGCAGGCTTTATGTCAAACCTGAGTTTCCCCGAAGCCAAGCACTTCAGCATGCACAACGACCAACAGGTCAGTGCAGCTACCGCCGAGCTTTTTGCGAATCCCTATCACCTCAGTGAAATCTGGTCGCATCTCCACTGCATCTATCCGGAAACGGAAAACATGCAGTTGCACAAGGCGGTGCATGATTGTATCAATAGGTTTAAGCTGCTGAAGGTGATGATGCTGATGGCGCAGGTCGAAGAGGAGATCAAAACGGCTGGCGATAACGT
>DHLU01000090.1 GCA_002405435.1 Flavobacteriales bacterium UBA4660
CTCGGCGGAAAGCTGTTTCACGGCGAATGGGGGAGGCTGTTAAAACGGAAATTCGGGTCGAACGGTTAAGAATGAGATCCAATCCATTGCTTTACCTTCGCCTCGCGTCAATTCAAATAACCATGCAAGACACAACAGTTTTTGACCTCATTGATAAAGAAAAGAACCGACAGCTTCACGGCATTGAGCTGATTGCCTCGGAAAATTTTGTCAGTGACCAGGTCATGGCGGCTATGGGCAGTGTGCTCACGAATAAATATGCGGAAGGTTTGCCGGGCAGGCGTTACTACGGCGGCTGCGAAGTGGTTGACCAGGTAGAGCAATTGGCCATAGACCGGCTGAAGGCCTTGTTTGGAGCCGTCTGGGCCAATGTGCAGCCTCATTCGGGTGCCAGCGCCAACAGTGCGGTGATGCTGGCCTGTCTGAAGCCGGGTGACACTATCATGGGGCTCGACCTTGCCCAGGGCGGGCACCTCACGCATGGATCTCCGGTGAATTACAGCGGCAAGTTGTATCGCGCAGTTTTTTATGGTGTAGACCGCGAATCAGGTCGGATAGACATGGAGGCAGTGGAGGCCATTGCGATGAAGGAAAAGCCGCGCATGCTGATCTGCGGCGCCTCGGCTTACAGCCGTGACTGGGACTATGTGCGTTTCAGGCAGATTGCCGACCAGTGCGGGGCGCTGCTGCTTGCCGACGTATCACACCCGGCGGGACTGATTGCAAAAGGCCTGCTCAACAATCCCCTGCCCCATTGCCATATTGTGACCACCACCACGCATAAAACCCTCCGGGGTCCGCGCGGCGGGGTAATTATGATGGGAAATGATTTTGAAAATCCGTTCGGACTGACGACTCCGAAGGGCGAGATACGCATGATGTCTTCCCTGCTCGACAGCGGTGTGTTTCCCGGTATGCAAGGCGGGCCTCTCGAACATGTGATTGCTGCTAAGGCCGTTGCCTTCGGTGAAGCGCTGACTCCGGCCTTTAAACAGTACGGTGAACAGGTCATTGCCAATACGGCGGCCCTGTGCAGCGCATTGGTAGGCCTGGGCTACAACATTGTCAGCGGCGGCACAGACAACCACTGTTTCCTGATTGACTTGCGCAACAAGGGCATTACGGGCAAAGAGGCCGATGCCGCCCTAATCAAGGCCGACATTACGGTCAACAAGAACATGGTTCCCTACGATGACAAATCACCGCTGGTAACCAGCGGCATACGGATTGGAACACCGGCCGTCACCACCCGCGGCCTGAAGGCGCAGGATATGGGCGAAGTCGCCGAACTGATAGACCGCGCCCTCACGGGAAGAAATGACGGTGCTTTGCTAAAGGCCGTGCAGGAAAAAGTAGCGGCAAAGATGTCTGCCTACCCGCTGTTTAAAGAGGCTTAAAAGCGGAGGCCCAGCAGGAGCATCAGGGTCTGGTTGTAGTTGCCCTGCTCATAGTAACTCCACGCGTTGGTCGGATTGGGTGAGTTGCGCGAAGGCAAGACAGAAGTGGTTCCCCGCAGCTCAAGATTCAATTTTTCGCTGAGCCACCAGGTAATCCCTCCGGTGGCGCCGAAGTCGGTCTGGTTGAACGGAGGATCGATGCCTGTGGTGGCTCCGTTGTAGAGTTGTTCCTGTCCGACCAGCACACCCGCGTAGAGGCCTGCATTGAACTGAAGCGGCGCCCTGGCCGCTGCGCGGCGGTAGCTGAGCATTATGGGTACGTCGATGTAGTTGAGGCGGTAGGCGAAGGTGTTGAAGTCGCCGTTGTTGGGGTCGGCGGGCTTGCGTGATCCCTTCATGATATATTGAATGGCGAAAGTCATTCCGTAGTGGTCGCTGAAGGTCATGTGCACCCAGCCCCCGGCTGTACCGCCGAACTTATCCCATCCGCCGAGTCCGTCTCCGCTTACCTGGCTGGTAACCGGGCCGGCGAGCAGGCCGCCGGTAAATTCAGATTGCGCGCAAAGTGGCTGATAAAGGCCCGCGCAAAGGGAGATGACCCATAAAAAATAAACCGTGCGCTTCATTCTGCAATATAGGTTTCAACGGAATTTTCTATTTCGCCGGTGGCGTTGTTGATGAGCATGGCCAGCACCGAACAATGTTCAGGCAGCCAGTTTTCATTCCATTCAAAAGTATAGCTGTTGACCTGGGAAGTGCCCGCCGCAGGGTTGCTGGCCACCTGAATGCCGAAAGGTCCTGAAACACTGCCGCGCAGCATATGGTTATGGTAGTACGCGTCCCAGACAAAAGGGGCGGGCAGGTATTCGAGTTGGGGCTAAACTATGTAGGATTCCAGAATGACCACGGCGAGGTTGTAGCTGCCTGCCAAAGCCTCCAGGAATTCTGTCTGCACGTGTATATTGAGGTCGCGGTTGTCTGCAACAAAATCGAGTTTCATCTGCAACACGGCGCGGGGATCCTGCGCAAACTGGGCGGCTGCTTCGTCGTCCCACAGCGTGTAGGGCCAAGGATTGGCCAGTCCGCCTGACCGGTTGATCCTTCCGATGGGAATACCCAGTCCGTCAAAAGGAGACCACCAGGCATCGCCTGCAGTGGTCCGGTAGTCAGCCGGGAAGTCAGGCAGGTTGGGGGCTGCGAGGTCGGTGACATGGACGGCTATTACCGCCAGCGAGTCGCCGTAAAGCGTATCCAGGTCTGCAGCTATATCATGGGCTATGGGGCAATTGCCGCATTCATGACCGGTAAAATCTTCTATTACTACCCGCTTGAATATCTCTTCGGCGGGGGTTGGAGAAAAAGCCGGTGGCGGGCCATACAAGTCTTCATTGTAGAAAAAACCCAGCTCGGGCGTGGGGTCTTCGATGATGTCGCAGCCGGCGAACACCAGCGCCTGAACGATGAGGATGAACACCCGTTTTTTCATGCGGCAATCAGAATGTGTGTGTGATGGTTATCTCTCCGCCGTTGCTGGCCGGCACGTTGCGGCATACCCCGCCAATGCAGAATATCCCTTCGCGCCTTTTTCCATAGCCCACAGCGATACGGCTGCCACCCTTGACATAGCCCACTGTGCCATACAGGTAATGCACGCGTTTACCCTCATCGCTGTTGCCATAATTGTACTGGTTGAGGGCGCTGAAAACCCAGCGCGGAGAAATGTTGACTTCGGCCAGTATGGTCGCCCAGTCGCCCTTATCCTGCTCGGTAAACAGGGCCTGCAATTCAGTGCGCAGCGCTGTCTTTTTGCTGAGTTTGAACTGTCCTTCCAGCACATGGATATCGGCGAAGACCAAGCCTTTGAAATCATTGGTCACCGGGGTGACAGCGGTATTGAATTCAAAATAAAAGTAGGTGTAGATCTCGGTTAACC
>DHLU01000248.1:0-6663 GCA_002405435.1 Flavobacteriales bacterium UBA4660
GCAACCAGCCCCTGTTCGTTATAGACGGCATTCCCATTGAAAACAGCTACCGCGGCAGCAACCTGACCGACCAGGGCAACCGGGCACTCGACCTCAATCCCGAAGACATCGAGAGCATCAGTGTGCTCAAAGGCGGTGCGGCCACCGCGCTTTACGGCTACCGTGCGTGATACGGGGTCGTGATGATCACCACAAAAAAAGGCAGCCAGTCGAAAACACAGGTGTCCTTTTCTACCTCCACCACCTTTGACGAGGTCAACAAGCTCCCCGGCCGGCAAGGGCGCTGGTCGCAGGGAACCGGCGGCTCCTTCGCTGCAGGAAGCCAGTTCAACTGGGGCGGGGTGCTGACCACTCCTTCCTACAACGAAGGCATCATGGATTTTTTCAAAACAGGTATGACCGGACAGCATAATGTAGCCGTAGAAGGAGGCAGCGCCACCTCTTCCTTTCACCTGTCGCTCGGCCACACACGGCAGACCGGTATCATTCCCAATACTGACCTTGTGCGCTCTTCGGTAAAACTGACAGCCGGACAGGAACTCTGGGGCAAAGTGAAAATCAACGCGCTCGCAGCCTATACCACATCAACCGCTAACCGAGGCCAACGCGGAAGTAACCTCTCCGGGGTTATGCTCGGACTTATGCGCGCACCAGCGGGCTACGACCTGAGCAACGGATTTGATGATGCCGAAGACGTCGAAGCTGCCTATATCAATCCAGACGGAACCCAACGCACCTATTTCGAAAATTACGACAACCCCTACTGGAGCGTCAACCGTAACGGAAATGAAAACGGAGTTGACCGCCTCATCGGCGGACTTGAACTGACATGGCAGCTCAACGAGCACTGGCGCATACTCAACCGCACGGGAAGCGATTGGTACAGCGACAGGGTAAGGGAGTACTGGGACAAACAAAGCAATGAGTTCAAGGACCTGGGAGGAAGAATTTTCATCGACCAGATCCACTACCACTCCATCAACAACGACCTCGTTCTTGCGTACACAGGCAACCCATCATCGGCCATCGAAGTAGATGCGTTGGCCGGACATAATTTCTATAACACCACCGAAGCTGAAACCTTCGCCGATGGTGTCGGATTTGTGCTGGATGACTTTTATGACGTGTCGAACGTAAGTGCGGTGGACCTGCTGGTCGACGACAACTTCTCTCAGGAACGCACCGTCAGTGCTTACGGTAACCTCACTCTGGGCTACAGGAAGTGGCTCTACCTGGACATGACCGCGCGCAACGACTGGTTTTCTACGCTGCCCAAACAAAACAACTCCGTCTTTTACCCTTCGGCGAGCGCTGCCATCGTGTTTTCCGAATTCCTGGAAAACAGCCTACCCGAACTCGGCTTCGGCAAGCTGAGAGTTTCCTACGCCGAAACCGGCAACGGTGCACCGGCACCATACCTGACCGCTGCCTTTTTCGAACAATCAGGACAAATACAATGGCAACTCGTGTATGAACCCTCGTCGTTCGTATTCAATCCTGACCTCAGACCCGAACGCCTGCAATCTTTTGAACTGGGGGCCGATCTACGCTTTTTTTCCGGAAGACTCACCACAGACATCACCTGGTATAACAACAATACCATCGACCAGATTCTGTTTGTGCCGGTGCCGGCGAGCAGTGGTTATCTCGAGACAGTCTTCAATGCCGGGAATATCCGCAATACAGGACTTGAAGTCGTGCTCACCGCGCAGCTGACGCGTGAAAGTGAAACTGGTTTGTCGTGGTCGTCTACCGTCAATTTTACCCGAAACCGCAATGAAGTGGAATCACTTGCGGAAGGCACCGACCTCATCGCACTGCCGTCATACGGACTGGCCTCTACGCAGAGTGTGGTCGCTGTGGGCCAGCCCTACGGCATGCTCTACGGAGGCGCCTGGGCGCGCGATGCGGCCGGAAACATCCTGGTAGATGAATTGGGCTACCCCATCAAAGATGCCGAAAGACAATTGCTGGGTAATCCCAATCCTGACTTCCTCGCAGGATGGAGAAATGACCTGCGCTGGAAAAATGTGACGTTGACCATGCTTTGGGATATCCGTGCGGGCGGATTCATGCACAATGGAACCAGGGCCGTCATGCTTTACCACGGCACACACATTGACACCGAAAACCGTGATACGGAAACCATCGTCTGGGAAGGGATAAACCAGACGACCGGCGCGCCCAACAATATCCCCGTTGCCCTCGATGAGGATTTCTACAGCCGCTACTCACTGCAGTATGTCAGCGAAGCGGTGATGGAGGAAGTAAACTGGGTCAGGCTGCGCGACCTCAGCGTTACTTACAACCTGCCCACAGCAATGTGTAAAAAATTACACACGCGAAACCTCTCGGTGTCACTCACCTCGCGCAACCTGTTTTTATGGACCAGCTATTCGGGCATTGATCCTGAGACCAACCTGAGCGGTGCAGCCAATTCGATCGGGCGCGATTATTTCAACTCACCCAACACCCGGAGCTATGGCTTTGCCATTCGGGCATCCTTCTAAAGCCCTGTGAACATGAAAAAGAACGTTTACTCCCTCTCACTGATCGCAGTCGTGTTGTCGATGGGCGAATGGTCGTGCCGGCTGGAAGACATCAATGAAAATCCCAACGGCCCCGTTGAAATCAACGTGAGCCTGCTGCTACCTTCCGCACAGCGTGACCTGGCTAACGCCATCTGCGGCAGGCTCTTTCGCTACCATGGCATCGCAGCCCAGCAACTCAAGGGAACCGATAACCAGGAACTGCTGATGGAGAATTACAATCCCGATGAGCTGTTTGTAGGGTACCCATGGGAAGACCTGTACAGTGGTCCCATGATCAACCTGGCCGTTATCCGAAAAGATGCGGAGGCCCAACAGGCTCCGGCGTACAAGGCCGTGGCCAATATCCTGCTTGCATTGTGTACCGGGCTAATCACAGATACATGGGGAGATGCCCCAGTGTCGGAGGCACTGCAGGGAGGAGACCAACTCTATCCACGCTACGATATCCAGTCAGACATCTATGCCCAACTCCATGCCTGGCTCGACGAGGCCATCGTGCTGGCTGATGCCGAATCTCCGCGAACACCCGGTGCCGATGACCTGGTATACGGGGGCGATATGGAAGCGTGGAAAAAAGCAGCGTGGGCCCTCAAGGCACGCTACTACATCCATACCACCGGTGTGGAAGTGCAATCAGCATCCCTCGCGCTTGATGCCGTGCAGCAGGCGTTTAGCAGCACTGCGGGAAATTGCCAGTATCCCTATTCAGGTGCAGCTTCAGACAGCAACCCGATCAACAACTTTTTTACCTCATCAGCCTACGCCGTAGTCGATCCGCAATTTGTGTCGGTGATGGGCATCAGCGATCCGAGGTTTTCTCATTTCATCGATATCATTCCCTTCACCGGCGGACAGAGCAAGGTCGGAGACTTCCGGGGACTCGCCCAATCGCCCGGTGTTTTCATTGATGCAACCGAACTGAAATTTATCGAAGCCGAAGCCCGCCTGCGGCTGGGAGACCAGGATGGTGCCCAGGCGGCACTGGAGTCAGCGGTGGGCGAATCTTGTGCTGCGGTGGAGAGTTTTCTTGGCACTGATCTTCCCGATGGTGATGTCAACGAACTCATAGCATCCATGACCCTCAGCGGAAACTTTGACCAGGACCTCGCCCTGGTAATGGAACAGAAATACATCGCCCTGTTTACCTCCCCGGAATGCTGGACCGACTGGAGACGTACGGGGTATCCACCACTCGAACCCAATGAAAACGGCAATAGTGATTCCAATCCGGGAGGAGAAATACCGAGAAGGTTAATCTACCCGCAAAGCGAACGTTTGCTCAACCCCAATTTCCCAGGAAGCGTGACCATGCAAGACCGCATCTGGTGGGACAACAATTAATACCCCATGCACACAACGCTATCTAACCCAGTGGCCCGCTGCCTTAAGACACCGGTCGTGAAACTGCTCGCCGCCCTGCTCCTGCTCGCCGGATTCCGGGCCTCCGGGCAAGTCTATACAAGCTACCTCACCGGCGATTCCGCCGATGCAATAGTAACCCCATCCTTCGGTGTGTTGCTCGCCGGTGGTGCGGGAGACAGCGACCCTGCCATGACATGGTTTCTCGAAAAAGCCAACGGCGGCGATATTCTCGTGCTGCGCGCAAGCGGAGCCGACGGCTACAATGGTTACCTATTCAGTGACCTCGGCGTCACCGTCAACAGTGTTGAAACCATCGTATGCCATACGGCTGCCTCCGGCAATGACCCCTATGTGGTCGAACGCATCAGTGAAGCTGAAGCCATTTTTTTTGCCGGCGGTGACCAGGCCGATTACCTGAATTTCTGGAAAGACAAACCCGCCGAAACTGCGCTCAACAACCACATCAACGTGAAGGGCGGCGCCGTGGGTGGTACCAGCGCAGGCATGGCCATACTCGGCGGTCATTACTTCTCAGCAGACAATGGAACGGTCTTCTCCGATGAAGCGCTCGCAAATCCCTACAACAACTACATGACCCTCGGTCACTGGGATATGCTGCAGGTACCTTATATGCACGATGTCATCACCGACACACACTACAACGATCCCGACCGCAAAGGCAGGCACATGGCCTTTCTCGCCAGGATTATTTCAGACGGCTATCCTCAGGCGCTGGGCATTGCCTGCAATGAATACGTTGCCGTAGTCTTTGATGAAGACGGCCTCGCGCAGGCCTATGGTGAATATCCCGATTACGACGACCACGCATGGTTTCTCCGACATGGCTGCGAAAACCCCTGGACACCGGAAATCTGCATGCCCGCTCAACCGCTGACGTGGGAAAGAAACCAAACCGCCCTGTACGTTTTCCGGATGGATGCCACCACCGGCGCAGACAACTCCTTTGACCTCAGCGACTGGACCTCGGCCAGCGGAGGTAACTGGCAGGAATGGTACGTGCAGGCAGGCATCCTGACCACCAATGAGGTGTCCTTCGGACCCCAATGCCCGCTCAATCCCGTCACCGGATTGAGTGAAAACATCAGGGAAAATGGCTGGTCGATTGCCCCCAATCCGATCAGCGACCAGCTGCGTATTACAGGCCATACAGGCGATCTTGCCGTGTACGATATACTCGGCAACCGGGTAATGCTCTCCGCTACCCCCTATGCAAAAGGCCTGGTCGTCGATACCTCGGCCCTGGCGCCAGGCACTTACCTCGCTTGTGCACCCGGAAAAACCCCGCTGATTTTTGTCCGACAATAATTTTTTTCGGTGTAGGGACTTTTCTTAAATATTGTAATTCAGGTATTTACACCTGAATCTGGGAAGGGTATGGCCTACAGTACATTTTTTTTCAAAAAAAATGAAACCTCCACGGAACTGCCCCCGTTAAAAACCCCGGAATGAATCATTAAGGTTTTGATCATTTCAAAAATCTTCTCTGAAACAAGAGTAGTTAAGGTTAATTAAGGTTAAGCAAGAAAAAGCCCCGCTAACGAGCGGGGCTTTCTCTTTATAGCCAGTTGAATCAATCTTTTTTCGCCTGGTGGGCTCCTTTGCGGAGTTTGCTCTTCTTAGCCCCGTATCCGAAATACAACAGGATACCGGCCAGCATCCATCCGAGGGCTACACGCAGGGTGGTGGCATCGAGTGAGATAATCATCAGGCCACAAACCACCACTCCGAGTATCGGCACCAGCGGCACCAGCGGCGTCTTGAAGGGTCGCTTGAGTTCGGGATTGGTCCTGCGCAGCATCCACACACCGGCACTTACCAACACGAAGGCGAACAGGGTTCCAAATGAGGTCAGGTCACCCGCCACGCTGCCCGGCACAAAGGCAGCGAAGGCGCCTACAAATACAAATAAGATCCAGTTTGACTTATAGGGTGTGCGGAATTTCGGATGCAATTGGGCAAAAACTCCGGGCAACAGGCCGTCGTTGGACATAGAATAGAATACACGGCTCTGCCCCAGCAGCATCACGAGGATGACGGAACTGAATCCTGCCAGAATAGCGACTGTCACGGAAGTGGCGAGCCAGCCGTAACCGGGCATGTAGGTGGTGATGGCATACGCTACCGATGCCTCCTTGCCGCGTGTAGGGTCTGCGAAATCCTGCCAGTTGGCCACACCCGTCAGTACATAGCTGAACAATACGTAAAGCACCGTACAAATAGCCAGCGAGCCGAGAATGCCGATCGGCATATCCCGCTTGGGATTTTTCGCCTCCTGCGCTGCCGTGCTTACCGCATCGAAACCGATAAAGGCAAAAAACACAATGGCAGCGCCTCCGAGTACACCGCCCCATCCATATTCAAAAATGCCTTCATGCCCAACAACGCCTTTGGGTATGAGATAAGGGGTGTAGTTATCCGGGTTGATAAACTGAAAGCCAATGGCAATAAACACCAGCACAATGGCCACCTTGATGAATACGATTATGCCATTGACCCGCGCAGACTCCTGAGTACCTTTAATCAGCACCAGCGTAAGCAAAAGCAGAATCACCAGTGCAGGGGCATTGAGGATGCCGCTGGTAACAGTTACCAGTTGCTGCGCTGCCAGGGGCAGGTCCTTAAACTGGTCTGCATTGAGGTTGAGCACCCCCTCCTTTACAGCACCGGAAAGGTTTCCATTCACCGCAAGCACCTGGGCAATGGAATCTCCGGTTACCTGATAGATTTT
>DHLU01000248.1:6816-10956 GCA_002405435.1 Flavobacteriales bacterium UBA4660
TTTTCAAACGGAGAATGACACCATTCAAAGGGTATCTTCATACCCAAGAGGTTATTGAGGTATTCACTCCAGGCGATGGAAACCGTAGCCGCCCCGAGCGCATACTCCATCACCAGCGCCCATCCGATAATCCAGGCCACCAGTTCACCCATAGTTACATAGGCGTAGGTATAGGCAGATCCTGCAATGGGAAACATGCTGGCAAACTCGGCGTAACACAGACCGGCAAATGCACAACCAATAGCTGCTACAACGAACGAGAGCGTCACACCGGGTCCTGCCGCCTCGGCTGCCGCTGCTGCCGTTCTTACAAAAAGCCCGGCACCGATGATGGCTCCGATTCCCAGTAAGACGAGGTTAGTGGCGCCGAGCGTTCGCTTCAGCCCACCCTTTTCTCCTTCCGACTCATCGAGCAGCAGGTGCAGTGGTTTCTTGACCCAAAGATTTGCCATACAAGTATTATTATTTGAAGTGTTATTGGTTAGTGAAAGCGCAAGTATAGCAGAAATGCCCTAAACGGCGCACACCGCGTATAAATATGCCGCATCGGCAAGATGGTACCCTCAGAGTCAGACATCAATCATATGCGCCGACTGAGATGTGTTTTATCTTTTTGTGGTGGTTATACCGAAACTTGAAAACCCGTGTGGAGGCATCGATAGCCTTGAGATTTACCGGTTCCGAGAGCACATTGCGCTGGCCTGCGCTGGCTTCAATGCTGCTGATCCACATATCCTGAGGCAACTGCAGGGTGCAACGGCCGCGGCTATCGGTCATCAGGCTGTACGACTGGCTGCCATTGACCACCACGACCACCTCCTCATTGTCCATCGGCTTCCTGTAATTGCTGAAGCGCAGATACAGGGTTGTGGTCTTCTGCCCCAAGGCAAACAACCCGCTGCGCGTGGCTGACAGTTCGGCCTGCAACTGGGCATCGGAGGTCACCGACGAACCAAAACACAGCACGATGGCCATCGCGACCACCATTAGCCACTCCCGGTGCGCGCGGGGACGGCGCCACTGCACAAATCCCTGGTCGTCCGTCTGGAAACGGCCGCAGATGAATCCCCCGGATGCTTCCCTGGCCCGCGCATAATCCGCATACGTAGCGCCGGTGAAGTCTGTTACCTGCTCGCTGCACCGGCCGCAATAACGCCCGGTACCTTGCTGCTGCATTTCTTTCCAGGGCATGTCGCAAGCAAATGACATTTTTCTTTTGGGCGGCTCCTGTGACGGCATGGTGCGTTGTTTTTTCGCGTGAATGTCTCAAAAATCGGCACATCGTACCTTTCGGCCAAAATAAAACCCTTCGGGACCGTCGTATGGCACTTATAGAAGAAATGAACAAAAGCGGTAACTGGCTATTCCGGTGGCGCAGTTTCCTTCCGCTGGTGCTCTACCTCATGGCCAGCGCAGTTATTCTGGCTGAGGCTGACCATCACCTCCCCCATTTCGATCTGTGGTGGTCTTGCGCCTGTCTCGGTATTTCGCTGTTCGGTCAGTGGATCAGGGCCATGACCATCGGATACACGCCGCGCGGAACCAGTGGACGCAATACCCGGGAAGGCCAGGTGGCCGAGGTACTCAACACAAAAGGCATCTATTCACTGGTAAGACATCCGCTCTACCTCGGCAATTTTTTCATGTGGATGGGCATCGTACTCTACGTGGGCAACTGGTGGTTTTCCGCGGTGGTTGCGTTGCTTTTTTGGGTGTATTACGAGCGCATCATGTTCGCCGAAGAATATTTTCTCCGCAACAAATTCGGACAGGCCTACCTCAACTGGTCATCTGCCGTACCGGCGTTCTGGCCGCGTTTTGCAGGATATACCCGGGCAGAAGTGACATTTTCACTGCGCAATGTGCTCAAACGCGAATACAATGGCTTCTTCGCCGTGTTCGTTTCTTTTGCCGGACTGGATGTACTGAAAAATTATGTGCGCAATGGCTACCTCGATGACACTGTGCTTGACCCCTTCTGGCGCTGGGCCCTGGCGTTGTCGCTGGTGATTTTTATCGTGTTGCGCATCCTGAAAAAAAAGACAGGGCTGCTCAATGCAGCGGGCCGGGAATACACCAGTACTGGTGCATAGCCTTCCCGTGACGCCCGACCCTTGCCCCTCCTGCGGCAAAGGAGAGACCGCTGCCCGCAGCGCCTCATTGGGAAAGTAACTTTTGTCACGCCCATTGTAGCCGTGGATGGGTGACATTTGCACCATGAGACTCAGGCTTTTCTCCGCAGCCTTTTTTGCTAGCCTTCTTTGCACGGGTCAGGCAGATCCCTTCAACGTCATGCTGGAGCCGGTGAACGTGCCCGGACTGGGAGGAATTCAATCCTATGCCTTCGGGCAACACGACGGCAAGTGGCTGATCGCAGGAGGACGCCTGGACGGATTGCACCGCAGGCAGCCCTTCGCGGCATTTGACGAAGCCGGTCACAACACACAACTTTTTGTGGTTGATGCCGAGGGTGCGCAACACTGGACTGCTGCCGTGTCGGCACTGCCCACTTCGATGGCGGAGCAACTGAGTTCCACCAATATGGCTTTTCATCAGGAAGGGCCCTACCTGTATTGTTTCGGAGGCTACGGCTACAGTGCCACTGCCGGAGACCATATCACCTTCGCCGCGATGGTCGCTATCAATGTACCCGAGGCCATAGCAGCCATAATCGGAGGCGGCGACATCGCTCCCCACTTCAGACAACTTGAAGATCCGGCCTTTCAGGTAGCCGGTGGTCGCCTGCGGCATATGAACGGGATGTATTACCTGATGGGCGGACAAAAGTTTATGGGCCGCTACAATCCAATAGGTCCGGACCACGGCCCGGGATTTGTGCAGGAGTACACCAATGCCGTGCGCAGATTTACGCTCAGCGACGACGGGTTCAACCTGGATGTATCACACCTGCCGGCCTATACAGATCCCGACCTGTTTCACCGGCGCGACTACAACGCGGAGTCACAGATACTGCCCGATGGTGCACAGGGCATCACGATGTTTTCCGGGGTGTTTAAGACCACGGAAGATTTTCCTTTTCTCGATGCGGTAACCCTCGATGCTGACGGGTATGGGCAGGAAGCCAACTTCCAGCAGTATTACAACCACTACCACTGCCCGGCGCTGCCGCTCTATGGGCTGTCGGCCAATGAAATGCATACCGTTTTTTTTGGCGGCATTGCCCAGTACTACGACGACAATGGGGTGCTGGTGCAGGACAATAACGTGCCTTTTGTGAAGACCATTGCCCGGGTCACACGAAACGCGGCGGGCGAGCTATCGGAGTTCCTGATGCCGGTCGTCATGCCCGACTACCTCGGCGCCGGTGCAGAGTTTATTCCCCGGCCCGATGTGCCCCATTACGACAACGGGGTATTCAAACTCGATGGGCTAACGGCAGACACCACATTGATGGGGCATATCTACGGCGGAATCAGCAGTTCGGCAGCCAATATATTCTGGGTGAATGACGGTACGCAGAGTACGGCCAGCCCTTCGGTGTACCGCGTGTGGCTGGTCAGGGAGGTGGCCAACCCAGTGCACACGTACAATTTCAGAAGCAACGCATCGCTCGGCTTGGTGGTTTACCCCAATCCGAATGAAGGCAATTTCCGTGTAAAGTATTATCTGAAGCAGGCCTGCGAAGTGTACCTGACCATAGCCCGCGCCGATGGCGCAGTGATTGAAAAACTGCTGCTTCAGGATACACGTGCGGGCGAAAACCTTTTCGAGCGCAAACTGCAGCCCTCGGAAACGGCGGGCGTGCTCCTGATTACCCTGGAGACCCCCTACGAGTCAGCAACACAGCTGGTGGTCATCGAATAACATAGCCACAAGCCCCCGCTGCCCGGGCCATTCAACTTAACACATTGTGGATATCGGCGGCTATCAGGCGTCGATCTTGGCGTACTTGGCATTGGCCTCAATGAAGGCCCTGCGCGGCGGCACCTCGTCACCCATCAACATCGAAAAGATGTGGTCGCACTCCAAAGCATTGTCAATGGTCACCTTGCGCAACGTGCTGAATTCAGGATTCATCGTGGTATCCCACAACTGCTCGGCATTCATTTCTCCGAGACCCTTGTAGCGTTGCACGTTGACACTGCTTTCCTGGCCTGCCCCCCGCATTTCGGCAATGAG
>DHLU01000228.1 GCA_002405435.1 Flavobacteriales bacterium UBA4660
CGATACGCAGGCGTCGGGCAAATGGACCCTCATGCCGTGGGACCTAGACAAAAGCCTGAGCTACTATGATTGGAAACTTCCCTTTGAAACCAGCGGTGACTATACCGGAGATAACGTACTGGCCGAAAAAATCTTTCGCTGCGAACCGGTGATGGAAGACGTGAGCCGGGCCCTGAAAGAAATCGACGCGATGGTCAGGGAAATGAATCCTGCATCGATGATCAGCAGCGCCATGCAAGCGTTGAAGCCGTGGGTCGAACTGGACGCGCGTGATGACGTGGCTGATGCCTTCGAATGGCAGAACAAATGCAGGGAGACCGCGCAGTTCTTTGACCACACCCTCAATAACCGGCTGAGCCAACTGGCGCTTCGCCCTGCACAGTTTGACGTCGTTGAGCAGCCCTATCTGGACCGCGCGGGAAAAACCCTTCGGTGGCATGCAAGCCGTTGGCATGCCGACAGTGCTGTTCAGTACACCGTAACCTGGGTGCCTGAGTCGCAACGTTGGAATGAGGCACTTACCTGCCGCTGGACGACTACCGACACCACGTTCACGCTGCCCGATACCGTGTCTCCAGGCGAGTATGTATGGAAGGTAGAGGCCAGGCTGGGTGCATGGCGGCTCAGCGGCTACCCTTCCGTGCAGCGCACCCTGCTGGTGGAGACCCAACGCATCGATGCAGGCAGAGGCAAGACCCTGAGGCTCGCGGCCGGCGCATCACCCTATGCCGCTGACACCGGCACAAGACTGGCTGCAGGAAGCACTTGCCATGTTGAAGCGGGAGCGACCATTTTGCTTATGCCCGGAACCCGGCTCATCGTAGAAGGTGAATGGTTATGCCGGGGCACGGCTGACAAGCCGGTCACCATCATGGCGGCCGCAGGCTGGAACGGCGCAGAGGCCATTGACTTTTCCAACGGAAGAGCGAATGTGTTGCAACATGTAAATTTTTACAATGTGAGGGTGAACTACCACAGCAGCGACCTGCACATGGAGCACTGCAGCATTACCATGACCTCATCAAACCTCGATCTCGAACCCGGGCGGGCCTCTATGCTCTGGGGAGAGAAAGGAGAGTGCACCGTACGCCATTGCGCTTTCATCGGCAACCAGACGGGGGAAGGCATGAACCTGCACGAAGGCACCGCAGTGGTGGAGCACAACACCTTCGTAGCCTGCCCGGATGCCATTGAACTCATCGACATGCATGACTGCCGCATCAAAGGCAATGCAGTGAGGTTCTCGAAAGATGACGCCATTGACCTCAACAACTGCAGGCAGGTATCCATCACCGGCAATGCCATAACACGATGCACCGACAAAGGAATCAGCGTAGGCGCTGACCACCGCGGAAAATCGCAGTCAATCGCCATACACGGCAACTATATTGCCGAATGCCGAACCGCTATCGAAGTGAAAGACTCTTCGGAGGCAACCCTCTCCTGCAACCTATTTGACCAAAACAGCACCGCGGTTGCTGCGCGGCGCAGGGATCCCGACTACGCCCTGGGCGGAAATATTACCACCCGGTCCAATGCCTTTTCGCTATGCGATTCATGCGCACACTACTACTCCGACAGCCTCTCGGTGATTCGGCACGAACAGGACGATGCGGAGGCGCTGGGTGAAAAGTACTCGCTCGGTATTCCGCTGCTGTCTTATACACCTGATACAGGGTGCTTTCCGGCGCCGGCCGGCCTGCTGAAACTGGAAATGAGCGGCAGCGAGAAGCTTATGCTGCGCAATGATTCTCCCTTCATGGCTGACATCAGCGGGTATGAACTGGCATGTGCTTCACAACCGGAGCAGCGTGTGGTGTTCGGTGCAGGACTGGTCATTCGGCCTTACGCCACCCTGTCGATGACACACAAAAAGACTGAAGTTGGCGCGAGCCTGCGCGCACCTGCAGGCTGGTTTGTTGATCCGAAACCGACAAACTACATGCTCTATCATCCGTTGAGCGGGGAAGTAATCCGGCTCACCCCCTTGAAATGAATCACCGACGCAGACGTACCCTACGAATAGCCATTGCCGCACTCTTGCTCTGCACAGGCATTGCGTTATACCTCTGCATCAGGCCTACGACCGAATGGCACCTCATTACACCCGAAGGCCGGGAGTGGCGGGTGACGCAGCAAAGAGATCCGTCTGGCATAATGCGATACCGGATGGTCTGCACCTTCTCCTGCCAGCCGTCTGACATTGCCGAACTCTGCCTGATGGTTCCCTCCTCAATGCCCCTGCTCGCTGCGTTGAACGGAACCTCCGTCTATGAGCAAAGTAATTTTTCTGTCAATGCCTGTGCACCGCTGGGCGAACAACAGCCCATCTTGCCCTATTACCAGGTCCAGTTTATGCAGCTGCCGGCCCATGCGATGCAGCAGCTGAAAGAAGGAACCAACACCCTCGAGCTGATCAGTGCAGCCGGAACCGACATGCTGAAAGATCCGTCGTTTGGACTGGCAGCGTTCACCGCGAAGGTCGCCGGAAGACGCATAAGCCCCGGAAACCTTGCGGCTCCATACGCCCAGACCAATGCCCCTCGGTTGTTTATTGAAACCGGTGGAACGGATATAACCGACCAAAAAAAAGTTTCGGTGCATATTCGCTATGACCATGGTAAAGAGCATCTCGAATGGCGGTGTGAAATGAAGGCACGCGGTAATACTTCTCTGACCGCAGAAAAAAAATCTTACAACCTGAAGCTCGACGGAAACGCTGTGGTGCCGGGCTACCCGAATATCCGCGAATGGGTTCTCTACGGATCATGGTTTGACCTATCGCAATCGCGCAACCGCATAGCCTATGGAATGTGGTCTGGTATGGAACATCCATCTCCTGCCTTTGAATATGTGGAACTCTGGATTAACAATAATTACCGTGGGCTATACGGCCTCGTGCAGCGACCCTCTCTCGACATGATCAATGCGCAGGCAGAAACGGGTGCGCGCGGCCTGTTCCTGAGCGACCGCTGGGAGACCGGTGACGACTCACTCAAAATGACGTGGTGGAGTTATCTGGTAAAAGAACCCGGGCCAGATGATACAGCTGCGTGGAATCAGCTGCGCGAAGACATCGGTGCCTTCGAGGGCAATATCTACTACGGAGACAGACCCCCCCACTTTGATATCGCCTCATTTGCCGACTTCATGCTGCTGCAGGAAGCAACAGGCAATCCTGATGCCTACCGCCTGAGCACATTTTTCTATACCGACCGCAGCGGAAAAGTTTTTGCAGGACCTGCGTGGGACTTCGACCTTGCCTTTCATCCGCTGGCAGATACCACGACCTGGCTGCTGAACCGGCGAAAGGAAATGCCAGGTTTCTGGTTCGGATTGTTTGATTATACACCGTTCAGAGAGACACTCCGCCAGCGGTACGATGCACTGCGGCAATCACAGTGGCGTGACAGTGAACTGCGGCGTATGATTGATGACATCTTCGACGCCCATGAGGACCTTCGGATTCGCGACAGGGCGCGCTTTCCGTGGCCATCAGGCTCTTTCTGGCCATATGTGGAGACCCCTTCCGGACTGGAAGATGAGAAAAACCGGCTCACGGAAACATTGCTCAAGCGCCTGGCCTGGATGGATGCGCATTTGTGATGACCGCCGTGTAAACCCTGTCAGCCTTTGCAGCCATGCGGGAATAGTTTCAGAAAGATTAACCCGCTGACAAAAGCCAACTGCGGATGGCGAATGTGAAAATCAGGCCGCCGGCCATGGTGAGTTTCGTGTACCGGCTCGCACGGGAATAGTCTTGTTTTGACCGTGCCTTAAGGGTAACAATCACGGAAATGACAAGCGGCGTCATCACGCACAGGGCTCCAAAGGCGGTGGTCCAACCGCCGAGGCCAAAGACATAGGCCAGTGAGGCCAAGGCCAGCAGCAAGGTGATGCCCAACAGCATGGCGATAAAACGGCCCGTGCGGGCGGCACCCCAGATAACAGCCATGGTGCGGTAGCCTGCAGCGGCGTCACCTTCCCTATCCTCCAGGTCCTTCTGTGCCTCGCGGGCCAGGGTCAGCAGTGCGGCAAAAACGGCGTAACCCAACATCCATTTCCAGATTTGGTGTGTGAGCTCTTGAGGCCGCATGAGCATGTCGGCGTAGTCATGCCAGATGGCGTCAGTCTCCAGCAGTCCGGTCCACACGGGTACAATCATGACACAACACATTACCGCCAGGTTTCCCACCAAAAACATTTTCTTGAGCACCGGCGAATACAGCCAAAGGATGGCGGCGACCACAACCGGAATGAGTGCCACCGCATAGCTCTGGCAGCGCCAGCCGAGATAGAGTCCTATGACTACCGCCATTCCGTTGAACAATTGGTGCAGAATCATGGCGACCCTGCGCTTAATGCTTTTGCCGACGATCACGCGGTCAGGTTTGTTAATGCGATCGACCTTCTGGTCAAAGTAGTCGTTGATGGTATTGCCGGCGGCAGCGAGCAGCGCCATGACCAGCACGGCAAGAAAGAACGAAAAATGTCCGAATGGAGGCGGTGATCCGTGGGCATGCAGATCGACCAGCGGCGCCACCAAATTATAACGCAGCGCATACATCGTGGCTGCGATGATAAGCAGGTTGACAGGTCGCGCCAGCCTTATGGTGTTGAGAAGCGGGTTCATGTTCAGGCCTTGCAAATATGGCGAGAAACCACCGGCCGGCCGGGAAATTACGCACCGGGGTATCAACGCCTTTGCGGCATCCAGGTATTTCAATGATCCGCCATTCAAGAAAAGATGCCGTCTGTGGCCAGCGCCGGTTGTGGTGACACCGCACAGGTGCGCCCGACGCTATGATCCCGGAAAACTTCTGAAGAGCGAAGCATACATGCCTTGTTGTTATCAGATCCTGCGTGATAGTTTTGGTTACTTCGGTAAATCAGCACAGGCCGCGTCTTGAAATAGGCAATTGCGCAATAATATTGCGGTCGCTGAAAAAACCCGGCTATGACCACCGAAAACCCTGCCGTTCACTCCGCTTCCCTTCATGTGCTTGTCCTGGGCAGGCACCAGTACCTGATTGATAACGTGCAGCATATTCTTCAGAAGGCAGGATTTACCTGTTCTGGTTTTTTGGACCGGTCAGAAGCAGAAGCGTTTCTGAGGATGAACCAGATCGACCTGGTGCTCGTGGGCGGTGGCGTGGAGCCGCATGAACGCCAGGCACTGATTGAATTGGTTCGCTCGGATTTCCCCAATACCAAGGTCGTTGAACACTTTGGCGGTCCGGCCACGATTGTTTCAGAGATCCGGGCCGTATTGGGCTGAATTCCGGCTGCGATAACCGGCAGTAAACACATGCCCGGCTCCATGAAACCGGTGCATGGCCGAACGCTTTGATTAAACACTTAATTTTCAGAAACATAACATCCAGGTCCGGTGCTGCCTGCCCCCGTGCTTCAAGTTTCGCACATCCCGCCTACTTTAAAGAAATTCCATTAGGTTTGCGACCCAAATTCATACGTCAACCACATGAAATACATCGTATCCAGTTCTGCGCTGCTCAAACAACTTCAATTGCTCAGCGGTGTGCTCAACAGCAGCAATACCCTGCCCATACTTGACAATTTTTTGTTTGAGATCTCGAAGAAGGAATTGACCATCAGCGCGAGCGACCTGGAGACTGCCATGACTACCCGCATGGCCATTGAAGCAAAAGATGAAGGTACCATTGCCATTCCGGCAAAAATGCTGCTTGACATTCTGAAAGTACTGCCTGATCAGCCGCTCACTTTTACGATTGACCCAAAGACATTCGGTATTGAAATCGCTTCCGATTTTGGTAAGTACAAACTCACCGGTGCCAACGGCGATGAATTTCCCAAGGCGCCTGCCATGGAAGGTTCACGCTCTATAACCCTGCCCGGCGGCGTGCTGGCCAAGGCCATCAATAAAACCCTGTTTGCCGCCGGCAACGACGACATGCGCCCGGTCATGAGCGGGGTGTTTTTTGAAATTCACGAAGACAGTATGCGCTTCGTGGCCACCGACGCCCACCGGCTGGTGCGCTATACCCGCACCGACCTGGGTTCAGACCAGGCGGCTTCGTTTATCGTACCGCGCAAACCGCTCAACCTCGTTCGTCAGGCACTGGGCAACGCGGCTACCCAGGTGCAGATTGATTACAACGAAAACAACGCGTTGTTCACCTTCGATCATGTCACCCTGATGTGCAGGCTGATTGAAGGTAAGTACCCCAATTACGAAGCTGTTATTCCGAAAGAAAATCCCAATAAACTCACCGTTGACCGGGCTGATATGCTCAGTTCCATCAAACGGGTTTCCATTTTCGCCAACAAGACGACCCACCAGGTCAGGCTCAAGTTGGGTGGGTCAGAACTGAACCTCAGTGCTGAAGACCTCGATTTTGCCAATGAAGCCAAGGAACGCCTCACCTGCACTTACGCCGGCGAGGACATGGAAATTGGTTTCAACTCAAAGTTTCTGGGTGATATGCTCTCCAACCTCGAGACAGAAAACATCCATGTCGAGATGTCACAGCCGAACCGCGCCGGAATCCTTACGCCTGCTGAAGTGAGCGAAGACAAGGAAGACCTGCTGATGCTGGTGATGCCGGTTATGCTGAATTCCTGAGGCCGGGCGTGACCCTGAATGCCCGTGTGTTTAGGGTCGATCGGGTGCACGGAACGTGGGAATTTCCGTGTAGGTGACATTGTCAGGCAGTACGGGTTCGTCTGGCTCGTCTTCGTCCGGTTCCGATTCCCACGGATAAGATTTCCGCTGAGGCCCCTGCTTTCTGAAGATCCACGCCAGTGCTACACCCACGATGGCGCCACTGAGGTGACCCTCCCATGAAATGCGTTCTTCGAGGGGAAAGACGTACCATACAAGGCTACCGTAGAAGAGCGCGACAAAGAGCGAAACGCGCAGCAACTGCATATCCCACCGCACAATGCCACTGGTAAACAGAAAGGCAGCAATGCCATAAACCAGCACACTGCTGCCAATGTGGTTATCGGGGCGGGCCCAGCACCACATGAGTAGTGGTGGAAGCACCATCAACCAAAGAAAAACCTTGAGTGACAGGGGGCGGTAAAAGAAAAACAGCGCCGTGTTGAGCACGGCAAAAGCCATGGTATTTTGCCAAAGGTGGTGCCAGCTACTGTGCAGGAAATTAATGGTGAGCACTCCGCGCAGACCGGCCATATCGCGCGGCAGCAGCCCGTAGCGGTTGACTGGCCAGTCGAGGTAATGGTCAAAGGCGAATACCGTCCACATGATGCCGAGAAAAAAACCCGTTACCAGCAAGGCGTTGCTGAGCCTGGCTTTATCCGTTATGGGCGCACCGCCAACGTTTGTTAATACTGGTTCTGATGACATACCTCCGTGTATCTTGGCCTCAATTATCTATGGCTATGAAAAATGTGTTGGTTCCCCTGTTGTTCTTACTGGCCAGTACCCTGACGGCGCTGGCATCTGATGCAGTTGTACAACCCGGTGATCCGAAAAAAACTGGTGCAGTCGCAGCCCCGGCGATGGCAGACAACCCACAGGGTTTTTCACTGACCGATGGATACTTTAGTTTTTTCAAGTTGTTGCTTTATTCTCCCGATTCAACCCGCGCCGTTTCCTCTCCCCTGCCGTTGGCGCGCACAACGTCAAAGCGCTGAGGGTATCTCCCTGCGCAAGGACCTTTCCACAATTGATTTGACTGACAGCATGTCGCATAGCGCTATTTTCGGGCGAAAATCGTGCTTATGCCCTTTGCTCCGAGCGAACTGATTCTGCGTCCCGACGGCACCCTCTACCACCTTGGTGTCGGTCCGGAGGACATCGCCTCCCGCATTATTATCGTGGGTGATCCTGAACGGGTGCCTCAGGTGTCGAAACACTTCGATCGCTTGCGGGTGAGCAAGTCAGGGCGCGAGTTTGTCATCCATACCGGCAGCCTGGGGGGGAGCGAACTGACAGTAGTATCCACGGGTATTGGCGTAGACAATGTGGATATCGTGGTTCAGGAACTGGATGCAGCGGTAAACATCGACCTGCAGACCCGGGAAATACGGCCACGGCTGCAATCGCTGGAAATACTCAGGATTGGCACCTGCGGCTCACTCAGCGATGCCTTGCCGCCGGGCAGTGTGGTTGCATCGGCCTATGCCTTTGGCTGGGACGGCCTGCCATGGAACTACTATTTTGAAGAAAGCCTTATGGCGACCGGACTGGCAGAGGCCCTGACAGCCCTGATGCCTGTGCCGGGTTACGGGCGGCCCTATGCCTTTGCCTGCGACCCAGGGCTCCTCGGACGGGTAGCCGGCGGCATGCACCAGGGGATTACCTGGACGGCCAACAGTTTTTATGGGGGTCAGGGGCGTCAGTTGCGGCTGCCGGTTTCGGAGCCGCGGGCGCGGCAACGGCTCATTGATACCCTGTCGTGGGAAGGACTGCGCATCGCGAATTATGAGATGGAAACCAGCGGTTTATATGCGCTTTCGGCCCTGCTCGGGCATAGGGCACTCACGACCTGTGTGGTATTGGCGAATCGCACCGGAAAAGAATTCCACAAAGACCCGTCAATTGCGGTGGAAACCCTTGTCAAATCTGTGCTGGAGAGATTTTAAGACGGTCATTGTGCAAACTTGGCCCTCCGAAGCCTGAAGGAGGGTGCAAGGGCCCAATATTTTTGGTTTAGCCTCAAAAGGCACGCAAAGCGGTACCCCCAATGCGGGTACCCTTACAGAAACTAAAGGTATGAGCCAGCAAGATCTCAGCGCACTCATTTCGCTGATTGAAGACCCGGATGAATCCATCTACTCTGCCGTTCGCAGAGAGCTGGAGGAACGCGGTGAACAAATATTGCCCCACCTGGAAAACTGGTGGGAGAGCCATGATTTTGGGCCGTTGTTTCACCACCGTGTAGGTGAGCTGATCCAGTGCATACAATACAAGAGTGTGTACACCCGGCTGAAGGAATGGGCCGAGCACCCCCAGTCGACCCTGCTTGAGGGCTGGCTCATTATCAACCGCTACCAGTACCCTTCGTTCGATGAATATGAGCTCCGCCGGCAGGTGAGCAAATTGCGTCAGGACATCTGGCTTGAGCTCAACGATGAACTTACCGCGCTGGAAACAGTCAACGTATTCAATTATATCCTCTACCGCGCCGCGGGCTTCAGACCGGCTAACGATCCCTCAACGACTCCGCAGCAGTATTACCTCAGCGATGTACTCAGCTGCCGAAGCGGCAATGACATTTCACTGGCCATGCTTTACCTGTCGCTGGCCGAAAGCCTCGACATTCCCATTTATGGTGTCGACGGACCCGGTCCGATGCTGATGTGCTATGCCAACCCGGTTTTCGATGACCTGGAAGCGCTCGATCACCTGGAAAATCTCGAGGATTTATCGGTGCTTGACCAGTTGCCTGATGCTTTTCATGAAGACATTCTCTTTTATATAGACGCCCTGGCCATGGGTGCGATTGTAGCCCGGCATGATGCCAGCGGGGGACGCGAAGGGAACGGGCAACCCCTGCTGCCCTGCACACACCAGCAACTCATGGTACGCATGCTTCAGTCGCTTACCACGGCGTACCGCCAGCAGGGCAAAGATGACAAGGCCGGCGAACTGGAAACCCTGTTGTCGGTACTCGGGGAGAAATAAAGTTCAGAACGGATTTACTTTTTTCTGATGGCTGTGCCATCGCGCCTCTTCATCCGGACTTGATTTCACAGAGGGATCATACCCGAATAACCTGTTTTCCTTGATGATGGTATCGACATAAGTGGGCACTTTTTCTTCCCAGCCGGTGATGCCATTTTGAATCATGCTGAGCACATCCTTGGAATAGATATCGAGCACTTCGGCGTTGTAGTCTTCAATGTCCACAAGGCGCTTGTTGTACACCAGGTAGTCAAACAACGGCCGGATGCGCGGGTGAATCGGACAGTTGCGCGACGTGAGCAGGTTACCATGCTGGTCTTTCCACGGATACAGGTAGATTTTCAGGTCGCGGCTGAAGAGCACACCGAATGCCTCGAGAATGCCGCCGTTCAGGTCACGGTAATACTTTTCGCTAAACAGTTCCATGAGCATATTGGTGCCCATGATGATACCAAGACGCTTGCTGGTGTAACGGCTGAAGTATTCGACAAGCTTGTAGTACTTCGAATAGTTGGATACCAGCACCGTCTGACCCAGTGAGCAAAGAATGTCTGCGCGGTCAAGAAAATCCTGTTCATCCAGTTCACCCTCCGCCCTGAGGTTGTTGAGCGTGAGTTCAAACAATACCTGAATCTGTTCTTCGTCTACACGGTGTTCATGTTCAAAGAGTTTGAAGCCCTTCATAATCATGTCGAGATTCACCTTGGTGACGGGCCTGAAACTGCCGCGCAGTGCGAGTATGTTCTTTTTGTAAAGGATATCGGCTGCCTGAATATTTCTTCCATCGGGTGAAAAAATCACGGCATCCGTCATACCGTGCTTCACCAGCTGCAGCGACAGCAGTCGGTTGTCGACATTGACAAAATCTGGGCCCGTCATCTGGATCATATCGATCTCAATCTGGGAACGGCTCAGGTTATCATAGAGCGAGAGCAGGAGCTCCTGCGGTTTTCCGGTGAAGAAGTAACAACCGTACAGCAGGTTTACCCCGAGTATGCCGATGGTAGCCTGTTGCAGCAGTCCGTCCTGCTCATGCAGGCGGGCATGCAGGATAATCACATTGGGGTCTTTGTTGGGTTCTGACTGAAACTTCACACCCAGCCAACCATGACCCTGAATAGTCTTCTGGTAGTTAATCGTGGCGACGGTATCGGCAAAGGCAAAAAATTTCTTGGTCGCATGGTCCTTGCGATTGAGGCGCTCTTCAATAAGCCGGTACTCATGGTTGAGCATATTGACCAGGCGCGGCTTGCACACATACCTTCCCTTGTCTTCCTTGCCGTAGATCGCATCGGAGAAGTCTTTGTCGTAGGCGCTCATGGCTTTTGCAATGGTGCCTGAGGCGGCTCCGGCCCGGAAAAAGAAGCGCACCACTTCCTGTCCTGCTCCGATCTCGGCGAAGGTGCCGTAGATGTCGGGGTTGAGGTTGATGCGAAGCGCTTTCTGAGAGGCGGAGAGTACTACCCGGTCGAGTTCCAATACCTTGAGCAATTAATTACTGGATACAAAGGTAGGTTTACGGAGCGAATCTGCACAAATCCCGTTGCAGAAACGGCCCTTCGCAGGCCGGGCTGCAAAACTGGCGTGTGTGGTTACCTTGCCGCCGTGTAATTTCTGTGTGAATGCGCGTTACCTTTCTCGGCACGGGTACATCCCAGGGCGTCCCGGTTATTGCCTGTTCCTGCAGCGTGTGCCGCTCAGCCGATAGCCGCGACCATCGTTTGCGCACCTCGGTAATGCTCTCGGCCTCCGGGCGCAACGTGGTGATAGACAGCGGGCCCGACTTCAGGCAACAGATGCTGCGTGAAAAAGTTGACAGCCTCGATGCCGTCGTCTTCACGCATGAGCACAAGGACCACATTGCCGGACTTGACGATGTGCGGGCGTTCAACTATTTCACCGGTGAGAAAATGAAGGTCTATTGCACCCTGCAGGTCGAAGAGGCACTGCAGCGCGAATTTCACTATGCCTTCAGTCCAACCCTGTATCCTGGTGTGCCCCGGATCGAACTCCACCGCATTAGCCATGAGGCATTTACTGCCGGGCCCTTTGCACTTGAGCCGCTGCCCGTATTCCATATGAACCTGCCCGTACTCGGTTTTCGGGCGGGCTACTTCGCCTACATCACGGACGCGAACTTCGTTCCTGAAGAAACATTTACCCGGTTAAAAGGCGTTAATACTTTGGTGTTAAACGCTTTAAGGGCAGACCCCCATCCCTCCCACTTCACCCTGGCCGAGGCTGTGGACATCGTCGGCCGGGTCAATCCGGCACGGGCCTATTTGACCCATATCAGCCACCAGCTCGGATGCCATGCGGAGGTGGAAGCACAGTTGCCCCCGCACATCCGCCTGGCCTACGACGGACTCACCCTCGAATTTGATTCGCCGGTATGACCCGTATCCTCTATTACCTGGTACTGCTCCCCCTGAGCCTTCTGCCGCTGGCAGCGCTATACAGGGTATCTGACCTGTTCTACTTGGTATTGCGCCACCTTGTGCGCTACCGCGTCGAAGTCGTGCGCGACAACCTCCGCCAGGCCTTTCCGGAAAAAAGCCAGGCCGAACGCAGGCAAATTGAAAAACGTTTTTACCGCCATTTGTCTGACCTGGTCATTGAAAGCATCAAGAATTTTACGATTAGCCGCAAAGAGGCCTTGCGCCGGATGGTGATTACCAATCCCGAAGAACTCAACCGGCTGGCCGGAGAGGGCAAGAGCGCGGTAATCTGCGGCGGACATTACGCCAATTGGGAAACCTGGGCCCTTATCGCACCTGTCGGCATGAAGCACAAGATTGTAGGCATTTACAAGGCCCTGAAAGACCCCTTCCTCAACCGCAAAATGTTTTCGAGCCGTGGCCGTTTCGGAATGAAGCTGGTACCCACCAAGGCTACCGGTGCCTACCTGCGCTCGGGCGAAGACCCCGTAAAGGCTATTGTACTGGCCTTTGACCAGTCGCCATCAGACCCCCGTAAATGCGTGTGGCTGAAGTTTTTAGGCCGGGAAACCGCGGCGTATTTCGGTGCGGAAAAATATTCCAGGGATTATGACATGGCTATTGTGTATGGCTATATCCGCAAGGTGAGGCGCGGCTACTACGAAGGCACGTACAAGCTCATTACCCGCTCCACGACGGATATGCCTGAGGGTGAGCTGACCATGCGGCTCTTTCGGGAGTTGGAGGGCGAAATAGCCCGTGCCCCCGAATACTGGCTGTGGTCACATAAACGATGGAAACACAGCCGTCCGGCAGAAAAAGCGCTGCTCGACGGGAAATTTTGATCCGGGGATACCGCAGATACGGGTTTACCTTCGTATTATTGCGCCCCGAATTTTTGGGTTGACCCATAAACATTCACGCCATGGACCGCATCAAACAACTCGAGCAGAAGCTCAATACCGCCAAGCAACTTCCTGATTTTAAGGCAGGTGACTCAATTATTGTGAGCTACAAAATTGTAGAAGGAAACAAAGAGCGTATCCAGGAGTTTCCCGGCGTGGTAATCCAGCGCAAGGGTTCAGGCTCCACAGCCACCTTTACTGTGCGCAAGATTTCAGGCGGAATCGGAGTGGAAAGGATTTTTCCGGTTTCCTCTCCCTTCATCGATGAAATCAAGGTAACCAAGCGCGGAAAAGTTCGGCGCGCCAAGTTGTTCTACCTGCGCTCGCGTACCGGTAAGGCTACCCGTATTCAGGAGAAAAAGCATTATCACACCAACGAAGCGGCTCCTGCAACGTCAGAAGCCTGATTCGTTCAGCAATGAATTTTCAAAACCCGCGAACTCCGCGGGTTTTTTCTTGTTTTTTCCTGGGTAAGGCAGGAGAAAGTTCTCTTGCACTGTCTGAATTCATCGATTACGTTTGCACCTGAGATGTCTGGAAAAACCGCACGATTGTTAAAGAAGTACGGCTGGTGGGCCATCGCATTCTTTGTTGTCAAAGGTGTGGTATCGCTATTTCTGATATACAAGGCCGGCCAGGCAATGGTAGATTGATTTACTCCAACAGCAGAACCGTTGTTTACCATTGAAATTGTTGCCACCTCGGTGCAATCCGCGATCAACGCCCAAACGGGAGGCGCGCGCCGTGTCGAGCTCTGCAGTGCCCTCGGTACGGCGGGCATCACGCCTTCGTCTGGTCTCATCCAGTTGGTCAGGCAGTACACCACCATTCCGGTCTATGTCCTCATTAGGCCTCGCGAAGGTGATTTCTGTTATTCGCGGGTTGAACTCGAGACCATCCGGCGGGATATTGAAAACGCCAAGGTGATGGGTGCCGATGGTATCGTGACCGGTGTGCTGGATGAAAACAATGAGGTGGAGGTGAAAAAAATGCGCGATGTGGTGCAGTGGGCTCTGCCGATGAAGACCGTATTTCACCGGGCCTTCGACATCACCCCGGATCTTTTTGAAAGTGCGGAAGCGGTGATTGAAACCGGTTGTGAGCGCATTCTGACCTCCGGTGGTGCGGCATCGGGTCCTGACGGCATCGAAGTCATTCGCCAGCTCGCGGCAAAAACCCAGGGGCGCATTTCAATCATGCCAGGAGGAGGCATCACGTCTGAAACCATCGGCAACCTTTTTACCCACGGCATCAGCGATTATCACCTGAGCGCGCGCAAGCCGGTGGCTCCGAAAAATACCGCCACCCTGTTTGACATGCATTACGCAGAAACGGATACCGAAACCGTGCGGGCAGTTGTCAGGCAGGCGAAGTCGTTTTTTATGCCCTGACCTTGCGTGCTAACGCGGCCTGATGAGTGAATCGAGCGCTTGAACCTGCCGCTGAAAATACACGCTGCGTGAACTCTGCCGGATTACTGCTTTTTCAGAACGCGTGAGGTGCCAGCTCAGCGAAACAAAATTTTTCTCATCGTGCTGCAATTCGAATGAGAGCACATCTACCGGTTTATCGTCCGACGCCCTGAAGTACTGAAGCATCTGGTCGCGGTTATAGTCGTGTGTTTTGGGCATGCTGCCGTATATGCTTCCCAGCGGCGCCGCAAACTGTCCGAGCAGCGTTGGGTGCGACCTGTCGAAACCGCGGTCGGTGGGCAGATCGCGCACCTGCATGATTACTACCCCTGAGGTATTGGCAGCAATCCATTCACGGAAGGCGAATAAAAACCGCAGGGTGGACTTGAGTCCGAAATTATCACGCACCCCGGCATCCATGAGTTCAATTTCCGGTTCAGCCGGCAGGTTGGTGGATGGCAAAACGTAGGGGAAGGTAGCATTCATGCGAAGGGCCGTCAGGAACCGGAGGCTGTCTGCCCCCTGGGCTTCAAAAAGCCTTGAAAATTCCACGTCCTCTGCCACCGGCGCACCGGGCATTTCCAGTCGGTTGCCGGAGAGGTAACTCATCGGCTGGGCTGCAATGAGCATTCTTCTGCCGTCATGCTGGATGGTGGGTGAGAGCACAATCATTGGTACATCGGCATTGTACTCTGCCGCGCGGTAATGGAGCAGCCTGTCGGGAAACCAACCATGTGTATTAGCCGCCAGTTGTTGCTCAAAAGCAAAGCCCCGGTCCTTGGTATAGGACTGTCCGTTGTCTTCAAACCGCTGGTAACGCACAAACCAGTCATTCGTGGCAATGCTCAGCATGATGGGGTTCAGGAGGTCTTCCGACATATCCTCCGCCAGTAGTGTATCGTGCCAGGCTTCAAGCAGTCCGCGACGTTCACGCCAGTGCAATTCCCTTGCATAGGCGGCACCGATCATGCCGCCCGAAGCCCCGGTGATCAACACGCAGTGGTCCATCAGTCCGCCTCCCAGTGCACTGTCTGCGAGCATGAGTGTTCTGGCGGTCCAGAATGCGGAGCGGGAGCCCCCTCCGCTGCAATTGATGATGACAAGCTTGGGCAGGTCAGCGGCCGTATCGCTGTGCACCCTTGCCTTCCATTTCTCGAGGATATCTTGTGTCTGTCTTGTGTCGGCCGCTACCCTTTCGGGGTCGGGCAACTGCTCACGGGCGCTGTAACGAGCCGGCGGCACATCGTAATTCAGTCCGTACGCCCTGCTCTCATAGGTAATCAGTTGCAGTTCCGTATAGAAAAAATTGATTACCACCAGCAAGAGGAGAAAGAGGGTAATGGTCCAGCCCCGGATCCACGAAAACAGGGCACTGACCAGCATAATCACAATCGAAAAAAAGAGCAGTGCGCTCGCCGCAGCCGGTATAACAAAGAATTCATGCTCGCGCAGGGAGCCGATGATCAGAAACGTTGCCACCAGGGCCAGCACAAAGCGGG
Organism: Flavobacteriales bacterium UBA4660; assembly: GCA_002405435.1. GTDB lineage: Bacteria > Bacteroidota > Bacteroidia > Flavobacteriales_D > Sanyastnellaceae > UBA4660. Next base: position 15,889 of record DHLU01000228.1, read on the forward strand.
AGGCATTAAGGTGATTCTGCGACAGCACGCGGGCGAGCACCTGCCGGCTGTAGTGGCTGCTTTCACGCGCCAGGCTGATTCGGCTGAATGAGGAAACATAGGTCTCCACATGCCAGGGCTTGAATCTTCGACGGTGCCGAAACCATTTGGCTGCAGCACCCGACACTGCAGGCTCTGCCTCTGCCGGTTCCTCTTTCCACTTTCTCTTTCTGGCCTTTCCGTATTGGCGTGCCTCCTTGTTGGTGCGCGAGAAATAGAAATAGGAAATAATGGCAAACAGCACCACACCGGCCAGGAGACTGAACAGGTGCAGGGCCACGCGGATACCGTCAAAAAATTCGCGGTTTACCTGAAATACCGCGCTGTTGACCGCGTAGGTAAAAAGAAAAAGCAGGGGCAGTGCGCTGTTGTTGAGTGTAAACTTCCAGAAGGGCTTGCTGAGGGTGGCAATGAAAGGGAACCTCCGGGCATAGCGTATGTACGTAAAGACATTAAAGGCCTCAATAAAGCCGCCGAGCGCAAATCCGACAATAAAAAAAGAGACGGGTCCGGTCACTCCACGATATTCCGGCACCAAAAACTGTTGCGGCACCCCGAATCCCGACGCCAGTGTGCCTGTAGCAAATCCGAAAAGCAACAACCACAGCAGCAGCAACATCTGGTTGTGTTTGATGTGCAGCAAGAGCAATTGCAAGGGGAAGAAGTACATGACCCTTCTCCACCGGTCGCGCGGGCTTACGTTTTCAGCAGCTGCATTCATGGTTGCAAGGTTCTACACTCCATTACAACTGAAACGCAAATTCGCCTAAAAAGGTGCACTGAGCTCTGGGCTGCCCACGGAAGGGGGAGTTTTCAGTCGCCACCGGCAAGAAAATGAGAAGAGGGGAAACATCGCGCATGCGCAGTGGGAATCGGCTCCGTATGACCGTAAAATCAGTGCAGCAGCCTCTTAGAACCCGATAACCGGTCTGCTTGCTCATCGTTGCGCCGCCAGGTAATCCGGCAGTGATAAACGCCATCCAGGGCATAGACTCACCGCTTCGCTGTTGCCCACCCATGCCATGCGGGCATCTTCAGGCCGGAAAACAGGCCTACCCTTCCCGCTCATTCTATGCATTGAATAGTCATCGAAGGCTCATACAGACACCGTCATAAAAACATCATATACCGGGAGGTGGTGCCTTCGTAATGTGCCATTTGGCTACCCGGCAAACGTGCCGGCGATCCTGAACTGAAGCCTGAGGGCCTGCCTATACCCGCATGCCATACGTTTGGTAAGCTGTTGTGCGAACAAGGTCTCAACCGTTGCACTACATGCACGCCAGGCCAGGATTTGTTTTATGAAGGCCTTGTGCTTTATCGGAAGAGCACTACATGCCCGCGGAAATTTTTGGGCGCTGCTTCGCTGTCAGGTCGCACAGTCAACGAGTAGGTGTAGACCCCGTCCGGCACAAAGTAATTGCTTCCCGACTTATTTCCCATCCATATCTCCGAGGGATCGGTGCTGCTGAACACCCGGTCGCCCCAGCGGTCAAAAATTTCGAGTTGGTAGTCTTCCGCACTAAAACCAGTACCGGTGACTCCAAAGACTTCATTGATACCGTCGCCGTTGGGGGTGAAGGCGTTGGGAACAAACAAGGTGAAAACACCGCCAATTACCACCGTGGTCGTGGCTGTTGCTGAGCAACCATCGCTGTTTACGACCCACAGTTCAACCGTGTATGCGCCCGGCTGACCTGGAAATGAGTAAGACAAACCGTCGACTGAGGTGCCGGCTTCCTCCCCGTCTATGGTCCATATGGCTTCCACAGCATCATTGGTGAGGTTGGTAAAGGTCACGGCAGCGTTGCCGGCATCTGGGTTGAGCGGAGAAAACGTAAAGGCTGCATCGGGCGTTGAAAGCATCGAGACAGTGGCTGTGGCAGGTTCAGACACGCAGCCATTATTATCTGTTCCCACAACACTATATACCGTGGTCTCGGTCGCACTCACGGTGATGGAGCCGTCAGGGGCAGTGGACTGGGCCGGTGTCCACGTATAGCTTTCCGCACCCGAAGGTGTCAGCGTTACAGAAGCCCCGGGACATATAGCGGCATCTTCAACCTGCACAAGAGGTATTTCAAGCAGTGTGAGGATTAGGTTCACCACCGTATCGCATGCGCCGGCCGAGAGGGTATAGGTGTAGGTTCCGGATTGGGTAAAGACATCACCCAGTTCTTTGGTATAACTTCCGCATGTGGTGATACTCGTGTCAATTTGCGTCGGCACACAACCGACTGAATAGCAGATACGGATGAGACCACCGCCGCCAGGCTCGCCGCCGGCACCGGTGGCGGTTCCGGGATACAGGTCGAGGAGCGGGTCGCCCGCATTGGCCGGTTCATTCGCCAGTCCCGTGCTGATAAAACCGCTGATTTCGGGGCAATCCTCGCAAAGCAGGAAGCCACTACCGCCACCGCCCACGCTACCTACGCCAAAACAGCCGTCGTAGCTTCCGCCGCCGCCGCCGCCATAGTAACCGCTGCCGCCGCCACCGCCGCCGACACGGTCGTTAGAGATTCCGCCCAGGTCGGTGGCTCCATCTCCGCCGAGGAGAAAGTCGCCGGCCGTTCCGAAAACGGGGTGGGTGCAGATCTCATTGTCAGATGGCTGTCCGCCTGCGGTCTGCGTGCCGCCAAAGCCAAACTGGCTGAAGTCGTTGGTAAGCAAGGTGGGCAAGCCTTC
>DHLU01000014.1:0-3856 GCA_002405435.1 Flavobacteriales bacterium UBA4660
TTTTCGAAGGTGGCTGAACGGGCCATGGTTGCGCAGCGCGAACTACTCCGGTTGGTGGACGAAGATACCCGGGCTTTTAACGCCATCATGTCGGCCTTTGGCATGCCAAAGGAAAAAGAGGAAGAGAAAAAGTCGCGGGCTGAGGCCATAGCGGCCGCGTCGAAGTACGCGATGGAGGTTCCGCTCAGGACGGCACGCGTGGCACTTGACGTAATGGAAGTTTGCCATGAAATGGTTCTATCGGGAAATCCCAACTCCATTTCAGATGCGGGTGTAGGGGTGTTGTGCGGACGCACCGCTGTGTTGGGTGCCGCAATGAATGTGCGCATTAACGCAGGAAGTATCAAAGACAAACAGTTTGCCGGGCGTCTGCTTGCCGAAGCCGGCGAACTTGAGGCGAAGGCCCAGGCGCTTGAGGCGCGTGTGCTCGCTCAGATCAGCGCTCAGTGGTGAATGACGGGCAGGCGGGCAGTCATTGTTTCGCCGTCTTGATCAAACCTTACCAGATAACAACCCTGTGGCCACTGGCTGCAATCGACCGGCACGCCCTGCATGCTGCGGCCTCGGAAAATGTTTCTTCCCGTTTCGTCGTACACCTCCAACAGACCGGCTCCGGGAAGCATAAAGAAGGAGGATGCCGGCACCGGGTAAAGCGACGGCAGGCGCTCAAGTTCTGCTACCGCCGTCAGTGTGCAATTGGTGGTCAGGTCTGTATCGGCATTGGAGGCGCAATAGGCTTCGAAGGCATCTCCGGCGTCTTCCTGATTTTTAAGAAAGAAGCCGAGCCAGAACTGCAGCAGCTGGTGCGTAATGGTTTGCTGTGTTTCCCTATCCATGCCGTTGAATAAGAATTCACCGAGGTCACAGATTGTACCGTCGTCGGCATATCCGCAGTGTGATCCCTCATTGAGGCTGACATAAGCCTTGCAGTCAGAGGCCGACAGGTCGTAAATCGGCCCGTGGTTGTCTTGTGGCGGCGTAACTCCATCGGAAGAACCGCTTATGACAAGCGCAGGCACGGTGACATCGCTGGCTGCAGAGATAGCGGAAGGCGAGGTTTCAGCCGGTGCCAGTCCCACGACAGTTTCAATGTCGTTGTTGCCGGCTGCTGCCAGCCAGGCGGCACCTCCTCCCATGGAGTGACCGACAAAGCCTTCCCGTCCGCTAAGGTGCTGGTAGTAGGGTGATGCGTTGCTCTCGTTTTCGGTTTCAAATCCGGAAGCGACCACGAGATAATCCAGCCCATAGTCTCCGTGGCTGGGGAATGCACTGCCCTCGGTGGTCAGGAAGGCCATGATATAACCGGTGGGCACTAAAAACTGCCAGATATTGGAGTAGTCGCTCCAGGGCATAAAGAAGCCATGCCCGAAGACAACCAGCGGGAAACTGCCCATGGAGACGGCGACGTCGTCTCCGGCTATGTCTGCCGGGTAATAGACCTCCACACCCACGTTGCGGTCGCGGGTGCTGTCGTAAAAGCTTTCTGTACGGTGACCAATCTCGTACTGGGCGCATGCCGTATCTGCAATCAGCAGAAGTGCGGCGAAGGCCGCGGTCAGGGTAAACCATTTCATGACGGCCAAGGTAAGCACTTTTACGCCAAATGCCGGCAGGTGGGGCAGACGGAGAATGCCCGGTGCTGCGCGGCAGCCGGGGCTTCATTCGTAAATTTGTGGCACGAATATGCGGGCGACAAACCGGGTTAATTTCCGATGTAAACGGTGGGTGACGCTGGTGATTGCCTGGCTGACGGCATCTTTTGTGGCCGGTCAGCAGGCCGATTCGGCCGGAGTCGGGGTACCACCCGCACGCATGGGTTTTTCGCAAAAATGGAACCTTAAACCCCATTCTCCGCTCAGGGCTACCATATTTTCTGCTGTCGTTCCCGGGATGGGTCAGGTGTACAACCGAAAGGCTTGGAAGGGCTTGATTGCGGTTGGAGGTCTGGGTACCTGCGGCGCTTTTATCGCGCATAATAACGACAGGTTCAGGTTGTACCGGGATGCGCTCATTGCCGAGCGCGACAGCGATCCGTCGACCATCAATGATACCGGTTATGATGCCGGCGCCCTCGACCAGTTGCAGGAAACCTACCACCAGTGGCGCGACCTGAGCTATATCTGCTTCGGTGCCGTGTACCTGCTTCAGGTGCTTGATGCCAATGTAGACGGCCATCTATTTTACTATGATGTGGGTGATGACCTCAGCCTGAATTTCCACCCATCCGTTGTTAGTACCACAGGTGTACAGCCGGCGTTAGGACTAACCATACGTTTCTAACTTGCGCCGGATGAAGATTGCGATTCTTGGATATGGCAAAATGGGACATGAGGTGGAGGCAGTTGCCCTCGCCTCCGGCCACCTGCTCACGGTGAAATCCTGTTCTCACAAACCCTTCGTACCGGCTGACCTCGACGGAACCGATGTAGCTATAGAATTTTCCACGCCCGCCACGGCGGTTGAAAATATTTTTAAGTGTTTTGAAGCCCGCTGTCCGGTCGTGGTCGGCACCACCGGGTGGTACATGCGCCTGCCTGAAGTGCGCGATGAGGCGGTAAGGGGTGGCCACACCCTTTTGTACTCCACCAATTTTTCTATCGGGGTCAACATCCTGTTTCACCTTAACCGCGAGCTGGCCCGCATCATGAACCGGTTCGGTGAGTATGAACCCTCGGTGCATGAAGCCCACCATGTGCACAAATTAGATAAGCCCTCCGGTACGGCTATCACCCTGGCCGAGGGCATTGTTGACGAACTTCAGCGCAAGCACAGCTGGATCAATGACAGTGTGGCCGATGCCGAGACGCTCGCGGTATCCAGCGAGCGTACCGGAGAGGTACCCGGCACCCACACCATCAGCTACACCTCGCCCCACGATACGATAAGCCTGCGGCATGAAGCCCACAACCGCAAGGGTTTTGCCACCGGAGCCGTCAGGGCTGCCGAGTGGCTGGCCGGGAAGCGCGGTGTATTTTCCATGAACGATTTTTTATCCTTTTGAATAACCCATACAGATGATACCCTGGATTCTCCTCATTGCCCTCTTAGCCGTTTATGCAGCCACAGTGCCCCAATTGCTCAGAAGGGCTGGTCAATCCTCTTCACTGCAGTTCATTCCCCTGCTCAACCTCATTCCGCTGCTGAAGATCCTTCAACGGCCCTGGTGGTGGTGGCTGTTGCTGCTCGTTCCGGGTGTCAACTTCATCATGTTTGTGATCATCAGCGTGGAGACGGGTATAGCTTTTGGTCAGCGATCCACGGCAAAGCAATGGTTGTTTGGCCTATTACCCTGGTATGCGCTTATTAAGCTGGCGTTCCGGCAACAGGAAGCTGCTTTTGTAGGTCCGCGCGACTGGAAAGGAAAGAAAAAGGGATTTTTCAGGGAGTGGGGTGAGGCCATTGTGTTCGCCGTAGTGGCCGCTACCGTCATACGCACATTTGCTTTTGAGGCCTTCACCATACCCACCCCGTCGATGGAAAATTCCATGCTTGTGGGTGATTATCTATTTGTGAGCAAGATGTCTTACGGAGCCAAGGTGCCGCAGACGCCATTTTCCGTTCCGTTCGTGCACAACGCCCTGCCGGGCAGCATGACCAACAGCTATACAGAGTGGTTCTCTCTACCGTATTTCCGTCTTCCCGGTTGGGGCAAGGTGAAACGGTATGATCCGGTGGTTTTCAACTTCCCCGCGAATGATACCATCATTGTGCACCCCACACTGGCCGGCTATGATTACCAGGATTATCTGCGCAAAGAAGGAATTTTCATCGCCGGCTCACTTTCCAAGTACCTCAGCACCCGCGCCGCATACGATGCCGAGGCACGCAAGCACTTCATGGAAGACAGGTACATCGT
>DHLU01000014.1:4018-12378 GCA_002405435.1 Flavobacteriales bacterium UBA4660
ATTGAAGGGCTGAGGACAAGACCGATGGATAAGAAGGAAAATTTCGTCAAGCGCTGTGTAGGACTTCCGGGTGAGAAACTCGAGCTGCGTGACCGCAGTCTCTATATCAACGACAAGAGGGTTGAGGATCCGGAAGATGCCATGTGGTCTTATGATGTGCGTTTCAACCTGACCCAAACCGACAATGAACGCTACCGCACGGAAGTCATGCGCCTGCTTGCAAAATTTGATATTGCACCAGGAAACGTGCAACCGGTGCATCATTATACTAACCAGGCCAACATCAACCTCGCGCTGACCAATGCGCAGTATGAAAAACTCAAACAGAGCAGCCTGGTCGAATTTATTGCCCCTTGTATTGATTCACTCGTAAGCGAACAGACCAATCTTGACATATTTCCCAACTCACCGCTGGCACCTTTCAGCAGCTGGTCGCGTGACAATTTCGGTCCCTTGGTTATACCCGCCAGGGGAATGCGTATTACCCTGACTCCCGAAAACGTGGCCCTTTATCAGCGAGCGATTGAGGTCTATGAAGGCAATAGCTGGGAGGAGTCGGGAGGAAAAATCCTTATCAACGGCAAAGAGGCTACCGAGTATACCTTCAAACAAGACTATTACTGGATGATGGGTGATAACCGCCACCGCTCGCTCGATGCGCGTTACTGGGGGTTTGTGCCGTTTGACCATATCGTAGGCAAACCGGTGTTCACCTGGCTGAGTAAAAACCAGCAGGCGCACAACAATTCAAGTTCGGTGCGCTGGAACCGCATGTTCAGGTTTGTGAAGTGACCATGTCACATGAGGTTACTGCTGCCGCTGTGTGTGTTTCCATCCGTGCATTGGTATGCGTGCATAGCACAGCACCGTGAAGCGTATATCGACCTCGGCGAACACTACGTCAAACAATCCATGCGCAACCGCTATGAGATAGCCGGTGCATCGGGCCGCATGTGGCTGACCATTCCGGTGGAAGGAACGCAAGGGCTCAGAAAGTCCATGTCGGAGATACAGATTTTCGGACAGGTCTGGGGCCGGCAGCATTTCAGAACCATACGCGCCGCCTACGGACGTTCGCCCTTTTTTGAGCATTATGCCGACGACCTGAATGCCTTGCTCATTAACGGTGAGACCTCCCTTGCCGCTTTTAGCCTGCGTGTACTTCGCTGGCTTTCTGACGAATTTTTGCTGCCGCTCCCCGTGGTGCTGTCGGCCTATCAGGAGTCATGGCACGGCGCTGACCTGCGGCCCGCATTCAAACATTCCGCCGCCTATACCTATCCGGAATATGTGCAGGTTTTTCAGCAGCGCTACGGTTTTTTATCCAACCTCTCCGTGCTGGATGTAGTGATGAATGAAGGTCCTTCGACATCAGCCTATCTCAGAGAAGCCGGTGCGCAACGGAGCTGAATCCGGTTGCTTTTCATTCCGGATATGCCCGTTCAACTTCTCTGTTGCCGGGCCCAAACGATGTAATCGGTGGGGGGAGGGGTCGCGGCTGAAGCCCGGAGGTGCTCTGTAATCTGCCCGCGGTGGTATTGCGCGTGCAGGCTCAGGTGAATGATGATAGAAGGCACGTCATTGGTGAAACTTTCTCTCCGCAGGTTTTGGTACGTGATGCTGCCTGTAGCACCGGTGCGCACGAGCCAGTCCACCCACTGGCGGTGGTAGAGATCCAGCAGCGTTTCATACTGAGCAGGCTGAAGGTTAGCTGTCCATGTTGTTAAGGAGGGCGTGCTTTGCGCAACCCTCGCCCACCAGTTGTCGTGCGCTGCGATGATGTGGTCGAACAGGGATTTTGCGCGGTCTGGTATCTCCGGTAGTGTGAGCAGCCAACGGGCGATGCGCACATTCGCCCAATGCTCATGCTGCATAAGCAATAGGAGGGGAGTGTCGGTCGGGTGCATGGATCAGCGCATGAGGGCGGCAGCGACTTCCTGCACCGGTAGGGCTTGTTGTTCGCCGCTGACAAGGTTTTTGAGGGAAATGGTGCCCTGCTTCAATTCATCGGGACCGATCACGCCGACAAAGCGAATGTTTTTGTCATCGGCGAATTTGAATTGCTTTTTGATTTTGGTTACATCAGGATAGACCTCAGTGGCGATACCGGCGGCACGCAGTTCCTGTGCCACTTCGAGGCAGCGGTCGCGTTCTTCCTCCCCTAAATGCGCGAGCAGCAGCGAGACAGCACCGCCGGCCTGTTGCGGGAAGAGGTTTAGTTCGTTCATGACATCGTAAATGCGGTCGGCGCCGAATGATACCCCGATACCGGAAACACCCGGTAGTCCGAATATGCCGGTAAGGTTGTCGTATCGTCCACCGCCGCAGATGCTGCCCATTTGCACGTGCCTTGCGGTTACCTCGAAGATAGCGCCGGTATAGTAGTTGAGCCCTCGGGCCAGGGTAAGATCAAATTCCAGCGTGGTGCCCTTCAGGCCTTTTGCAGCGCGGTCCAGTACAAATCGGATTTCCTCAAGGCCTTTTTGTCCGAACGCATTTCCGTCGAGAAGTTTTTCCATGACGTTCAGCTTTTCGGCGGTATTGCCTTCCAAACTGAGCAGCGGCCGCAGGGCCTCGATGGTCGCAGCCGAAAATCCGTCGGCGGTCAGTGCGGCAATCACCCCATCTGCGCCGGTCTTATCGAGTTTGTCCAACGCGACGGTGAGTTCAATCATGCGGTCTCCTGCGCCGGTTACCTCGGCAAGGCCGGCCAACATTTTGCGGTTATTGATCTTGATGACGGCATCAATGCCGAGTTCGGCGAGGGCCGCATCCAATACCTGAATCATTTCTACTTCGTACACAAGGCTGGGGCTGCCCACCACATCCACGTCGCACTGGTAAAACTCACGGTACCTTCCCTTCTGCGGCCGGTCGGCGCGCCACACCGGCTGAATCTGGCTTCGCTTGAACGGAAACACCAGATGTCCGTGGTTCATGACCACGAAGCGCGCGAATGGAACGGTGAGGTCATAGCGCAGGGCACGTTCGGTGAGCAGCGACGAATTGGTATTCTTTTCCAGGGTTTGCCTGAAGGCTGCCAGAATCTCGTCCTTGTTTTTCGCTTCATGCTGCCTTGAGTTCAGCACGCGGAAAAGCAGCTGATCTCCTTCGTCGCCGTATTTACCGGTGAGCGTTTCGAGCTGCTCCATGGCGGGTGTCTCCAGCTGCGGGTAGCCATAGCGTGCAAATACCTTTTTGAGTACATCAAATATGTAGTTCCTGCGTGCAAGGACCTCGGGGGGAAAATCACGCATGCCTTTAGGCAGGGAGGGTGCATTCATAACCGCGCAGGTATTATCAATCTTTGCGTTGCCTGCGCTGCTGAACGATAGCGACTATCAGCAGCACGAGGGCTGCGAAGATGAGAATTCGGGGCATTGAAGGAATTAGTTTGGGTACAAAAATAGGGCGGCCGGGTACATTTGTCACCGCATGACCCGTCGTCCGCCGGCGGGCGTGGTGCGCGAGAAGCATGTATGCGCTAAGTAAAATTTCTGAGAAGGCCAACCATACGGGACCGGTGTACGCAGTGTGCCCGGGCCCCGCAGCGCAAACCTTTTACTCGGCATCGTCAGATGGTTATGTCGCGTTGTGGAAGGGCCCCGGGCTCGAACAGTTGCACGAAGCCGTCAATGTGGGGGTACCTGTTTTTGCTGTCAGTTATCTGCCGGAATACAACTGGCTGCTGGCGGGTACGGCATCGGGTTCGTTGCATGGAGTGGACCGCAACACCAGGACCGAACGGTTCAACAAGCACGTTCACCCCGGTGGCGTATTTGACCTGCTGGTGCTCGGGCCGTTGCAGATGTTGCTGGCAGCCGGGGCCGACGGGTCTGTCAGTATTTGGGAACTCCCCGCTATGAAACTGATCATTCAGCTTCCGATGTGTGAAGGTAAAATACGGCGTCTGATGGCCTTGCCCGGCAGCGGGGAATTTGCTGCCGCTTGTGGTGACGGCACGGTGCGTATCATCGAGACCTCCTTCTTTAATGAAACTGCCCGTTTGGTCTGTGGTACGGAAGGCGTTACCTCACTGGCCCTGCATCCTTCCAAACCCGTGCTGATGGCCGGCGACAAAACGGCCCATGTACACCTGTTCGAACTGCCAGGTCAGTCGAGGCTCCTGAGTATTCCCGCACATAACTTTTCGGTGTACGACATACAGTTTCACCCGACGCAGCCGGTTTTTGCCACAGCCTCCAGGGACAAGACCCTCAAATTGTGGAACAGCCAGACGCTGGAAGTGTGCCAGCGAATTAGTTCCCGCGAGGGTGGCCACACGCATTCGGTTAATCGCCTGCTCTGGCTGGATGATGCTACGTTGATTACCGCAGGTGACGACCGGCGAATTATCAGCTGGCAGCTTTCGACTGGCGTTGAATAAATACCGGCGGTTGAGGTGGCGGCTGCCCTATTTTTCCCGCACCTTAATTTGGACTTTATGAAAATCCTGCTTTCGCTGGCTGCGTGCCTGATTGTCCTGATCACCGCGGCACAAAATGAAGGAAGTGCCTTTACCCTCACCGGTACAGGTGTAGCTACCCCCTTTGCCACCGATTACCAGGCCCTGGGCATCAATCCGGCCAACCTCGACCTGCCTCCGCTTTTTGAGGGAAAGAATACGGCCATCGGCCTGGCCGAATTCGGCGTATCCCTGCACTCGCGTGCCTTGACCCGGTCGGAACTCCGTCAAAACCTGCTGGATGAAGATATCGAGGAATTGACCACCGATGAGCAAAGGGCGTTTGCGAGAGAATTTGCCAATACGCCTTTTGCGGCGGATGCCGATGTGATGATGGTGGGTGTCTGCCACAAAACAGAAAACATCGGTGCATTCGGATTCAGTATGCGCGACCGCATGGATTTCTATTCGGAACTCGGTCCGCTGGTGAGTGAGATTATCCTGCTCGGTTACACAGCCTCCTATTTTAACTCGCTCGTACTTGCCAACGGAGATACCATTCCCAACGACGGAAATTTCGATCCCGATACCCTCGATATTGTTCAGGGCTTTACCAGTGCTGACAATGCGCTGAGCATCAGCGAGCTTATCGCGGGTACCAAAATGCACTTCAGTTGGATCCGTGAATTTAATTTCGGTTACGGCAAACGCCTCAATGTGTCTGAAGACCTGGAGTGGTACGCGGGTATCGGTGTCAAGTACCTGCTCGGCCAGGGCATGATAAAATTGGATGCTGCGTCGGGATCAGCCACCGGATTTTCGGCGTTGTCGCCGGTCTTCAATATTAATTACGATGAGATCGACGACAACAATCCCTCTGCGCTGGCCTCCAATTCGGGGCGCTTCACTCCGGTGGGTCGCGGTTTCGGTATCGACCTGGGTATTACTGCACTCATCGGCAAAAAACTCATGCTCAGCGCTGCGGGTACCGATATCGGCTCCATGAAATGGGACGGCAATGTGTATGCGCTCAATGAGCAGCTATTGCTGCAGTATGAAAATGCAGGTATTGAACGCGTCGATTTTATCGACCAGATCGGACAACTCAACGGTGGTGACGGTCTAATAGACTGGGAGGGCAAAGAGGATTATGTAACCCAGCTTCCTGCCATGGCCCGTTTTGGGGCAGGACTCAGGGCAGGCAAGTACCTGCGGCTGGGTGCAGACCTGTCGATGCCGCTGGGCAACGATGTGGCCAGCCTTGAGCGCATGAATATCGCCTTGGGTGCTGAGTATGGACTCATGGCGTGGTTAAGGCTTTCTGCCGGACTTGTGCATGGAGGCAATTACGATTTCATCGTGCCTGCGGGTATAACCTTCGTAATCGGTGATGGTACGTATGAGGCGGGCTTTGCCTCCCGCGACCTGGTCACTTATTTTATTGAAGACCATCCTACGTTGTCGCTAAGCACCGGCTTCCTGCGCTTCAGGTTTTGAGCGGGACAGCGGTCACAACTGCGAAAATTTCACAACGAAATACGACCCGTCTTGTTGCGGCGTTAGCGTGTCGTAACCCCTTAAACGGGCCTGGCGGCCTTACGAATATGAGATACCTGTTTGCAGTTGTATTGTCGGGCGTAGTGGTACTTATCGCCTTGCTGGCTGTGCTCGGCATTTGGGATATCCTGCCCGGTGAAGTGCTGAGAAACTATGCCTGGAAAACTGTGCAGAGCCTGGTCATTGTGCTGATCTGCAGTTGTGTCGTCTTCATTATTCATGCGATTTGTTACCGCGAAGAGGACAGTACGAACCGATTTGGTACCCGCGACCGGCCGACCCAATGACCCCCATGGAGGAACCGTCTGAACACGGCAAGGGTTGGAGTGTTTTATGTCAGGAAGTCTGATCAAATGACAACAAAAACCGCGATAGCGTATTTTTTCGCCGCCTTGTGCTGTGGCTGCAATGGTGCTTCACAGCCGGGCATGGCTTCTGACCAACCCGTTAATCCTATGCAACAAACAGAAACAGCTACACTGGGAGCCGGATGCTTCTGGTGTGTAGAGGCAATATTTCAGCAGATGAAAGGCGTCATTCAGGTGCGCAGTGGCTATTCGGGAGGCGCGGTAGTAAACCCCACCTACAAGGAAGTCTGCGCCGGAACCACAGGCCATGCGGAAGTAGTACAGGTGGTCTTTGATCCATCCGTGGTAAGTTTTGCCGAAATACTGGAGGTGTTTTTTGCCACCCATGATCCCACAACCCTGAACCGCCAGGGTGCTGATGCCGGCACGCAATACCGCTCCGCGATATTTTTTCATAGCGAGGCGCAACAGCGCACCGCAGTGCTGGCCGTAAAAGCAGCCAACGAAAGTGGCGACTGGCGAGATCCGGTGGTCACAGAGATAACGGCTTTTACTGCTTTCTATCCGGCAGAAGATTACCACCAGGATTATTACCTCTCCAATGGTGCTCAGCCCTATTGCCGCATTGTTATAGCCCCGAAAATTGAAAAATTCACAAAGCAGTTTCAGGCCAAACTCAAGGCTGAGGGTCAATAAGGGTTTCTGAAGTGACGGTGATCCTGCCGTCGCAGCGATGCCGGCAACGCTGAGCGTGGGGCAGTTCAGCAGGTATTCCGCTTCATTTTACAGGTATTTTGTGTTAGTTTTCGCCCATGGGAGGCCAGACAGTCTTTGCGCGTTGGCGAAATGGTTTTTTGGTGACCGCAGTGTTGCTGTGCATAGGATACCGTGTCCTGTCGGTGCACAACGGGCGCGACCAGATGGCTGATTTTCGTGTTTACTATGATGCCGCCTCTGCGTTGCGCACGGGCGATCAGGTCTATGGCCTCGCCTTTGGGGTAAGCAGCGGTTTTTATAAGTACGCCCCCGTTGCTGCTGCGCTCTTTATTCCCTTCACCTGGCTGGACTATGCGGTGGCAGCACATCTCTACTATGCTTTGGTAACCCTGGCAATTTTGATGGCTGTTGTGTTGTTTGCGGCGGAGATGCGCAGGGAAACAGGGGAACAAAAGGCCTGGTGGTTGTTTTTGTTTCCCGTGGTTTTTCTCGCCGACCACCTGGAGCGGGAACTGCACCTGGGCAATGTGAATGTCTTTCTTCTCTTGCTTGCCTATGCCGTGTTCTGCAGCATTCGAAGTGGCCGGGAATGGCTGGCAGGACTGCTCTTTGCGGTAATCGTTGTTTTCAAACCACATTTTCTGGTACTCGCCCCGTGGATTGTCTGGAAGCAGCAATGGCGGGCGATCTTTTCCTTTTGCATTTCACTACCCGTCTTGCTCGCCATGCCGGCCCTGCTGACCGGGTGGAGCCAAAACCTATCCCTGCACAACCAGTGGATAGCGGCCATGCGCGACCACAACGTGCACCTTTCCGAAAGCCCCAACACAGTATATGGTATCCTCCATCACTGGCTGCTCAAACCCATGCACCTGACGGTTACAGACTGGTTTGTTCCGGCGGTGTTTGCCGGTGTGGCACTGGCGCTGTTGGTGTATGTGCTCTTTCTTGATGCCCGACAGCCGCGCTGGAAGGCAGTGCCCTATATGGAATTTTTTCTGCCGCTTGCGCTGGTTCCGAACATTGTGCATACCGATACCGAACACTTTATGTGGACCCTGCCGCTTCTATTTATTATAGCGGCCCTGATGCGCGAGGCCTGGCAGGGAAAATGGGGGAGCTGGATATTTCTGGTGGTGGCCTTTATTCCCTATACCCTTAATTCTCCTGATATTGTGGGCAAAAGGGGTGCGCATATGTTTGATGAGGAAGGAGGTCTTGGCGCAGCAAACCTGGTTATTGTGCTTGTGGCTGTGTGGGTGCATAACCGCTACCACCAGCGGCGCATGGCACCTGACCTGCCGGCTATTTGAAGCCGCGCTCCTTTTTTAGCTGCTCATAGGCTTCCTGTACCTTGACAAATTTTTCCTGTG
>DHLU01000240.1:0-16786 GCA_002405435.1 Flavobacteriales bacterium UBA4660
CGTTCACCCAAATTATGACTCCATCATCGCTTCGCCAGACTTTTACGGAAGGTTCATAGCCGGTGAAGGAAAGCCAGAGTCTATTGGGGTTGGCTGGATCCATTGCCAAGCCGGTCATGAGGGGAGGAAGGTATACGGTTCCGTTTTCGGTGTCGAATTCGAAATACTGCATACCGGTTGTATTTTCATCTATGTGATTTTGGGTGATATCTATGAAATTGGTATCGGCCCAATCATCTGCCTCATTGAATTGATCAAACGAAGTACATTTTAAAAGATGGGGTTTTGTGAATTCGAGACTCAAGTCCCAGGAAGCGCCATTTGGATTGAACCCCCTGGTCACGACATACACAAAATTGGGATCGCTTTCAGAGATTTCAAACTCCGTGATCAACCTCCATTGTTTCCATCGAAGTTCATTGAGATTGGCTTGTTGAATATCAGAACGCTGTTCCCACAAATAGGTTGGGTCGGGATTAGTAACGGGATCAGTGTATTCAGGGGGGCCAACGAGGATCGGTGTAGCCTGTTTTCTGCGGTAAATTTCCGCAAAGCCGAAATAGGGTTCACCGGTCTGGGGATGATGCCTGATCTTGAACGTTTGCGCTGCTGAAGTCTTGCAGTATTCATTGCCAGGGGAGTCGCGCGGTGTAGGTTCAAGATACATTTGATTGATAAACTCTATACCACAATTTCGATTGACAGTTTCTTCTGTACGACCCAATTGACCTACATTATGTCCATCAATACCAGACGAAGTAGACTGTGTGTAGTACCGGTTGAAAAAATTATCCACCTGTGCTCCAAATCCGTCACCAACATTCACACCATTCCAGCCATTCAAGAATTGTGGTTGGAATGCATAGGTGCCATTGTCGTGAAGCCCGATCAAAAGCATATCTTTGTCTTTTTCTGAATCATCAAAACACCAGAGGGTTGAAATTTCAAGACCACTGGTACGTCGTTCCCAGCAATTGGTGAAAGCCGGGTCGGTTGTGGAGTCAACAATATCAAAGAGCGGTACTTCGCAAGCAGTGCCGTCTTGAGCTGGGTATACGGAAATCCCACCGTCATTTCCATCGAACAACTGTGGATCATCGATTACCCCTGTAATATACGGCTCGAATGAAAGGTCATGATGATCGGCATGTGAGTTTTGGTCGATATAGTTGGTATATCTTCCATATTGCAACACTCCGGCGTTTAAAGCGATATTATCCACCAATGGTTCCGGGTCATAACTGCCCAGAACATGGGTATAACCGAAAAAGAAACGGTCGGGGTTTGAGGGATCGACTGTGATGGCGTTCCAGGTTGGACTGACCAGATAGCGTGGTGATGGTGGGGCGCAGCCGCTGTAATCTGGGTAATACTCAAACAATTCTAACCAAATCCCGTTTTCAAATGCATAAACATAACCCTTTGGTAGGGAATATGTAGTCGTCTGGTTTCCTTCAGTTCCGTTGTCGCAGTCGGTAACGGTATATTCTGTATTGGTGCCTATGATGTAAGCATATAACCGGTCAGGCCTTGTGGATACGGTAGCAATATTAATGGAAGTAGTTTGGAAACCTGTGAGATCGTCAAGATTCAGAGGTGAGGAATTGCCATGTGCAGCAAGTATTTCAATGTCTTCGTTGTCATAACCATCATTGTCTATGCTGAGCAGATATATGCTGTTGGCTCCGGAGATATGTAGCAGTGGGATTCCATGCCGGCCCTTTGTGCCAACATTTGGATGGAAGAACAATTTTTCAACTCAACTGTGGGACATTAACTCAGGAGATCCAGGCAGAAGCTGGAACCGAGTTGCAAGATGCCTTCCATTGATGTTCGGCCGTGTAAAGCATCCGGCTTAGTTTTGCTTTTGCTCAGACGTCATCGAAAAATGGGCAGAAAAAGCCATAGGTCGCCCGGAACGGCAGGGGGGTAATGCATAAATATCGATTCGATTCCTGTTGTTGGAGCGGGGGTTGTAAAGGCTTAAGCCTTGACCATGAGTGTGTTAATTGATTAAAAGGCATGAATCGGAATAAATCTCGACCAAAATTTACCAGGTAGGAACTGATTGGCCAGAATGGGGGAATGCTTAACGCATTCGCGCAACCAAGGGGAGCCACGCCCGCCGGTATGGGAATGAATAACTTTGCCCCCACGGGTTGGTTGCCATGCGATGACCATGATGCCCACCCGTTTTTGAAACCAGCAGCTACCAGCACCTGCCTTCCTATCCCACCATGACAGAAAGAACCGAACTATCGGCCCTCGGCGAATTTGCCCTCATCGAAAGGCTCACTTCTTCTATTGTATTGCAACAACCCAACAGCGTCACCGGCGTCGGCGACGATGCCGCCGTGATTGCACCTACCGGCCAGTCGACGGTGGTGACCACTGACATGTTACTTGAGGGTGTGCATTTTGACCTGGCTTATACACCCCTGAAGCACCTGGGCTACAAGGCCGTTGTGGTAAACCTCTCAGACCTGGCGGCTATGAATGCGGCCCCGGGACAGTTCACCTTCTCGTTGGCTGCGAGCAACCGGTTTTCGGTTGAGGCACTGGATGAGTTGTATGCAGGCGTGCTGGCAGCCTGTGAGGCCTATGCGGTGGACCTGGTGGGCGGCGATACCTGTTCCTCGCGGAGCGGGCTGGTGATTTCAGTTACAGCGCTGGGTCATGCGTCGCCTGAAATGCTGGTGAAGCGATCCGGGGCAAGGGTCAATGACCTCGTTTGTGTCACCGGCGATCTTGGTGCCGCTTACCTCGGTCTTCAGATTCTCGAGCGTGAAAAGCAGGTATTTTTGGCCGCTCCTGGCGCACAACCTTTGCTGGAAGGTTATGACTATATACTGCGGCGACAATTGCGCCCCGAAGCACGCACAGACATGCGCGGCTATTTTTCAGAAGCCGGCTTGCTGCCGACGTCGATGATCGACATCAGTGATGGACTCGCCTCTGAAATGCTTCACATTACCCGCGCCAGCGGATGTGGTTGCCGGCTCTACGAAGAAAAATTTCCACTCGATCCTATGACCATTCGCACGGCGGAAGAGTTGGGGCTAGACAGCACCACCTGCGCGCTCAACGGCGGTGAAGACTATGAATTGCTCTTTACCATCTTACCAGCTGACTTTGATAAGATCAAAGGTTCGCCGCACATCACGGTAATCGGGCACATTACAGAAGAGGCGCAGGGCAATGTGCTGGTTACGCGCTCGGGCGCAGGCGTGCCCCTTCAGGCGCAGGGCTGGCGCGCCTTCTGAGCGTTTACTCTGGTATATAATCCTTTTTTGGCGCGGGCGCGCTGGCATTGGCGTTGAACATGCCGGGCACCTGAGAAATGCACTTACTTTGTCTGCGTATCGTTGCGCTTCCATCATGAACCGAAGAAAATTTGTCAGTCAGGCCGCCTGGGTCTCCGCAGGCAGTTTGTTCATTTCTCCGCTTCTTTTGCCAGGCTGCAGCGCAAAGGATCTGTTTTCGGGTATGAATTACGAGGGCCGGGTGCTCATCATAGGAGCCGGAGCCGCCGGACTCTATGCAGGCTATCTGCTCAAGATGAACGGAATCGATTTCACCATCGTGGAAGCCGGTGCGGAGGTCGGCGGCAGGTTGGGCAAACTGACCGGATTTGCAGACTACGACATAGACACGGGCGCCCAGTGGATGCACGGCCGCCACCATATTCTCGGAGACCTGGCCGCCAAAGCAGGCACCATGCTCACCCGCGACGAAACCGCACTCAGTTATTGGTTCAATCAGCAGATAGTCGACGCATTGCCGCGCGATCCTTTTATCTTCGAAGGGGAAGCATTGCCTGATATTTCCTTTCGCGACTATGCGCACGACCAGGGCTACGGACCGGAATACGACAACATTATAGAAGCCATCGCCGGTGACCAGGGTGCTGCGGCCTCAGCGCTGTCGGCATATTGGAATTACAAAGACGAGGAAAACTGGGTCTCGGGCGATGAAGACTATAAGTTTCGCGCTACGTACTTCGATTTTTTTTACGAACATGTAGCTGCGCAGGTAATCGGACACGTGAGACTCAACAGTATTGTCTCCGAAGTGGACTACACCTCAGACACCGTTGCCGTGACGCTTTCCGGCGGAGAGGTGCTGCTGGCTGACAAGGTGATTGTGACGGTGCCGGTTGCCGTTCTAAAGCTGGAAGAAATTCTGTTTTCTCCACGACTGCCAGCCGAAAAAACGGAGGCATTCTCGCGATTCGGCATGGGTCCGGGTATGAAGGTTTTTTTGAAGTTTACCCACAAATTTTATTCAGATAACTTGCTCGGTGGTGCCGTGTGCGCTGCCTACATCGATGACACGGTAGGCAAGGTGACCCAAGACCATGTGCTGATGGCCTTCGTGATGGGCGATCAGGCTGCGGCCCTTCATGCCCTTGGAAGTGATGAGGCCATAACCCAGGCGTTGCTGACCGAACTGGATCTGGTGTATAACGGCCAGGCTTCGCCGGCGTGGCTTGCTTCTTCCATTCACGATTATACAGACCGCCCGTTCATCAGAGGCGCCTATGGTTACAGCACCGTAGGCATGGGCGATGCACGATCGGTCGCTGCCAGGCCGGTAGACAATAAAATATTTTTTGCGGGAGAGGCGATGAACACCAACGGCCACCACCAGACTGTTCAAGGTGCGGTGGAGTCAGCCTGCAAGGCAGTGATAGACCTGATAGACGGCGTGGCACCATGAGCAAGCGACTGACGGCTGCATGCATAGGCATCATGCTCACGCTTACGCTTTGGCCGCAGGGCCTATTGCTCGAAGGTGGATATGCGTTTGTCAGCATGCCTGAATGGAACCGTGCGACGCGCGTCTATAATTTCAGCCGTCCCTTTCTCACCCAGCCGCAACCCCTGCTCCGGCACGGCTATGGTGCCGAATTCACCTACACTTTTAGGGCTGACCGCAGGTTGCTTCAACAGGTGGGAATGCGTATCGTTTCAACCGAAAGCAGGGCGCGCGGCGGTCAGCATGTTGCATGGCTGCGCTGTCACTTACTCGCTCCCGGCTACGGATTGCAGTGGAATCCGCGCGCAGGCAGGGAGGGTCTGCGGTTGAGTGTCTTCGTCGCTCCGGTGCTAACGCTGCTTCGCAGAAAACTTAACGGTTCATGGTCCAGTGAGGAGGGTGCACCATCTGGTGCCACCGGCAACGGCGGAGAGGTGCGGGTAAAAATTTGCTGGCTCACCGCGCTTAGCGGAGGCAGGGCAGGTATTTCGTGTTCGGCCGGTTTGGGTCCGGCCCTCTACGCGCCCCGGGCGGAAGCGGTGATTAACCAAACGCAGCGGCTGGTGACCGGGCCACAAACCGTGTTTTTCTCTGCGACGGCAGGGTTGTGTTACCTCATCGGGCCCGCGCCCCAAACGGCAGGTCGATAGCGTGAAGTCCCTTGAATTCAGGCGGCCTTTTCTGCAGTCATTGCCGAGATCCGGCGTTTCGCCCAGGCGACAAAATCGAAAAACTCAAATACATGCGGGTTGTCTTTTCTGAGCGGCTCGAGGTCATCAGCCAGCCGCACAAACAGCGCACGCTCGTCTGCCAGTTTGCGCTTGCGTGATGCCATGGAAGCAAATTCAATCAGGATTTGCTCAAGCTTTCCGTAACAGTTCTTGCTTTGCCATAGCCGCTTCATTGAGCGAATACTGTATTGCAGCAATTCGTAATTGCCCAGTTCGATATGGATGACCATACCCAGCATCTGGGCCATGGCATAGATATCTGCCGTTTTCTGGCTTTCGAGGGTGCTGGTCAGCTTGTGAATGTGACGCAGGGCCTCATGTGGTCTTGATGAGATCAGGTGCAGTGCTGCCAGGTTGAAGTATAGCTGCGCCTTGCGCACCTGGCTCAGGCTATTTTCATGGGTTTTCAGTTCCTGCTCAATGGCGGCCAGTTTTGCAGGCGGAACCGCTTCGTTGCGCGCCATCATAAGCACCAGTTCTGTGCTGACCCTGATGGCGAACATATTGACTGCGGCCTGCGCTGACCTTGCAGATTCGACGTTGGTGAGCCGGCGCAATTCGGAGAGCCTTTCGGACGAGGCTGCCAGATCGCCGCAACGAACGCCCGCATAAATCGCGTTGGCAAGCAGGGCGATATAGAGTCCCTGTTCCATTTTAAAAAACGAACGGTTTTTATTTACCACGCGCAGGTTTTCGAGCAGATGCGGATAACACCTGCCATAGTCACCCGCGGCGAAATACCAGGCGCTTTTGACCTGATGATAAAGAAAGCGGTTTACGGGACTCATGCTACCGATAGCTTCTTCCGGGGGCATGGCTTCAATGCGCAACTGAAGTGCTGCGAGGTTTTCCGTGTTGTGAATTTTACCGCTGCGGTACAATTCAAGAAACAGCGCGCTCTTAAGGTTCCACCACTGCACCTGGCTGTCAAGTTCATGCAGCGCCTGCCGCCCGCGCGATGCGATAGCGGAGACCTCTTCTATTCCGCTTCTTTCGTAGTTGTTTTTTTCAGCGAGTTTCTGTTCCCAGATGCTGATGTCGAGCAGTAGGCTATTCAACCGGTGCTTTTGTGCGATTTTGGCGGCGCTGGTGAGGATCTTCCGGCATTGTTCGTAAAGTCCTTTGCGGTACAGTATAGCCGTGCTCTCCACCAGCCTGCGCGCCTGAAACTCCGGGTCTGATGCGGTGTGGAAGGCGTCGAGACTGCGCAGGATGGCATGGCTGAGCCTGTTTTTCAGGATGGAAAGTCTGCTCGAAAACGGGTATTTTTTCAGACTCCGGATCAGGGCCTCTTCATCAAACACGCGCTGTCGTTCAATTGCGTTAAACAAAATCATGTACGCGTTGCTATTTCCAATGATGTGCCTCGAGGAATAAATCCTGAAGTAACGTTTTTCGGCTTTGGTCAGCGAATGGACGAGCCGGTAGAGGCTGTCGGATTTTTTGTTCGCCATAGTGCAAGAGGTTTAGCGGTTTTTTCAAATCAACCTATCTAAGATACGCCAGGGCCGGGGCGCGAGGTCGCGACGATGAAGCATGGGGGCATCCGGGCGAACGAACGGCATAATGCAGGCAGGCAACGGGAAGCCCGGGCACATGACTCCCTTAACGGGTTACGAGGTTGGGGTTTTGGTCAGTAAGACCGGCCTGACTTTCCCTCCATGTAGTTGACAAAGGCCTTATTGACCACCTTGTTGCCTCCCGGTGTGGGATAGTTGCCGGTGAAGTACCAGTCGCCCCTGTGCCGGGGTATGGCCCTGTGCAGGCCCTCAATAGACTGAAAGATGACATCCACCTGTGCTGTTGTGTTTTCCGGTGTCACGAGTTGGGCAATACGGGCTGAGATCTCTTCGGCAGTAAAGGGTTCGTAGACCTCCCGTACGTAGTTACGTACGCTTTCCTTTGGTGCCTGCTCCTGGTCTTTGCACTTCTTGTACACGGTGCGCAGCAGGTCAGACTTACCTCTTTCTTCCAGCAGGCTCACGGCGGCCTGAAAGGCTACAAACTCGCCCATGCGCGACATGTCGATGCCGTAGCAGTCCGGGTAGCGGATCTGGGGTGCACTGCTGACGATGATGATGCGCTTAGGACCCAGCCGGTCAAGCATTTTGATGATGCTCTTTTTCAGCGTGGTGCCACGTACGATGGAGTCATCGATGACCACCAGGTTGTCTATGCCCTTGCGGATGGTGCCATAGGTAATGTCGTAGACATGTGCCACCATATCATCCCGCGCACTGTCCTGGGTGATGAAGGTCCGCAGCTTGACGTCTTTCAGGGCAATCTTATCAATTCGGGCGCGGCGGCTTATGATGGAATCGAGTGCCTCGGCACTGAAGTTGCCTGATTGCACCAGGGCCTGAATGTCGCGGGATTTGGATGCGTTCAGCACATCTTCCAGCTCTTTGATCATGCCGTAAAAGGCTGTTTCGGCGGTATTGGGAATGAAGGAAAAAACCGTGTTTTTCAGGTCGTGGTTAATGCGCTCCATGATCTGGGGTACCACAGCCCTGCCGAGTTCTTGTCTTTCCAGGTAGATATCGCTGTCGCTGCCGCGCGAGAAATAGATGCGTTCGAATGAGCAGGAAAACTTTTCCTGAGGTTCCCGGATCTTTTTTACGGCGCTGGTTCCGTCCTTCTTTATGATGTATGCATGTCCGGGAAGCAATTCCTGAATCTTTTCTGCCGGCACATTAAAGGCAGTCTGTATGGGTGGGCGCTCACTGGCTACCACGCAGATTTCATCGTCTTCGTACCAGTAAGCGGGTCTGATGCCATGCGGGTCGCGGAGTACAAAGGCATCTCCGTGACCGAACATGCCTGCCATGGCGTAGCCTCCGTCGAAATCACGTGTGGATCGAACCAGCACACTTTGCACATCGAGGTGCCTGGCGATGCGCTCGGTAATCTGGCGGTTTGAATAACCCTGCTTGTTATAGATATCAAACAGTTTTTGGTTTTCTTCATCGAGAAAATGACCAATTTTTTCCATCACGGTGACGGTATCGGCCTTTTCCTTGGGATGTTGTCCAAGGTCAACCAGGAGTCCGAACAGCTCATCTACGTTGGTCATGTTAAAGTTTCCGGCGAGTACCAGGTTGCGGGTCATCCAGTTGTTTTGCCGCAGAAAGGGATGGCAGTTTTCAATACCGTGGCCTCCGAAGGTGCCATAGCGGAGGTGGCCCAGGAATACTTCTCCGGTGAAAGCGAAATTGTCTTTCAGGTACTGAGAATCCAACAACTTCCCGGGGTCAAATTTTTCCAGTTCCGCAAAGCGGTTCATCACCCGGCTGAATACGTCGCGGATGGCGTTGGGGTCATTGGACCGGATGCGTGAGATATATTTTTTTCCGGGCTCGACATCCAGCTTGATATTGGCCAACCCGGCACCGTCCTGCCCCCGGTTGTGCTCCTTTTCCATCAGGAGGTACATCTTGTTGAGGCCGTAAAAGGCAGTTCCGTATTTTTCGGTATAGTAGTGAAGCGGTTGCTTCAGCCTGAGCAGTGCGATACCGCACTCGTGCTTGATGGCGTCACTCATAAAGGAGGGGTCCACCTCCGGATAACTCCGTTGGAGGAGGCGCAAAATTAGGGCTTCTGTGTCTTTTTTCGGTTGACCAGGATCACCGGAGTTATGCCGCTCATGGTGGGGTGAAGCGGGACTGCGCCAGCTTCAACCGGCAGGCACAGGGGGTACATGCCCTCCGGTGCCAATCACCAGCACCCGTTCACCGGGCCTGAACCGGCCCTCGGCGAGCATTTCCCGGAGCGCAAAGAACATTTTTGCATTGTACACGCGGTCGGGTAAAAAGCCTTCGCCCGCGTGAAATTCGTTTGAGAAGGATTCAAGTTCGGGTGTTGATTTTCCGAAGCCCCCGAAATGAAAGCCATCCACCACAGTCAGTTCACCAGCGGTTTCTTGCGCACCGGGTAGGAACTGCTCCATCCTGCGCCCAATGTCCAGTGCCAGTGTGCTGTGTGCCTTAAACGGGGAGAAGATGAGCAGACGCTGGTGCCGGTCTTTTGACAGGGCAAGTCCGGCAGCGGTAGTACCCGTACCGCAGGCGCAGCAAAGGGTGTCATAGGCCTTATCGGTATCAGACAATAGGCTGAGGCAGCCGCGCACGCCTTCCCTATTACTGCCGCCTTCGGGAATGACAAAGCACGGGCCCGTCTGGCCGGTCAGCCACTCCAGCCAGGCCGGATCTTCTTTACGCGCGTATTGCTCCCGTGACACACCGATGAGGCGCATGCCCTGGGTCTCAGCAAAGCGCATGGCCGGCGTTGGGCTATGGCTACCGCGCACAATGCCGATGGATTTCAGTCCGAGGCACCGTGCCGCTGCTGCGGTCGCCATCAGGTGGTTGCTCCAGGGCCCGCCGAAGGTCAGCAGGGTATCGTACCCTTGTGATGACGCGGCCAGTATATTGAAACGCAGTTTATAGGGTTTGTTGCCATGCACCAGCGGGTGCTGCAGGTCGAGGCGTTTGACGGCCACTTCAACCCCGTGAAGGTTGAAGGCCGCACTGGCCAGGCGCTGCACGGGAGCCGGTTGCAGCAGGTCAATCAGGTCCATCGTCCTGCAAGGATAAGCTCCCGCCGGCTGCCGGGGTCTGTCAATTCACTGCCCCTTTTAGTCAATTCACCCCGGAGGGTTTTCCCGGCCGAACCACATGACCGCAACTTGCGTAAAAATTCTCAAGACCATGTCGACCAAACTTACCATTTTTCTTACCATCGCCTTGCTCGCGGCCGCTACCGGCGCGGTTCGGGCGCAAGACCAACTGACCTCCGTAGTGAGGGGCACCGTCATAGACCAGCAAAGCCAGTACCCCTTGCCGGGTGTGGCAGTCATCATCACAGGCACCGACCCGGTGCAGGGATCCGTAACCGATGCCGACGGCAGGTTTCGTATTCAGGGCGTTTCGGTGGGGCGCATCACCGTGCAGGCTACCTACCTCGGTTATGAGCCGGCTGTATTACCCGGGTTGCTGCTCAGCACCGGCAAGGAACTGGAAATCAATATTCAGCTTGCCGAATCGCTGACCGAACTGCAGGCTGTGGAGGTATCAGCGGGGGCAGACGTTACCAAATCTGTCAATGAAATGAGTACGGTGAGCACCCGGACCCTGAGCATGGAGGAAGCCCGCCGGTTTTCCGGAACCCTGCAGGATGTCGCCCGGATGGCGCAGAACTATGCCGGTGTGGGTACCGCCAGCGATGACCGGAACGACATCATTGTGCGCGGAAATTCGCCCACCGGCGTCTTGTGGAGGCTCGAAGGCATCGACATACCCAACCCCAATCACTTTGCCACACTGGCGACCACCGGCGGACCGATTTCATTGATCAACGCCAACAACCTGGCGGTGTCTGACTTTTCCACCAGTGCTTTTGCCGCCGAGTACGGCAACGCCCTCAGCGGGGTATTTGACCTGAAGCTGCGCAGCGGCAACAAAGACAAGCGTGAGTATATGGCCCAAATTGGTTTCAACGGCCTGGAGCTGGGCGCAGAGGGCCCTTTCAAAAAGGGCGGACAGGCTTCCTACATCATCAATGCGCGCTATTCGTTTCTCGATGTACTGACATCGATGGGGGTTGATTTCGGAACCGGGGCTGCCGTACCGGAGTACCAGGACCTCACCTTCAAAGTTGATCTGCCCACGGAAAAGGCCGGCCGGTTTACCGTATTCGGTATCGGGGGAATCTCCTTCATCAATTTTAAGGCCGAGGACAGCGGTGAAAACAATCTCTATGCGTCGGACAATGAAAATCAGCAGTTTCAAAGCCTGACGGGCATAGCGGGCATGTCGCACACCTATTTTTTCAATGAAAAAGTATTCGGTAAACTCACGCTGGCGGTAACATCGGGCGGCACAGAGGGTTGGATTGACACGCTCAGTGCAGGCAGTCCTGACACCCGCATTTTCGGAGTGTATCAGCGGCAAAATGAGTGGAAGGGAAACTACACCCTGAACGCCAAGCTCAACGCAAAAAACACCCTCCGTGCGGGCGTGATGTACACGTTGTTTGATTTTGATGTGCGCGACAGTGTTTTGTATGATGGGGGCTTATATTTCTCAGAACGTGACTTTGAGGGGCAGACCGGACTGGCCCGTGTTTTTGGCCAGTGGCAATACAGGCCGGCTGAAGTCGGGACCTTCAACACCGGTATTTATTCCCAGTATTTCGCGTACAATGAGACCCGTTCGATCGAGCCGCGCATCAGCGTGCGCTACCGCATCAATGAAAATCAGTCGCTCAGCCTCGGCGGGGGAATGCACAGTCAGTTGCAGCCCATCGTTACATATTTCAACCGGGAGGAGGGCGATAACGGTGAGGTCAAGCAAAAAAATTTCGGCCTGGGGTTCAACCGCGCCCTGCATGCCGTGCTCGGTTACGACTTGCAGCTGGGGCAACACATGCGTCTGAAATCTGAACTGTATTACCAGCACCTTTACGACATAGCGGTTGACCGCGCACCCAGTTCTTTTTCCATGCTCAACAGCGGAGCAGACTTTCTCATTCCAAACAACGGCAACCTGGTGAATGCAGGCATCGGCACCAACTATGGTATTGAGCTGACACTGGAACGTTTCCTGCACAAGGGTTTTTATTTTCTGCTCACCTCCTCGCTGTTTGAATCCACCTATGAAGGAAGCGACGGCGTTGAGCGCAATACGGCATTCAACGGAAACTATGTGTTTAACCTGCTGGCGGGTAAGGAATTTAAGGTTGGCGAGAACAATGCCATCACCGTTGACTTCAAAACCACGATCGCCGGAGGCCGTTGGTTTTCACCCATTCTTCTCGACGCCTCGGTATCGGCCGGAGAAGAGGTGCGCGACGACCAAAACGCCTTTAGCGAACAATTTGATCCCTACCGCCGGACAGACTTCAAAGTGGGTTTCCGCATGAACAGGAAGAAGTATTCTCAGGCGATATCACTCGATATTCGAAATATTGCAAACCGCGAGAATGTATTTATTCAGAACTTTGACAACCGCAGCAACCAGGTGGAGACTATTTACCAGACCGGATTTTTCCCCATGGTACTGTGGAACATATGGTTTTAAGAGCGAACTAACGAATAAGTGCGGATGTACCTGAAGCAGCGACAACGGGCAAAAGACTTTCTCGGGTTTAACGACTGGTGGTTTATCGCCATAGCGGTACCGCTGATCTCGGTGCTTATGCCGGTGCTTTTTTTCAGCATGAATTTCCGCTCAGGTCTCCACTGTTTTTTATACGGACCGCTCGAGATCATGACCTTTACCCTGCTGTTTTGGGTAGGTAATCGTCAACTCACCATCTACTACAGACGGAAGTTTCCGGATGTTTCAGAACTGAAAAAGCGGCTGATCAGGCAGTATATATCCATCGCGCTGTTCACCTTGACGATGGCCTTTGTGATGCATAAGCTCGACCAGCAAGTGCAGCTGTTTGCGGCAGGTGGAGAGGAGCCCGACTTCTGGAAAAAATTTCTGGCTTGCCTGTTTGTTACTGCATTTATTAGCACCATCTATGAAACTGTCTTTTTCATTAATCTTTGGAAACGGGGCATTGCGGCTAATTCGGAGTTACAGAGGGCGCACATGGAAAGCCAGCTGGAATCGCTGAAGAATCAGGTTAACCCTCACTTTCTGTTCAATTCGTTGAATACCCTGGCCGGGATTATTCCCGAGGATCCGGCGTCTGCGGTGGTGTTTGTGCAGAAACTGTCGCTGGTATACCGTTGCATCCTTGAGCTCAGGCATCGCACGGTGGTACCGCTGCAGGAGGAACTGGAGTGTCTGGACAATTACCTTTATTTGCTCAACACGCGGTTTGGCGATAACCTGGTGGTGGAGATATTTATCTCCAAGGAGTCAAGGCAGAAGTTCGTGGTGCCCATGGCGCTGCAGATGCTGGTGGAGAATGCCGTCAAGCATAATGTGGCATCCAACCGAAGGCCGCTTCGCATTCTTATCACCGACTTGCCGGAAGCGCTAGTGGTCAGTAACCCGCTACAGCCCAAAACTTCCGAAGAAAACGGCACGGGTATGGGGCTGAGCAATATCGATGACCGCTATAAACTGGTTTCCGGCAAGCGCATCAGGGTTGAACAGACGGAGGAAAAATTCGAAGTGCATATTCCGTTGCTTACCGTTGAAAATTATGAGGGTTCTGATCGTAGAAGATGAAAAACCGGCCGCCCGCCGGCTGGAAAGGCTCATTCTGGCCATGCGGCCGGAGACTGAGATTTTGGAGGTGACGGACACCATCGAAGATGCGGTGGCTTTTTTCGAAAGACATGCAGCCAATCCGCCAGACCTTGTCTTTATGGATATTCACCTGGCCGACGGACTGAGTTTTGAAATCTTCAACCGGACCGAGGTGCTTGTTCCCGTTGTCTTTGTTACCGCCTACGACCATTATGCACTGAGGGCTTTTAAAGTAAACAGCATCGATTACCTGCTTAAGCCGGTCGAAGAGGCGGAACTGGCTGCGGCCATTGCCAAGTTTGAGGGCCGGACCGTGGCGCCTTTGCCCGGAGAGTTGCGCCAGGTGCTCAAAACGCTTTCTCAGGCCACAGTCGATTTCCGAAAGCGGTTTCTGGTAAAAACTGCCGGCCGGATTGCCTTTGTACAAATCGAGGAGATCGGCTATTTTTTCAGTGATTCCGGCAATACCTTTCTGGTTACCAACGGCAGCGACCGTTTTTTGCTTGATAGCCCGCTTGACGAAATTGAGCCCGACCTTGATCCGGCTAAGTTTTTTAGAATCAACAGGGCCATGATTGTGGGTCTTCATGCCATCCGAAAGATTGACCCACATTTCAACAACCGGTTTGCCCTGGAACTTGCACCGGCCTACGAGGGTGAGGTACTGGTGAGTCGCCAGCGGGGACCCGCGTTCCGTCAGTGGCTTGACAGCTGAGGGTCGGGGGCCGGCGCGGACCGCCGGAAGGCCGAAAAGGGACGACCGAACATTATCGGAAATCTCTTGTTTCCTCATCGAGCCTTTTTAAGAAACTAATGTCGCCGTCAGATAAGCCCCTGCATTCGTCAGGTCTTGAGCAGGAAGATTACTACATCTCTGATGAGGGCTATATTGTTTTTACCGAGCAGTACCACCTAAGACGCGGCTATTGCTGCCAAAGCGGTTGCAGGCATTGTCCGTATGGATATGACAAGCGAACCGGACGCAATGCGGGAAAGAGAAGTTAATTTCGCACCATGAATGCGGAAGTGACGACATCAGACAAGCTGTTTCAGCAACAAGTCAGTGAGGGAATTCCTGTTGCATTGCCTGCAACGCAGCCGTGGGATCCTTCGGTCAGCCATGCGCCAGTGCGGCGTGACCTGTTGAGCACGGACGAGAAAAAACTAGCGGTCAGCAACGCACTCCGCTATTTTCCTGACACCTGGCATGCCGAGCTCGCGCCTGAGTTTGCCAATGAGCTCAGGCGTTTCGGCCGCATATACATGCACCGGTTTAGGCCCGGGTACGCGATGTATGCGCGGCCCATTGAGGCTTATCCGGCCCGTTGTGCCCAGGCGGCTGCCATCATGCTGATGATTCAGAATAACCTGGATCCGAGGGTGGCGCAGCATCCCCACGAGTTGATTACATACGGAGGCAATGGTGCGGTATTTCAGAATTGGGCCCAGTACCGGCTCACTATGCAGTACCTGGCGGCCATGGAGGAAGACCAGACCCTGGTAATGTATAGCGGCCACCCGTTGGGTTTGTTTCCTTCACACCGGGACGCGCCGCGCGTGGTGGTTACCAACGGCCTCATGATTCCCAATTACTCGCGCCAGGAAGACTGGGAGCGTTTTAATGCCATGGGGGTCACCCAGTTTGGTCAGATGACAGCGGGCTCTTACATGTATATAGGCCCTCAGGGTATAGTGCACGGCACGACCATTACCGTGATGAATGCCGCTCGGATGATGCGTGTTACCCGTCAACTTCCCGACGACTACCTTCCTCTTTTTGTAACCTCCGGACTAGGGGGTATGAGTGGCGCGCAGCCCAAAGCCGGCAACATCGCCGGTGTGATTTCTGTAACCGCCGAAGTGAATCCGCTCGCTGCCATGAAACGCCACGGCCAGGGATGGGTAGACGAGGTGTTTGAAGATGCCTCGGCCTTGTGCGAGCGCATTCGTAAAGCCCGTCAGCACCGCGAGGTGGTTTCGCTTGCCTTTTTGGGCAATATTGTAGAGCTGTGGGAACTGCTCTACCGCGAAGAAATTTATCCGGATCTCGGCAGTGACCAGACCTCGTTGCATAATCCGTGGGCCGGGGGGTATTACCCCGCGGGTATTTCCTTCGAAGAAGCAGGGGTAATGATGGCAGAGGCGCCGACGCAATTCCGCAGTTGTGTTCAGTCGAGTCTGGTAAGGCATGCCGAAGCCATTGCCCGGCATGTCGAAAAGGGCATGTACTTTTTTGATTACGGCAATGCCTTTTTGCTGGAGGCGGGCAGGGCAGGTGCCCCTGTGTGGTCTCCCGGTGTTGCCGCGGGTACTGTGGGGGAAGGCTGCGGCCGCGAATACATCTATCCGTCTTACGTGCAAGATATCCTGGGTCCCCTTTGTTTCGACTACGGCTTTGGTCCCTTTCGCTGGGTATGCTGCAGCGGCAGTGAGCGTGACCTTGTACGTACCGATGCCATTGCCCGTGAGGTTTTGGTGGAACTGGCAGTATCGGCGCCGCGTGAAATTCGCCAGCAACTTGATGACAACATCAAATGGATTGAGGAGGCAGCATCGAATAAACTGGTGGTGGGTTCGCAGGCCCGTATACTCTATGCGGATGCGGAAGGGAGGATTGCAGTGGCGAAGGCCTTCAACGATGCCATAGCGCGTGGAGAAATCGGACCGGTCGTGCTTGGCCGTGACCACCACGATGTGAGCGGAACGGATTCTCCCTTCCGGGAGACATCCAATATTTATGATGGTTCGCGTTTTACCGCAGATATGGCGGTGCAAAATTTTGCCGGAGATGCATTTCGCGGTGCCACCTGGGTCAGCCTGCATAACGGAGGCGGAGTCGGTTGGGGAGAAGTGATCAATGGCGGCTTTGGTATGCTGCTCGATGGTTCAGCGGACAGTGAGCGCCGACTTAAGATCATGTTGCACTGGGATGTCAACAACGGCATTGCCCGTCGGGCCTGGGCCCGCAACCGGGAGGCAGTTTTTGCTGCACAGCGCGCCATGGAGCAGGAGCCTAAACTCCGGGTAACCCTTGCCCATGAGGTAGCGCCTCAGTTGCTTGCAGGCCTGTTTTCCTAAAGTTTCAGGCCCTTG
>DHLU01000240.1:16988-40502 GCA_002405435.1 Flavobacteriales bacterium UBA4660
CCGGGACCGTCGCCGAATGGTGTTAGTTAAAAGCAGCGTTCGCAACAACACTGCTGTTATTTATCAGCGGGTCAAAAGAATTCTTTTCGTGTCATGCAAACTTTCCGATTGAGTAAATGGCAGAACCGGTTGAGTATGCGGCCTGCTGCTGCCTGAAAGTATGCCACATGAAAGCCAGGTCACTGGCGCCTTGCGAAGACAAGTGGTCTGCGCTGCACCGGTGTCGGGCTTGAGCGGCCAGCGCCCTGACCGGGAAGGCTGAGGGCCTCTGAGGAGTTGGCTTTCGCGCAGAGGCACAAGGATGGGTGCAGTGCGCACGCGACCCTGCCTGTGGCTAATGGCGAAAAACCCCTGCCCAGCGCAGATTTTTTACCACGTGTCCTCCCGAGGTCCCTGATTCCGACAAACCCAGACGACGGGCAAGAATTTCAATGGTCTGCACACACTTTCCCTCGCAGCGCAATTCACGCGTGGTGAGTTTTCCTTCTATTACTACCAAAGCGCCTTTGCACACCTGCAGGGCGGCGAATTCAGCCAGTTTACCCCACACAATAATGGTAAAACGCGCATCCCTCCGGTGTGTCACACCGTTGGTGTCACCATAAGATTCGGGCGCCAGTACGGTGAACCGGGACATGCGGATTCCTTCCTGGAGCATACACACCTCAGGAGCAGTTTCCGCACGCCCGACCAACCGCACGCTGTTTATCGGATGTTCCATCTTCAAAAGCAGCTCATCATTGTTGCACCGGAATGCAATCCGGACCTTCTGGCTCAACTGGCTTTTTTACCCAGCAGCATAAACTCATTGACCACCACCTCGGTCACATACTTTTTCTCGCCATTCTTCTCATAGCTGTGAGAAGTCAAACGGCCTTCAATGGCGACCTCACTTCCCTTCTGAAGCAATTGGCCCGCCAGTTCAGCCGACTTGCCCCAGGCTACCAGGTTGTGCCATTCGGTATTCGTTTGTTTCTCACCTTTCTTGTCGATGTAGTTTTCGTTGGTCGCAACGGAAAACTTGGCAACGGTACTTCCTCCATCGAGGTTCTTCACATCGGGTGCTTGACCCAGGTGGCCAATCAGGCGCACATTGTTCTTTAAACTGTTCATGACTGAAAATTAAATTACTGATTGTATAAAATTGAATTCTTGTCATCATTCACCTGCATGCCTCACAGCACTGTCAATTATCAGTGGCTGCTGCGGCAACTTCAGTGAACAATCACGGCGCAAAAATGTGGGCGGTATGCACAAACAACCGGAGCATAACCGGATAAAACTGAGTACAAACGAATAGGGCTGTCAGCCAAAACCAGTGCGCGTGTCAGAGGTAAACGCATCATCTGAGTCCAAGCGGTATTCAGTATGTCCGGAAGCACCGTTTCAGGCGTGCTCCCCGCGCGACTTATGCCCACAGAAAGTAAAAAAATATAAAAGATGTGTCCGCCTGACGCACCCAACAACCCGCCTCGTCCTTTAGCTTTGACAGGCTTGATGGTATTACAACGGGCACATGCGTGATGGAAAGAAGATGTTTGGAATGTGGGGAGGCGCTAAAGGGAAGGTCGGATAAAAAGTTTTGTGATGACCAATGCAGGAGCAGCCATAACAACCGGGTTAACGGTGAGGTGACGGCAGCGGTGCGGCTGATCAACAATGCCCTGCGCCGAAACCGCCGAATACTGCACCATTTGTACCGGGAAAGGGGATTAAAAGCCGCTTCGAGGCTGCTGCTGCTGGAGATGGGATTCAACTTCAGCTTCTGCACGCACCTGCAGCGTTCCGGGCACGAAACCTTTTGCCGGTGGTGTTATGAATATGGCTACCGAGAGCGGGATGAAGATTGGCTTGAGCTGGTTGAAAGCGCCTCTGACCCGCAGTTTTGTATGGTCGCAGGTATGACCCATTCATGGCCGGTGGCCGGTTCTACAGCTTCACAGTCAAGGGCTATGTCTGCCCGCAGACGCTCCGCATAAGGTTTCCGCTTTTCTACAGGTATGCCGGTGCAGCGACGTCTAGCCCCGGTGATGCTGGTCCGGTATGCATGCACCCGGAGCCCCTGCCTGTGTTGGTTAGCCATAGGGCCGGGCGCAAATTCGAGTATCTTTGCCTTTGTGCGTAAGCCACTGGTCATAGCTTTTGTTAGTGCCGTTCTGCTCGTGCAGCCTGGATTTCGGGAGTTCCTTAAAGTGCCTGCGCTGTTTGTGCATTATGCCGAACACCTGTCGGCAGATCCTGACCTGGAGTTTTTGGCTTTTCTTCACGACCATTACTGCCCCGAACACCGCCAGTGTCATGGAACAGGCGGTCAGCACCACGCCCTTCCTTTCCAGTCAATGGATGCCGGTCAGGTAAAATTTACCGTGGCGCTCCAAACCGAAGAGCAGGAGGGTTTGTGGCAGCCGTTGTCCTCAACCCGGGGAAAGGCCGAGCAGAGCACCCGCTTATTGACAGAGCCGGGCCGCGATATCTGGCAACCTCCGAAGATCTGACCATCGGCCCGCGGGCTTTGGATTCTCCTGCATTCAGCAGGGGTTGATGCTTGAATTTTATCCTTATCGATGGTATGCTGAATCAACTTATCAGGTTTTCGCTGCGACAGAGACTTTTGGTCCTGTGTGCCTCCGCCTTGCTCCTGGTGTGGGGCGGACTGGTTATCACAGACATTCCCATAGATGTGTTGCCCGACCTCAACCGTCCGAGGGTGACCATTTTTCTGGAGGCCAATGGCATGGCGCCGGAGGAAGTGGAAACGCAGGTGGTATTGCCTGTTGAAACCGCCCTCAACGGAGCACCGGGTGTAGAAGGCGTGCGCGCTAATTCGGGTATTGGTCTCGGACTGATTTATGTGGAGTTTGCCTGGGGAACTGATATTTACCTGGCCCGTCAACTGGTGAGCGAGCGGCTTCAGACTGTTCATCTTCCCGAAGGCATTACACCGGCTATGGGGCCCGTCAGCAGTATCATGGGCCAGGTAATGAGTGTCGCACTGAGCGCAGACAGCACCAGTCCGGCCGAACTCCGTACACTCGCCGATTTCACCATTCGCCGCCGCCTGATGGGCATCAGGGGCGTGAGCCAGGTGATTTCTATAGGCGGCGAGAAGTTGCAATACCAGGTGCTGGTATCCTCCCACAAACTGAAACAGTTTTCACTGACCATCGATGATGTGGCTGCGGCGCTCGCACTGAGCAGCAACAACAGCAGCGGCGGATTCATAAACGCATATGGTTCGGAGGTGTACATCCGCAATGTCGCAAGGGCCGGCACACTGGATGACCTGCGCAATACTGTCATCAGTAACCATGAGGGACTGCCGGTGTTGCTTTCACAGGTGGCCGAGGTCAGGTTCGGGGCAGCCCAAAAACGCGGAGATGCAGGGGTTAACGGCAAGCCTGCCGTAATCATCACCATTGAAAAACAACCTAACGCCAATACGGTAGCGCTTACCGATGCGGTTATTGCCGCCCTTGGAGAAATTCGTCCAGCCCTTCCGCCCGATGTAGTGCTGGATCCGGAAATATTTCAACAAAAACGTTTTATCGAAAATTCCATAAACAACGTGGAAGAGGCATTGCGTGACGGTTTCGTGCTGGTGGTCATCATCTTGTTTTTATTTCTGTTGAACGTCAGAACAACACTGATTACGCTCACGGCAATTCCGCTTTCAATGGTAATCACGGCCCTGGTGTTTAAGCTGTTTGGAATTTCCATCAATACGCTCACCCTGGGGGGGCTTGCCATCGCGATAGGCGAGCTCGTTGATGATGCCATCGTAGATGTAGAAAATGTTTTTCGCCGGTTGAAAGAGAACAGGCTCATTCCGGCGGACAAAAGAAAGCCGGCCCTGCTGGTGGTCTTTCAGGCCAGCAGTGAGGTAAGGAATTCTATTGTGTATGCCACCGTGGTAGTCGTACTTGTTTTTCTTCCGTTGTTCTGGCTGGAGGGTATTGAAGGTAAAATCTTTGCTCCGCTGGGTATTGCCTACATCACCAGTATACTGGCGTCGCTGTTGGTGTCACTCACGGTAACACCCGCGATGTGTGCCTGGTTGCTTACCTCCGGTTCGGGTTCATCCGACGGAAGCGACGGCGGGCCTGCAAAACGCCGGTGGTGGAAAGGCGCGGATAACCATGAAAAGGAAGGCGCCATACTCAGGTGGCTCAAGGGCATGGAGCAACGCTGGTTGCGGATAAGCCTCGACAGGCCGGATGCTACGCTCGTGTCTGCCTCAGCGATGATGCTTGCGGCATTCATGCTGATTCCTTTTTTCGGCAGGGAGTTTCTGCCGCCGTTTAATGAGGGCTCTTTTATGATCAATCTGTACGCGCCCCCGGGTACTTCGCTTGAAGAGAGCAACCGCATGGGTACCATCGCAGAGAAAATTCTGTTGTCAGTGCCGGAAGTAAAGACGGCAGGACGCCGCACAGGCCGCGCAGAAATGGATGAGCATACGGAACCTGTAAGCAGCAGCGAGATAGATGTAGTGTTGCGTGAAGATGCAAAACGCAGCAGGAAAGAGGTTATCGCTGAAATACGCCAAAAGCTGACAGTAATCAAAGGTGTATCAGTGGAAATCGGTCAGCCCATCTCACACCGCGTAGAGCATCTCATGAGCGGAGTAAAAGCCCAGGTGGCAGTGAAGTTGTTTGGCTCAGACCTCAACGCGATGCGGATGACGGCTTCCGCCATAGCCGATCTCATGCGTGGGGTTGAGGGAGCCGTGGATGTGCAGGTTGAACGCCAGCAAATGGTGCCCCAGCTCCTCATTACCGTCAACCGGGAAGCACTCAAGCGGTATGGCCTTCAGGCGGGCAAAGTAGCGCGGGACCTTGAGGTATTTTACAATGGAAAAATTACCGGACAGATACTCGACGGCCAGAAGTCATTTGATGTGCTGCTGCGCACCACGGATGAAGGCCGCACCAACATTGAACATATAAGACAAACCCTGGTGGATGCGCCCGACGGTACACTGATCCCCCTGGAAAGAATTGCCACAATTGAATATACCTATGCCGTGAATTCAATTGCCCATGAAAATTCTCAACGCAAGATTTTTGTGAGTTGTAACGTGCAGGGCAGAGACCTGGCGGCGACGGTGGAAGACATAAAGCAGCGCATTAAGGACCAAATCCAGCTGCCCACCGGATCCTATCTGGAGTATGCAGGCCAGTACGAAGCCCAGCAGAAAGCGTCGGCTTCCATACTATGGCTCAGCCTGGTGGCTTTTGCGGGAATTTTTACCGTGCTGTTTTCCTATTTCCGGTCATGGCGGCTGGTGTTGCAGGTGATGTTGAGCATTCCGATGGCATTGGTGGGCAGTGTGGTGGCTATTTGGTTTACCGGCGGCATTTTCAGTGTGGCCACGATGGTCGGATTCATCACCCTAACAGGCATCGCTACACGCAATGGCATTATGATGATTTCTCACTACATACACCTGATCAGGTATGAAGGAGAAACTTTTTCGCGTGCCATGATTGTGCGGGGCACCCTGGAGCGGCTCGTGCCGGTGACCATGACGGCCCTTGTGGCGGCGCTCGCATTGATTCCGCTCACACTCGATGCCGAAGCACCCGGAAAGGAAATCCTGTATCCGGTGGCTACCGTTATTGTTGGCGGACTTATTTCTTCAACCCTGCTTGATATGCTTGTCAGACCTGCTCTTTTCTGGAAGTTCGGGGCGAAAGGCCTGGAAGCGTATTTCGCAGCAAAAAATAAAACTGAAGTATGAGAGGCATAATCGTTTTCCTCCTTTTGTGGACGGCCATAGTGGCACCGGCGCAGCAGCTGCTGACGCTTGATGAAGCCGTAGCACTGGCCCTGGGCCAGCATCCGGAAATAAAAGCAGCAATGGCCGAACTGGAAGTGGCCGAAGGCTTGCGGAAAACAGCCTTCTCGTTGCCAAATCCCGCCATCTTCGCTGAAAGTCCAACCGGCAGGTTTTACACCATCGGAATCTCCCAGTCACTGGAATTTCCCGGTGTATATTTTTCCAGATCGGCCGAACTTAAAGCTTCAGAAAGCGTGGCGGATGCCAACCTGCAGATCACCCGGCAGGCGCTGATTCGGGAGGTTTCGCTGGCCTTTGCCGAGGCCCGTTATAGCGCTAGCATGCAGCAGTGCCTTATGGCGCAGGACAGCATCATGACGACTATTACAGCGATTGCGCGCAGGCAGTCTGAGGCTGGATCAATTGATGCGCTGTCCTTGACACGCGCCGGACTGGTGTCGGGCGAGGTGCACAGGGAATGGCTTTCCATGAAGGTGAAGGCCGTCGCAGCGATGCACAGGCTGACCCATAGTTTTCTTGACAGCAGCGGTGTCTACGCGGTGGAGGTATATGGCGACAACTTTCGTTCGGCAGCAACTATTCGTATGGAGGGCCGTTCTTCGCTCGAATCATTGGCCGAAAGGCAGAGTGTACTTGCGGCATCCCGGGTCACTACCGCGAGGTACCGCATGTGGCCGGGCCTCATGTTGGGCTATCTCAACCAGGGTGACCGAAACGCCGGAGCCTTTTACGGCTGGCAGGCTGGAATTACGATACCGCTTTGGTGGTGGCAGTACAGCGGTCAACTCCAGGCCGCACGCGCCGGCAGAGAAGCCGCAGCCTTCAGGCAGGAGGCAGTCGCCATGGAGGTACATATGGTAAAGCAGCAGCTGCTGGAGCGATACCGGCAGGCACTCGCCGACATGGAGTATTACAAGCAAACTGCGTTGCCGGCCTCGAGAAGCCTCGCGGAACAATCCGCACGGTTTTTCGAATCAGGCCAGATAGACTTGTTGGAACATCTCGGTAATATGCGCGAGGTTAGAGAAGTACACGAACGTTTTATCGCCGCAGCGTATGCACTTGACGTAACTGCAGCCGAACTGGAATACATTCAAAACTGATACACCGGAATAAATATGAATAATACTTGCAACCGCCTTATGGCCCTCCTGGCGGGGTCTTTACTTACCTGGACTGCTGCGGCACATGAGGGGCATGACCATGCGAAAAAACCCGATCCGGAAACAACTGAAGTGGAGATGCGCACGCGCGAAGTGTATTCGGCGCAGTATGAGGTGCTGTTAAAATTTGATCCCTCATCGACGGAACAAGACCGGGAACTGATGCTCTTTATAAGTGAATTTGCCACCAACCGCCCGGCAGAAAACGTACAGGTATCCGTCTACAGGTCTAACAACACGGAAATGGCATTTGAGGCCTTTCCTGCCTCTCCGGGCACATGGCATATTCATGCCCATGACCTAAGTCCGGGGATTTACGACATCAATGTAGCGGTGCGTTCGGGTAAAGGCGAAGAAATGCTGCTGATAGAGGCCGTGGACTTCAGGCCACAGGAAGCGTCAGTTACAGTGCCACACGAACACAGTCATGCATGGATGTACTTTACGGGAGCAGGAATTCTTTTGCTAGGTTTTGCGGCTGGGCGCTGGCTGCGGCGCAGGCCCGGAGCGACACGCATGATGATGTTGGCACTCCTGTTGGGTTTGTTGCCTCAGCCACTTATTCCGCGGGCTGCTGCCGGATTCGAAGCATCGGGCCATGAGCCGGAAAGCCATAGCGGCAATACGGTACCGGAGCATTCCGTGCATTCCGCTGGGTTTTATGTGGCCAAGGAAACGCAGTTTCTGATGGACGTGCGCACCATTGTGGCCGGTGACAGTTCATTTGACAGCGGTCGCAGGCTCTACGGTACCATTATACCCTCAGGCCAGGGCCTCGCGGCCATCATCGCACCCTATGCCGGTATTGTGACATCGGTGCGTGTAAAGCCCGGCGACCGGGTGCAGAAGGGACAAGTGCTTCTCTCCATGAATAAGCAATTTGATGCGGCATCTGAACTGTCTTACCAGGCTGAAAAGAACCGGCTGCAGGCCGAGCTGGCGAATGCGAAACTGGCTTATGACCGGTTGATGTCGGTCAGCGATATCGCAGCCGGAAAAGACATTGACCAGGCACGCGCGCGGCTTCAGGTGGCAGAAGACAACCACAAGCTCTTTGAAACGGGTGGCCGCGGTGTGCAGATCGAGGCGCCTATTGCCGGTGTCGTATCGCCTTTCAGTCTCAGTGCGGGCATGCAGGTTTCCGGCGGACAATCATTGTTTAAGGTTTCAGACCTTGCTGTGGTATATGCCGAATGCCAGGCCTACGAACCGGATATGGAAGTAGTCGCTGAGGCTAACCGTTTCATGATGAAATGCGCACAGGGTGATCACCAGACGACGGAAGTCGCATTGCTGAGCGCGGGGCAGGAATTTAATCCCACCAACCAATCGCAGAAGGTGTTGTTTGAAGTGAAAAATGAACAAGCACAATTCAAGTTAGGCGAATTCGTGCATGTGTGGGCTTATGCGAATCATCGCGACAATCAACTGTCTATACCCAATGACGCTATAAAGGAAATAGAAGGAATGCCGGTGGTTTTTGTGAAAAATGCTGCAGAAGAATTTGAATTGCGTTATGTCGCTTTAGGTGAAAACAACGGCACAGCCACCGCAGTGAGATCCGGTATTGACGCAGGTGAGCGGGTAGTTACAGAGGGAGCCTACCAGATAAAACTCGTGTACCTCAACCGGTAATGCGCATCCCCTGCCACAGCGGTAGGTTGTAACGAATATATAGGGCTGATCCGCCTGCCTTTATTGTACCACCAGCATGCACCGCCGGTTTCCGACAGCAATCCAGTATGTACCCGGTGAAATGTCGGAAAGAAGCAGTTCGGCAGGAAAGGACTGCGGTATGACAGACCGGATGCACTTGCCTGTGATGTCATGCAGGGTAATGCCGGCAACACCGGTGCCGCCTGCATGCGAGATCCAGCAAATTTCATCAGCCGGATTTGGGTAAATACGCAAGGTTTCTTCCACGATCGGTTTTACACCCAAACAGGTAATCACCTCAAGGGTGATAAAGGCGGTATCTGCCTGACAGGGTTCAAAGTCTGGATTGAAGTAGAGAAACTCATAAGTACCCGTTCCGAGTTCAGCAGGGTTTATCACTTCGGTGGTAGCAACAAAAGCTGGGGTATACCAGCCGCCGGAGGCGTCGGCGTCATCACCCAGCAGGCTGTTCAGGTTGAGCGCAACTGAATCGTCGCATACCACTGCGGTGCTGTCGCTGCCCATGTTCGGTTGGGCATAAACCCCGACTGTAATGGTATTCGTAATGGTGCAATTGTTATCATTGGTCACTGAAACGGTTAGTTGGTGTTCGCCCGCACCGGCGGATGGCGGAATGAAGTTGCTTCCGTTAACACCCGGACCTGACCATGAGCCTGCGGGCAGGGCATAGGTCAGCGTAGTTTCACAAAACTCCGTCAGCGGAAGTTCGGGAACCTCAGGCTGAGGAAGCACAGTCAATTCAAAGGGGTCTGAGGTGGTGGATCCGCACGCATTGGTGGCAACACACACGTACGTGCCGCTGTCTTCAGCGTCCGCATTGTATATCATCAACGACGGATAAATCTCTCCTTCAAGCGGTTCGTCGTTCTGATACCACTGCAGGTCGGTGGGCAAGGGAGAGTAAAGTAACAGAAGACCGATACTCGTGAAGGCGCCTTCACATATTTCTGCAGTGGCCGGAGCATCAAGTAACTCCGGAGATGACCCATTGATCAATTGGGCAAAAAATGACTGGGTAAAACTCAAACCAGCAGTATGCATCACTTCAGTGGAGCCAAACAGGAGCGATTCACTCATGAAAAATCCTCCGATTGCGATTATGCCGTTTTTCCAGGTTACGGCTGTGCCTCTGTCCCATGAGGCAAGGCTTGGATTATCACCGCCGTATCCGTAAACCCATTCGGCCTGACCCAGGTTGTCGTAGCGCGAAATATAG
Source organism: Flavobacteriales bacterium UBA4660 (assembly GCA_002405435.1). GTDB lineage: Bacteria > Bacteroidota > Bacteroidia > Flavobacteriales_D > Sanyastnellaceae > UBA4660. The sequence continues at coordinate 26,845 of DHLU01000240.1, forward strand.
AAGCCCTCGAGGGCGAGTGTGATGCCGTTTCCGAACTGGCTATTGACAGCTCCGGCATTTCCGGTGACATAGATATCTCCGCTATCATCCGAAGTGATATCATACGCGTAATCGGCCATCGGACTGCCGATGCATTTTTTTGCCCATTGCTGGTTACCATTGTTGTTGTACTTGACCATGAAGCCATCTGCGATTCCGCTGTTGGAGAGCACAGTCCCGCCGATGTTGACGGTAGTTCCGTAAAATTCTCCGCACACAATGATTTCATTGGCCACATTTCTTGTAATTCCCTGAGGAAACTCGTTGTCGTCACTGCCGAAAGACTTGCACCAGCCCGGTGCACCGTTGCCCATTAACTGAAGCACAAAGGCATCATTCAGGCCGACCCAGTCGAATAAACTGCCACCGAAGCTAAAATCATCATAGGCATAGGTTCCACAGGCATAGACATTGCCAGACAGGTCTGTGGTCAGGTCTGAGACTGCGTCAACTCCTTCACCACCAAAACCGGCGGCCCATCCGATGGTGCCGTTGGTGTTGCACTTGACCACCAGTCCGTTGCTCATTCCATTGGAAGCAGAGAGCGTATAGTCGCCGAGGTTGACGGTATTTTCATATGCTCCTCCGAAGAAGGCGTTGCCCCAGGCATCGAAAGCGGCAGCCATTCCCTGGTCTACGCCGTTTGAACCCGCGGTATGGGCCCAGAGCAGGTTGCCGTTGGTGTCGTATTTCACCATGAACATATCGCTAAGGCCATTATTGGTGAATGTATTTTCCCCGAAGGTGATGGTGGTACTGAAAAACGCTCCTGTAATGATTACGTTTCCCGAATTATCGATGGCAAGCCCCCAGCACCAGTCACTGTTGTCGCCACCCGCACGGTGCGCCCAGATGGCGTTGCCGTCCGGATCAATTTTGGCTACGTAGATATCGCCGGATCCCGGCACATTCTGGCTGAAGTTGTCCAGCTGGATGCCTCCGATGACAATGTTGTCGGCGTCGAACCAGCCGGCTACATAGGTGTTGCCCATATCGTCAACGGCGATACCATGGCATTCACTTCTCTCGGTGCTGTAGTCGGAGTCAGCCCATGGCCACACGATGCATTCCTGTGATGCAGCTGAAATTGCGATGGTGAAAGCCGCGAGGGCCAGCATGCACTTGTTCATGAAGATAAGATTTTGGTAAATGTAAGCAGGCTCATTATTGGCCGGCATTCAACGCGCAATTTTTTCCGGCGCCTCCTCCGGTGTTGAGGTATGGGTGCCTAATCGGGCGGTGTATTTTTGTAGCATGAAACATATGTTGGCTGCAGTTCTTTGTGCGGTGTTATTTCAGGCATGCCTTGATACGTCGGTGCCAAAGGCCCCGTTTGCCGGGGATTATTTAACGGATCCCTCATTGGGCGTAAAATCCGGCGGCGTGCAGGTGGTGCCTGTCGTGATGGAGGGAGATACCTTCCGGATCTGGACCAAACGAATCGGCAACAATCCGAAAACCCGTCTGCTGCTCCTCAACGGAGGTCCGGGCTGCACCCATGAGTATTTTGAATGTTTCGAAAGTTTTCTGCCTGCACACGGCATCGAATTCATTTACTACGACCAACTGGGATGCGGCCACAGCGACAATCCGATGGATACGGCCCTGTGGGACCTCGGCAGGTTTGTGGAGGAAGTTGAGCAGGTGCGTCGGGCACTGAAACTCGACAGTTCGAATTTTTATCTGCTGGGTCATTCCTGGGGCGGCATTTTGGCCATGCAGTATGCCCTCACATACCCACAACACCTCAGGGGCCTGGTGATATCGAACATGATGAGCAGCTGTCCGGATTACGGCCGGTATGCGCAGGAAGTGCTCGGACCGCAGATGGATGCTTCGGTGCTTGCGGAAGTGCGTGCGATGGAAAGTTCGGGCGATTATGCCAATCCGCGCTACATGGAATTGTTGATGCCCAATTTTTACCAGCAGCACATCTGCCGCATACCGCTTGCTGAATGGCCCGAGCCCATGACCCGGAGTTTTGACCAGACCAACCAGTCACTCTATGTAACCATGCAGGGGCCCAGTGAATTTGGTATTGCGGGCAAGCTTGCGGACTGGGATGTGAGCAGCCGGCTGAACGAAATAGCTGCACCGACCCTGGTAATTGGTGCCACTCATGACACAATGGATCCGGAGCACATGCGCTGGATGAGCGAACAAATGCCCAACGGCACGTTTCACCTCTGTCCTAACGGCAGCCACATGTGCATGTGGGATGACCAGCAAGTGTATATGCAGGGGCTTATCGGATTTCTCGCGCCCGGTATTGCCGGTCGGCAGCGATAGGCGTAATCTTGCCCCATGTGCGGCATTGCAGCGGTAGTTAATTTTAATGGCAGCGGTGACAGCCTGAGGGCCCAGATGCTTGCCATGCTAAAAGCCATAAGCCACCGCGGTCCTGATGCCTCCGATTACCACCTGCAAGAGGGCGTCTGCCTCGGTCACAACAGACTTAGTATCATTGATCTTTCGTCGTCGGGTAACCAGCCGATGCATTTTAATGAACTCACTATGGTCTTCAATGGTGAGGTCTACAATTACCTGGAGATCCGGGCCGATCTCGAAAAGCTGGGCCACGTCTTCCAGTCGCAAAGTGACAGCGAAGTAATCTTACACGCCTATGCGCAATGGGGTGCGCAATGCGCCAACAGGTTTATGGGCATGTGGGCGCTGGTGATATGGGACCACCGCAGCCGTGAGGCATTTCTATCGCGCGACCGCTTCGGCATTAAACCGCTGTACTACACGCTCCAGTCAGAAACGCTCTGCGTGGCTTCGGAAATCAAGGCACTGAAAAAAGTGCCGGGTTTCGATGCGGAGCTCAACATGGAGCAGGTCATGCGCGGACTGCAGATGGGCTGGACGGGTTATGAGTCGGAGACCTACTACAGCCGCGTAGCTGCGTTACCTGCTGCCTGCCACGCTACGTTCAGCAGGGGCAAACTGCGTGTTGTACCGTATTGGAAATTACAGCAAAACGAACAGGTACCGGTGCACTATACAGAGCGACGCGAACGGTTTAGGGCGCTGTTTCTCGATTCGGTGAAGCTCCACATGCGCAGTGACGTAGAGGTGGGAAGTTGCCTCAGCGGAGGCCTCGACAGTTCGGCGATTGTTTCGGCTATTGGCCATGAGCGGCTTCACAAACAGATCAAGACCTTTTCCATCTTCTATACCGGAAGCGGAGCGGTTGACGAGCGCCCATGGATCAGTCATGTGTTGGGCGCCTACCCCATGATCAGGCCGTTTATGCATGAGCCCGCCGATACAGACCTCGCCGAAGCCTTTGCTGCGTCACAATTTCACCTCGATGCACCCCTCCCGGGCTCGTCGCCCGTCAGCCAGTATTTTGTGATGAAGCTCGCCGCCTCTGAAGGGATTAGGGTGGTGCTCGATGGTCAGGGAAGTGACGAATACCTCGGCGGGTACAGGCATTCTTTTTACCGCCTTATCGGTGGCTACTTTGCCCGAATGAAACCCCTGCGGGCCCTGAGCGAATGGCGCAGCTGCGGTGCATACAGCGGAAGCGGTGCGTCGGCTCAATTCAATATGCTGATGAAATCAGTGTTGGCCGCCTTAAGCAGCGAGTCGTCTTTGTACCGCGCAGAGTATCACCATTACCATCCGCTGTTGGCAGAGGACCGCAATGTTCCGTTTGCCTGGAAAGATGAGCCTGCTACGCGCCTCAACGCCTTTCTCTATCAGCTGCTGTTTCGTACTTCCCTGCCTACGCTGCTTCAATTTGAAGACCGCAACAGTATGGCATGGAGTATCGAGTCGCGCGTGCCATTCCTTGATCACCGGCTGGTTGAATTCGCGTACAACTGTCCGGATGAAGACAAGATAAAAGAAGGTGTGACCAAACGCATTCTCCGCGACGGGCTTGCCGGTATCCTGCCCGATGAAATCAGAAACCGCCGTGATAAAAAAGGATTTGTTACACCCGGTGAAACGCGTTGGCTGCGCGGAAGCCTCCGCGGTATAGTAGCAGCAGACCAGGTGGCGCAGCTGCACGGCCTGAGACCGAAACGTGTGAATGCCTTACTGGAGGCATTCCGAAAAGGCGACAACCGACATGCCGTGCTTGTATGGCGGATATCGGCACTCAATGAATGGCTGAAACAGCACACGGCATGAGCAAATCCGAAAAAATTCTGATCATCAGTTTTACTGACCACAACACGGATCCCCGCGTACGGAAACAGGTCAAAGCCCTTACCGCCGAAGGCTACGAAGTGCATACTGTAGGTAAGTTGCCTTCGGGTATCAACCGTGTACACTTCAGCCTGCCGGCCAAGTCGTACGCCCCTTGGAAAATACTGGCGCGCACTGCCGCGGCACGGCTGGGTTTCGACCGTTGGTCACTGCTATTACGCTACGATACGCGCGCATTGGAGAAACAACTGTCGTCGGCTTCCTACGCGCTGGTGCTTTGCAATGATCTCGAGCCGCTGCCTTTCGCCCGGAAAATAAAAGGGGCTGCCCCGCTGCTCTGGGACGCCCATGAATACTATCCTGGTGAGATGGACCACGACTGGCGTTGGAGATTTTTTTACAAACAGCATGTGGTGCGTGTACTTAGGCGCGCCGTGCCCCATATTGATGCGGCCTTCACTGTGAGTCCGGAAATAGCCGGCCTTTACGCGTCCGAATACGGCCTTCGCTGCGAGGTGCTGATGAACCTGCCCGATTATGCTGAACTCAGTCCATCTCCTGTCTTGCCCGGAAAAATCAGGCTGGTACACCACGGTAACGCAGATGCTGCCCGCAGGCTTGATGAAATGATCGGACTTCTTGGAGAACTCGATGACAGGTATGAATTGCACCTTTACCTCACCCGAAACGGGCCGTCCCAACAAGCCGAGTATACGCGGCTGCTCGCACTCGCCAGCAATCGTGTGGTCTTTCATGAGCCGGTAAAGCCGCACGAGATTGTAGCCGAAATCAACCGGTACGACCTGGGAATCATCACCTATCCGAACGACATTCCGGAGTTGAATTTTTGTATGCCCAATAAGTTTTTCGAGTTTATACAGGCCAGGCTGGGCATTGTGGTGGGCCAGCTCGAGACGATGGCGAATTTCACCCGTACCCATGGATTGGGGCTGGTGAGTAGTGGGGAGGGGACTAGCGGACTCTCGCATGCCCTGCACGCGCTGGACAGCGCGGAAGTCGAAAAGCTCAAGGTTGCGGCCGACCGTGTGGCCCGCCAGTACCATGCCGGTCTATTCTCATCCATGCTTGCAGAAAAAGTACGAAATTTGCTTGCATAGTCTGATGAGAGATTTCCTCGTTCGGGTGATAAGCAAAGTTTTAATAGGTGTCATTGTGCTGCTGCCGGTGCTGGTAAATGCCCAGTGCCTCGAACCTGCCTATGTCAGGATATTCGGCAGTGCCGAGATTGATGCCGGACATGCCATCGATGTGACAGATGACGGTATTTATGCCCTGGGTGTCACCACCTGGCAAGGCGCCGGCAGCAGAGACCTGCTGCTTGTACATACCGGATTTGATTTTCAGCCGATATGGTCAGTTACGATCGGCACCGCCATCGATGAGAACGGATCCAATGCCCTGGTGAAGGTGCTTAACGATGGGTCCATTGCCTTTGCGGCTTTTACGCTTGGAAGCGGTACAAGAGACATGGTCATGGGAAGGTTGAGCAGTGCGGGTGAACTGCTCTGGTCACTCGTCAGGTGGTCTTCTGCCGATGATACGCCGCGAGACCTGATCCAACTGGCTAACGGAGACCTGCTGCTCTGCGGTACCGTAACCTCGCTGGGTTTTGGAGGCAGCGATGCGTTTCTGGTTCGGGTGAGTCTTGACGGAGAAGTGCTATGGGCCCGCAACTACGGTGGTGGGGCAAATGATCATTTTTATTCGCTGAAAGAACTGCCCGGCGGTACAATCTTGTGCGCGGGCAACAATGCGTCCTGGACCGCCAGTCCTGCAGGCTGGGTGGTACGCACTGACCCTGACGGGATGATTATGACGCAGAGCCGGCTCGACGGATCCGGTGTGGACACCTTCATGGGTGCTGATGCCGCGGCAGACGGTTCCATTTATCTCAACATGCGCACACAGACCTACGATGACGGCGGCGACATGCTTATGGTAAAGATGGACCAGGACCTGAACCTGCAATGGCAGTGGCGGGTCGTGTCAGACCAAAGCATTGACTGGGGCACGGAGGTTCACTGCACACCCGTTGGTATCCTATTCAGCGGCAACACAGAGGTAGATGGCACGAATGCCATGCTCAATGTCATGCTGAATGCTTCCGGCATTATGACCGGATCATCGTACCTGAATTTTTCAGGAGCCGATTCTTTCGAGTTGGTTTCGCGCATTACTGACTGGCACAACGGCGTGTACCACGGCGTTTTTACCAGCAACAGTTTTGGTTCAAACTCCAACCTGGGACTCGTTCGTTTTGACGGCTGCGGTCCGATGGACTGCACGGTGGATGCAGTGCCGGTGTTGCTGTCTGCGGCACTGGTCTCCGGCTCGGTGTCTGCCGAAACCGCTGATTTCGCTGGGTTTGTGCCCTGGAATCCCGTGGTAGAGCCAGTCGATATCGGGGGATTTTTCGTAGCGGAACCCTGCGGAACTTTTTGCCACACCGAAGTGATTCCGGGCACCATGTTGCTCTGCCAGGGTGAACCGGGCTTGCTTGAAGCGGCGGTTACATCCGATTCGGGCGTCGCGCAGGCCACGTGGCAGCTGGAAGACGGAACAAGCCTCTCTGGCCTATCCGCCGAAGTGACCTTTGCAGATACCGGGGTTTTTGAGGTTTTATTCAGTATAGAGACCCTCAATCCCCAATGCGACTTGGAGGAAGTGTTCACCATCACTGTGCAGCCGGCTTCCATTTGTTCAGACAATTGTATCACGGCCTTAGACCTCACGATACCCGTATTCTGCGTGGGTGAAACCGATACCCTTTCGGCGACCGTTACGGTCGGAGGTACAACCGTGCCGGTCAGTTGGCAATTTGCAGATGGAACGGAGCTGACGGGCAATGACGTGGTGACCTCATTCGACCAATCAGGAATACTGGAAGCAGTGCTCGTGGCCGAAGCAGCCAACCCGGCGTGCAATACATCGGAACCGTACCTTATTGTTGTGCAGGAAGACGGTCCGTGTGCTCCTGCATGTTCGCTTGCCGTAGAGGTGCCTGACCTGCTCTTGTGTGAAGGGGTGACTGATACCCTCACGGCGGTGGTTGTTGCTGAACCAGCGGTTGAAAACATCACATGGACACTTCCCGGTGGAGTAGTCTATGTGGGTAATGATGCTGAAGTGCTGGTTGCCGAGGCAGGCACCATGCCCCTCTTGCTTGAGGTGAGTACTGCGGATCCGTCATGCTCATTCACCGCGGTATATGACCTGGTGGTGAACGATTGCGGACCGGCCTGCGACCTCAGTGTAGTCCTGAATATGGCGGAATCCGCCTGTGTGGGGGAAGAAATTACCGCGTCGGTAACTGCCATCGGCAATAGCCCGGTTGAAACGGTTGAATGGGCGTTGGGTTACGGAACTGTCCTTACCGGATACGAGGCAGTATTTGCCTTCGCTGAGGCAGGAACCGTTTTGGTGACTGTTAGCGCGCTGTCGGAGTGGCCAGGGTGCAGCGCAGATACGGTAGTTGCTTTGGAAGTACTTGGACTGCCGCTGATGCCGCAGGCCGACGACGTGGTCTTGTGTCAGGGCGAGGATTACAACCCGGAGCCGGGTTATGGACTGTTTACCCTCGACGGCTCACCGGCCGATGGAACGGTAACCGGACAATACCTCTTACAGGTTGAAAACCTCTGTGGTGTTTCGCGTGACACCATTTTGATCGCCGTCAGCGACACCCAATGGCCTGCATTGGAGAGCAGCTATTCACTTTGCCCCGGTGATACAGTTTTTTTACCGGAGCCATCAGGTCAATGGACCTATACAGTGAATGGCGTGGCCTGGTCCGGTGTCGCTGCACTTTCGGAGCCCGGCACTTACAGCCTTACCCTAACGGACGTATTCGGGTGTTCACTGCAGCAGCCGGTGAGCGTGTCGCCGCAGGCAAATGTGTCTCCGGGTAGCCTGTTGTTTTGCGTGGAGACATGGCCGGAGTTGCTTGATGAACTGTCACTGAATTACCCCGGGGCGGTGTGGTTGGATGACGCGATGAACGCATCGGGATGGTCGGGTGCGGCGGGTACGTACCTGCTTCAGCCGCTGGCACCCTGCCCGGATGTACCTGTGGCGGTTGCGCTCGTGGCTGATCCTGCATGCAGTTGTGAAACCTGGATACCCAACAGTTTTACCCCTGATCACGACGGGATAAATGATGCATGGCACCCGGTACTGGCCTCACCGCCCCTAGACTATTACCTGCTGGTTACCGACCGCTGGGGCAAGACGGTGTTTTCTTCCAGAGATCCTGATGAGCTGTGGATTGGCAATGCAGGTGGCGGCTCACATTATGTGCAGCCCGGTGTCTACGTGTACCGATTGCAGTACCGCTGTTCACCCGGGGGTGTGCCCAGGCTCCTTACCGGTCATGTCACCGTTGTCAGGTGATTGGATCGTGACGTAATATAGCGGCTGCAATATTCGCTTGGGCACCATCCGGAAACAAAGCATCATCAACACGGTATTTTCCTATCTGGGAATCGCCCTCGGATTTGTGTACCTCATTTTACTTCTTCCCGCGGCTCTCGGTAAAGAAGAGCTGGGGCTTACGCGGTTTATCTTGTCGGTGGCCACGTTGCTGGGGACACTTTTTCCGGCCGGCCTAAACAGTTTTGTGCTTCGGTTTTTTCCGCAGTTTCGCGATGCTACCGGTGGCCACCGGGGCTTTATCAGGCTGGTCGGCCTGCTTGCGTTGGGGGGCTTCCTGTTTATGTGCCTTTTGCTGTGGGTGCTCAGGCAACCGCTCAGAGACTGGTACAGCGGATCGGCACTTTTGCTCGAGTACGGCTATCTCGTCATTCCGATGGCCTTCGCCATAGGCATGTTTACCGTATTCAACGCCTATGCGATGTCGCTGTTCAGGTCGAGTGCAGGCGTATTTCTCAATGATGTGTTCATTCGCGTGTTACTGGTAGTGATTGCCTTGCTGCACCTCAACGGTGCGATCTCCTTTCAATGGTTTCTTTACACTTCCGTAGCGGCCTACCTGCTGCTGTTTGTTCTGCTGCTGGTGTACATAGTGTCGGTCGACCGCGGCCTGCGCACTGCCATAGACTGGGCGTATATCCGTCAATCCGATCCTCGTCGTTTTATCACCTATCTCGCCTATATCGCTCCGGCGAGTGTGGCCAGTATGGCATTGCGCCAGATTGATACGGCCATGCTGGGCAGCAACCTTTCAGGCGCCGACGCCATGGAGGGAGTGGCGGTATTCTCGCTGGCGTATACACTGTCCATCGTCATTGATACACCGGCTGGGGCACTGAGCCGTATTACCGACGCCAAGATTGCCGATGCGATTCACCGAAAAGACCACGATTTCACCGCGCGGGTCTACAGCGCATCGGTGCGGTTGCTCACCGTCATTGGCGGTATACTGCTGGTGGGTGTGCTCATCAACCTTCCCAACCTGTGGAAGATTATGGCAGACGACTACAGCAGCGGAACCTTTGTGGTCTATATACTTGGTATCAGTGCTTTTGTCAATATGGCCACGGGCGTCAATGGCTCTTTGCTTTCACTCAGCGACCACTTTCGCTCGGTTTCGCTGCTGTTGCTGGTGCTGATTGTGCTTTCTGTAGTACTCAATGCCATGTTGATTCCTGCCTATGGCATAAGGGGTGCTGCCGTGGCCAGTGCCGCTGCGATGATCACCTATAACCTTTGCAAGTCATGGATTGTCTGGCGCGAATTCGGCGTGCAACCCCTCGGTCGCCCCCTGTTGCTGGTGGTGCTGCTCGGTGCTGCCTGCCTGGGGCTCAACCTGCTGCTGCCGGTGTTGGCCAATCCCTATGCCGATACCGCCTTCCGGTCGCTGGTCATACTCGTATTGTATACCCTGGCCTGCTGGGGGTTGGGACTAATTCCCGAGTGGGATGAACTGCGCCAGACGCTCAGAAAACGCATGGGCCGCGCCTGAGTGCTGAAACACATCGGAAACGAATTTAATTTAAATTCGTTTCCAGGGTGTTCAGTGCAGTAGTTTTGCGCATCCGATGGAAAACAGGGAGTCTGCACTTCTCGAAGGGGCCACGTCGGTCTTCATGCGCTTCGGAATCAGAAGCGTCAACATGGACGACATGGCCCGCCATCTCGGCGTATCAAAAAAAACACTGTACCTGTATTTCAGGGACAAAGACGATCTGGTAGAACGGTCAGTGGCCGGCTATTGCTGCCGCGAATCGAAGGAGATCAATGAAATTTGCAAGCGTGGTCTTAACGCCATTGACGAGAACCTTGAAATTATGAAGTGGATGCTCGGCATTTTGAAGAATGTCCATGCATCAGTACAATACGACCTGGAGAAGTATTACCCGGAGGTATCAAACCGTATGAAAGAAGACCGGGCCCGTTCGGTCTTTGAATGCATGTTCCGCAACCTGAAAAAAGGCCAGAAGGAAGGTTTGTACCGCAAGGACTTCAGCGCGGAGATCATCGCGAAATTTTACATCGGCCGGATTGACCTCATTTTCAACCAGACGTTGTTTCCTGAATCTGCCTACAAGCTTACTGAGCTGTACGAGGAAGTTTTTCGTTATCACATTATGGGTATCGCCTCGGAAAAGGGTCAACAATACCTGGCATCAAAAACAAAAAACAAACGCAAGCAAACAACGCATTAGCCATATCTCTTATGAAATACCTCATTACCGGTACTATACTCTTGCTGCTCGGCCTGCGGGCTTCATCGCAGGAGTCTGCATTCAGTCTGCCGCAGGCCTGTGAGTATGCCCGTCAGCACGCCTTTAATGTGCTCAATGCCGGCTACGACGAGGAAGTGGCTAAGATCTCGACCGAAAAACTGATCGGCATAGGATTACCGCAGATTAATGCGAGCCTTAACTACCAAAATTTCATTCAGCTTCCCACCAGTATTATTCCCGGTGATGTTTTCGGTGCGCCGGGTGAGGAGGTAAGGGTGCAGTTTGGAACCTCACAAAACCTCACCGCCGGTTTGGGCGTTTCCCAATTGCTCTTTGACGGCTCTTGGCTGGTAGGTCTTGAAGCATCCCGCGCATATGCCGACCTGAAGTCGAGGCAGGTCCAACTCTCCGAAACACAACAACGCGAAACGGTCACCCAGGCTTATATTCTCGTGCTGATTGCCGGACGCAATGCAGCGCTGCTGGAAGAGACCCGCGAAATCATGCAAAAAATGCTGGAAGAGACCGGCATGTTGTTTGGGCAGGGTCTGGCTGAAGAACAGTCGGTTGACGAATTCCGTTTGGCACTTAATGATCTTAAAAACCGCATTACCTATGCACGCCAGCAGGAGGAGGTGGCATCCAGCCTGCTCAAACTTCAGATGGGTTTCCCGCAACAAAGTCCGATGACCCTAACGGAAGACCTCGACATGCTGTTGGCTGCCGCGGATCCACAATTGCTGACATATGCCTTCAATGCGGATGACAGGCCCGAAATGCGTGTGCAGGAAGGAGCGCTCACTATGCAGATGCTCAACCTAAAAAATGAAAAGGCCAGCATGTTGCCACAGCTTGCAGCCTTTTATAACCTGCAGACCCAGGCCTTGCGAAACAAATTCAATTTTGCTGACGGCAGTGAGCCATGGTTTCCCACGCAGGTATGGGGTGTTCAGCTGAATGTGCCCATTTTCACCGGTCGGTCAAACATGAAATCTGTGCAGCAGGCAAGGGTGGAAATCCGGCGGATGAATGACCTGATGGCGTTTACCCGGGAGCAACTGCTGCTCGACTACACCTCGGCCCGCAACGAGTTCACATTTGCTACTGAAAACCACAACTGGGCTAAAGAAAACCTGGCCTTGTCAGAAAAAATTCTTACTACTTCAACGGTTAAATTCAGGGAAGGGCTGGCGGGGAGTTTTGAAGTAAGTGAAATGCAGCGGCGTGTGGTAAGTGCACAGGGCACCTTTATCAGCAGTGCCCTGCAACTGCTTCAGGCACGTACAAAACTCCAGCGCGCTCTTAACCGGTTATAACCCAACAATGAAATCAGCTCTTATGAAAAATATCTTTTACCTGTTCGCAGCACCGGTCATACTGCTTCTGGCCTGTGGATCACCCGTCAAACAGCCGCTCGACAAACTCATCGGCCAGCGCGATTCGCTCAAAACCCTCTATGACTCCATCGGAATGCAGATTGCCGAACTGGAACAACAGATTGCCGAGTTAGACACAGCATTTAAACCTTCTATGGTCGCTGTGATGCAGGTAACCCGTGGAAATTTTGATTCTTATTTTTCTGTGCAGGGCAGTGTAAACTGCGACAAGAATGCCCTGATACTTCCTGAGATACCCGGTATCGTGCGGTCCATTTTTGTGCGCGAAGGCGACAGGGTATCTGAGGGCCAAAAACTCATGCAGATCGACGACGTGCTGATTCGCGAACAATGGCAACAAGCCGAACTCAACCTGTCGCTGGCACGCGACCTTTTTGCCCGCCAGGAAGCCTTGTGGAAACAAAAAATAGGAAGTGAAGTGCAGTTTCTTCAGGCAAAAAATAACATGGAAAATGCTGAAAAGGCGGTGGAAATGGTAAAAACCCAGCTAAACAAATCCATAGTAACTGCACCATTCAGCGGCACCGTAGATAAGGTAAATGTCAAGATCGGTGAAATGGCCACCCAGATGATGCCCGTGCTGCAAATCGTTGACCTCGGCAATATGTACATTGAAGCCGATGTCAGCGAAAACTACCTTGCCTTTGTAAACAATGGCAGCAAGGTGCAGGTATTGTTTCCGGGGATGGACACGATTCAGTCAGCCGTAAAACGGGTAAGCAACATCATCAAGCCCGAAAACCGCACGTTTGAAATTACGGTGGACCTACCTTCCGGCAACCTGATCAAGCCAAACCTGGTGGGTTCGGTTCGGCTCAACGATTATCACGCCGACAGCGTAGTAATAATACCCAGCTCAATTATCATGCGTGATGCAGAAAACCGCGAATTTGTGTTTGCCGCCATCAGCGAAGGCGAATTGATGAAGGCAAAAAAAGTTATTATTGAAAGCGGACGCGCTTACAACGGCCAGTCAATTGTTCTCAGCGGCCTGTCTGGCCAAGAGATGGTGGTCAGCCAGGGCGCCCGCAAGCTCGTTGACGGCCAGGTCATCAGAACAGGAAACGGCACGGAGCCAGTCGCTGCGAGCCGCAACTAAAGAACCCGAACCAACACTATGGACCAGCCTAAAACGCACACCGAAGCAAACTACAGGAGATTCGGTATTTCCAACTGGGCGCTGAACAACCACAAGGTTGTGATGGTGCTTACGGCCGTAATTTTTCTATGGGGAATCTACACATACCGGACAGTCCCAAAAGAGAGTTTCCCCGAAATCGTCATTCCCACCATTTTCGTCGGAACGCCCTACCCCGGAAACTCCCCGGAGGATATGGAGAAGCTCATCACGCGACCACTGGAGAAAGAAATCAACACCATTACGGACATAGATAACCTC
>DHLU01000240.1:40640-41307 GCA_002405435.1 Flavobacteriales bacterium UBA4660
ATCTACACCATTACGGACATAGATAAACTCACCTCCTCCAGTGTCCAGGGTTATTCGTCCATCACCATCGAATTTGATTTTGACAAGACACCCCGTGAGGCACTCAGGCAGGTAAAAGATGCGGTTGATAAGGCCATGGCAGATCCGGACTTTCCCAAAGACCTGCCCATGGAGCCAAACATTTTCGAGATGAATTTCTCGGAGTTAATGCCCATCATGAATATCAACCTCAGCGGAGACTATTCCCTGTCAGACCTTAAGGAATACGCCGAACTCCTCGAGGAGGAAATCGAAAACATACCGGGCATAAACAAGGTTGATATCAAGGGGCTGTCAGAACTCGAGGTGCGTGTCGAAATGGATCACCATGCACTGGAATCGCGTGATATCGGCTTCAATGACGTAGCCGATGCTATCCGCAACCAGAATATGACGGTCAGCGGCGGAGACATTACCCTGGGCGACATGAACCGTTCGGTGAAGGTAAGCGGCGAATTCCGTTCTATGCAGGATATTGAAAATGTGATCGTAAAAAACGAGCAACAGCAAATTGTATACCTGCGCGACGTAGCTAAGGTCTCCTTTGTGGAAAAGGAAAAGGTGAGTTACGCCAGGGAATTTAAAAACCCGGTGGTAAGCCTTGATGTAATCAAAAGAGGTGGCGAAA
>DHLU01000022.1:0-6950 GCA_002405435.1 Flavobacteriales bacterium UBA4660
TTGTCAGTAGGCCGGAAAATCTCGGAATACACCTTGGCCTGTTCGACCAGGTTCGCAGTGTCTTGAGCAAACAAATCGAAAAACAACGCGTTTTTCGGAATCATGAAGGAGAACAAATTGGCAAACTTCATCGCTGTAATGGTTTCGGTTAACGGGAATATAGCGGGGGCGAAAATACGGGGCCGGGGGTATGTCGGTTGGCATTAAATTAATGTTAAGCCTGTGTTATGGGCGCGTGTGGAGGGTGCTTAGAAACGCTAGTGCCTGCGCCAGGTCGCGCTCTCCACAGTACGGTTTTTCAGGCTGATTTCTCAAACCAGCCTTTCATCGATAAGCCTGTTCGGGTCAGGTTGAGCAACAGGTTTATGAGGTATTTGCCCGCGCCGATCAGCGGGTTGCGGGCTGCGGCTTTTCGAATGCTCTCATCGGCAGACGTGGCAGCGGTAACGGGTTCGGTGCGGCCGGTAAGGCTGCCCCTGAGCCGCGTAACGCTTATGCCTGTAGTGGTGATTTTCTTTTTCCGGAACCCGGAGGCCAGCAAAACACGGCGCAGCGTAGCAGGGGTATAATAGGTCAGGTGCTCGGGCCAGTCAATCACATTGAAGCGCTCTCCAAGCAGGCGGCGCTCAAGGCTGTTGAAGTTGGGGGTGGTGATGAAGAGGAGTCCGCCCGGACGGAGCAGCCTGAAGATCTGCGCGAGATCGCGGTTGGGGTCGTTGATGTGCTCGATGACTTCAATCCAGACCACGACATCAAAGGCAAGGCCTGCAAAACACGTTTCATCCAACGGACCCTGGTGCATGCGTATGTGTTTGTCACGGCAAATGCGCACCAGTCCGTCGCTGAATTCGGTACCGAAGACTTCCCATCCCGCCGCTGAGGCTTCTTCCAGAAAAAAACCAACCCCGCAGCCGATATCGAGGATGCGCCCAGTGCGCCGGTACAGGGCAAATGCTTGCAGCCATTGCCGGTACCTGATGCGTGTAAGGGGTGAGGCGTGGTGCTGCTGGCCGTAATGCGCATAGTAGGCACTGAGTTCGGCCCCGGAAGGAATCTGTGCTGCAAATACCAGCCTGCACCGGCGACACTTCAACAGGGGAACACGGTTGTAGCCCTTCAGCCTGATCGTTGAGGGATCGCCACAGTGGATGCAGTGTGTATGCGTTTTTACTTCCGGCATGCGTCGAGAATCGCTGACAGCAAAGCTATGGGTTGTGCCATACCCCTGTAGGCTTCGCCTGCAGCCCTGCAGCGTTGCCTCAGGGTCGCCCGTGGTACTGAAAGAAGGTCTCTGGCGCGCACGCCGTCTGCCGCCATATCGCCGGTCATCACCACGCCGGTTTCATATGCCAAGGCTACCTGATCATCTTCCGAGACGCCGGGAAAGGTGAGGTAGGGCAGACCACACATCAGGTATTCGCCCACCTTGACCGGACTCCGGTAGCGCTGTGCAGGCAGCGGAGGCACCGCCGACAGGCCGAGGTCTGAGGCACTGTACCAGCCGCGCATTTCTTCGGGTGTGTGGGCGCGGGTTATGTGAAGCCGCTGCATGTCGGCGCCTGCGTGCGCAAAACTATCGCGCAGCATGCCGGGGTCATCCGGACTTACAATCAGCAGAAAGCCTTGAGCCAATTGTGGTTTCAGTTCGGTCATCAGACGGGCAAGATCCCCGGCAGGGAGATAAAGACCGCCTGTTTTACCGGCATAGATAACGACCGTGGTCTCCTCTCCAATACCCAGCGAGCCGCGCAGCTGCCCTCTTGCAGTGGGGTCGAAGTAAAATACCCCGCCGTCTATGGCTGAGGGTGCACGGCTCACCTGGCCCTTTGCCAAGGGAAGCAGCCGCTCGGCCATATAGGCAGTGCCCGTAATAATGAATTCGCTGCGTTTGCCTGCCCGCATCTCCAGTGCATGAAGAATTTTGTACCGGACCGATTGCCGGCTGAGTAGTCCGAAATCAGCGAGAAACTCGCTGTGCGGTTCGTACGACAAAATACAATTTTTCATGCGCAGTAACCTGCCGGCTGTAAAGCCAATCACGCCGGCGATATTGGCCAGTGAGATGACTAGGTTGCAACGGTAGCGCCGGCGCAGCCGGGCCATAAGAAAGAAGGCCTCGAGGAAATTGAGACTTTTTCTAACCAGCATTATGCGCCCTGTTTTGTAGCGAAGCGGATACCAGCGGATGTTCAGCGCAGACAGTTCCGTTTGCAGGGCAGACTGGGCGGATGCATCCATGGCATAGCCGGGTTGTTCGAAAGTGATGAGGTGAAAAACCCGGTGCCCTTCGCACAATCGTCGGATGTACGACATAAAAAATCCTGCACACAGGGGATCGCGGTAGCTGTTGTACACCATCAGCACCACGTGTTGTTTGTCGGGGTCAGGCCGGGCTTTCGTCATGGCGTGCGGCTGCTGCGGGCCCAGGTGGCGAAGGCCTTGCCCGGTCTGCCTGCTTTGAGGTAACTTTTCCACATGATTCGCCTGACCTTGCCGCAAGCAGCGGCGTATTCGCGGGGTGAAATGCCCGGCGTGGTCTGCAGCCTGGAAAGAAACTGTCGGTATCCGTGGTGGAGACCGGCGAGTTGGTCTGAGGCAGAGCCATGTCCGCGGCGCACCCGGTAGACCACATCGCGCACAAAATGGTATTCACCGGATCCGCTGATGCCCAAATAAAACATCAGGTCTTCGCAATGGCTGACGCTGGTGTCAAACGCATACGTCTTGCCTGGCATACGCCTGATGAGCCAGGTGATGCCACTCATGCATGCATCGCTCATCGCCGCCAGCTCGTGAAGCGGGTTGCCGGCAAAAGAGGGTGTATATACACGGAGAACACGGGTCAGGTCGGCATTCATAAAGGCTACGGCACCATCGACAAATTCGCAGAAAGGATCCTCTGCCATAATTTTCATGCGCGCTGAAATTCCCGTCGGCGTGAGCACATCATCGGCATCAAGAAAACAAAAGAAATCGCCCTTTGCTTCTGCCAGCGCCCGGTTGCGTGCATGACCCACTCCTTTTTCTGGCTCGCAGATGAAGTGCACCCGCGGGTCTTTATACTGCGCAGCCTTTTCGGCCGAACCGTCGGTACTTCCGTTGTCGCAGAGAATCAGTTCAATGTGCCGATAATCCTGAGACAATGCCGAAGCCACACAGGCATCTATCCACGGCGCGGCGTTGTACACCGGAGTGATGATTGATACCAGGGGTTCACTCATGGCTGCAGAGACCTTTGCACGATGTCTTCAATTTTATCGAGTTGCTGCGCGTAGCTATGTGCATGGGCGTAGGCAATTCTGCGTTGCTGTTTTTCAGGACTGTTGTACGCTTGTATGTCGGCACAAATCGCGGTGAACCGCGCCAGAAAAGCTTCGCGCGAATCGGTCATTTCCAATAGTCCTGTGTTTTCATACTCGGTGACGTAGTCTGAGAGAATCACCTTGCCGCTGGCAAGATAGGGCGGCAACTTGGAGGAGTTGTCGACCTTTCGGTGGTAGTTGAAATACATGAGGAGCAGTATATCGGCTTCATCGACCATCGTATAGGTATCGGCCGGTGTTCGCTCGCCCAGCAGGTAGATGTTGGGCAGGGTTTGTATCTCGGCTATGAGCCGCGCGCGCTCGAAATCGACCCTCAGGTTGAGGTTGCCGAATCCGTAGCTGCCAATGAGGTAAAAATCCGTTGCGGGATTTTCTTCGGCGAGCCGCCTGAACAAGGCAATGTCAAAGTTGGCCATCAGCAGGTTGCCGATATAGGCTGCCTTGAGTTTTCCGGGGCCTTGCGGCAGCCGGGCCTCTGTTTTGGCCAGCGGACGGTAGCCGTGCTGTAAGAAAAATGCGCGTTTATTATAGCGGGCCATGCGGTGCATGATGGTATGGGTCACTGCCAGGCACAGGTCTGCGGTGCGACAGGCCTTGGCCATGTTGAAGTCTACTTCCAGGTCAACCAGGTGATGGATGCTGATGGTGCCGGGCAGCGCGTCGAGCAGGTAGTACCTCGAGTTGTCAAAACTCCACACCAGGTCGAAGCGAACGCCGTAACGGCGTTCGATCGCGCGCAGCTGACGACGCATGATCCAACGCGCGGCGGTGTCGGGCAAAAACCGCAGACCGCGCTGGCCGTTATCAGGTATGATGTGTAGCCTTCCCGGATAGCGTGCCTCCGCAGCCGAGGCATCGGCCGACTTGCTCACGCCGGGCGGATCGAGGAAAAACACCTTGTTGCCGCGCTCTGCCAGGCATTCGGCATAGTGGTGTTTGGAAAGGTAGCTGCGGCCCCAGAATTCCGGAGAGATAATCAGCACGGTTTTGTTTTGCAGCACAGGCATGGTCAGGGCTTGGCAAAGATCGTATCAAGGGCTCGGCGAAACTGCGCCGACACGGCTGCTTTGCTATAAAGCTGCGCCGCCTGTCTGGCAATTTCGGTGCGATTAAACTTCGGCCCATTGAGGTAACGGAGCAACAGGTCGCGGTATGTTTCACCGCCGCCTCGCAGGCAGCCATTGCCTTGGTGAATACGCTCAGGCAATGCTCCTTTGCGGTTGCTGAGCACCGGACAGCCGCAACAAAGGGCTTCCGCCACTACCACAGAAAAGGTCTCATAGCCGGTGGGATGGATAAAGCCGTCGGCTGCATTCATTTCCGCCGCAATGTCCGCTGCATTGAGCGGACCAAGCAGGGTAATGCAGGCCCTTGCATCGTCTGATGCACTAAGCGCCTGTATGTCATCCCACTGCGGACCATAGCCCGCAATGCGGAGCCTAACGGCAACACCTTCCCTGTGAAGAGATAATACCGCGCGCATGATCTCCAGCGGCTCCTTGGGCGATTTCCAGTAGCTGACCATAAAGAATGACAGCGGCACCGGCTGGACCTCCGTGGGGTGAAAAACGGCCGTATCTACGACGTTATAGACCACCGCTGCGGGGAAGGTGCAACCGGAGAACTGCTGGATATCGTTGAGCAGTGCATCGGAAACGGCCAGTACGGGCACTTGCCGGGAGAAGATTTTTTTGACGCGCGCCAGCGGCCTGCGCGAATGGAAGTGAAAGTGGTAAGCACTCCAGTGCTCCGTGATCGACACCCGCGCGGGAAGCCAGCGCTTAAAAAGATGCCAGTGCACACAGGAGGGATAGGCAATAAAAAAATTGACATGGGTGTAGCCGCGGTGCCTCCTGAGAAACTGCCGGATGGCCAACCCGTATAGCCATTCCCGGATGCGCCACGACCCGAAAGGAAAATGCAGGGCCATGCGGGTAACGCCTTCTTCTTCGGTTACGGTGCGCCCAAAACCACCCGAGGCGTACGTGATGAGGAGCACATGTGCCTGCGCCCCGTCGCCCATCTCCTCCACCTGCCGACGAATCCAAATGGCGTGCATGGGATCATCCACAGTGGGGTACCAGGGGGTGATGTGCAGCACAGGTCCGTTAGCAGGCATTATGACCACAAATGAAATGCACAGCGCTCATACACGTATGCAACTGACGAAAGAAATCAGATCCGGCGATCCGGTTTATGATATTTATTTGTCACTATGAAGAAAAATTTTCTTGGTGCCCTGGTATGCGCTTTGGCAATTCATGCCGGAGCGCAAGATGATGTGCTGAAGCCTTTTGAGAACATGGTCATGCGCGCAATTGGTCCGGCCGCCATGAGCGGAAGGGTGACCACTATTGACGTTCACCCCGCAAATCCCGATGTGATCTATGCCGGCACGGCCAGCGGTGGTCTGTGGGTCAGCACCAACGGGGGCATGAAGTGGAAGCCTCTCTTTGATAAACAACCAGTGCAGAGCATCGGGGCGCTGAAGATTGATCCGTTGAACCCCGACATTGTCTGGGCCGGCACCGGAGAGGGGAATCCGCGCAACTCACACACCAGCGGTAATGGCATCTACAAATCGCTGGATGCAGGCCGCACCTGGCAGCAGTCGGGCCTGCAAAACACGCGTACCATTCACCGCATCGCTGTCAATACGCTCAACAACCGGGAGGTATACGCCGGCGTGACAGGCTCGGCATGGGGACCTGGTCCGGACAGGGGTGTGTATAAAACGGAGGACGGGGGAACGACCTGGAAGAAAATCCTGTTTGTGAACGACTCTACCGGTTGCGCTGACCTGGTAATGGATCCCACCAACCCCGACAAATTGTTTGCCGCCATGTGGCAGTATGGACGCAAACCATGGACCTTCAAAAGCGGTGGTGGAGGCAGCGGACTTTACCGTACAGTGGATGGCGGAAAAACCTGGACCGAAATAACCGATAAGCACGGATTGCCTGCTGGTGATCTCGGCCGCATCGGCCTGGCCGTGTCACCTTCCAATCCGAATGTGGTGTATGCGCTGGTTGAAGCAAAAACCACGGGGCTCTATAAATCAACAGACGGGGGCTACCAGTGGTCGCTGGTGACGGAAAAGGGCGTTGATGACCGCCCGTTTTATTACCACGAGATCTACGTCGACCCGACCAATGAAAACCGCTTGATTTATCTCCACAGCACGGTGAGCGAGAGTATTGACGGCGGAAAAACCTTCCGCAGCTTCATCGGATGGGAAGTACATCCCGACCACCACGCTTTTTGGTGGAGCGCCGCTGATCCTACTTATATGATTGAAGGCAATGACGGAGGTCTTACTATTTCCCGCGACAATGGCCGCACCTGGCAATTTGTTAGCGGACTGCCGCTCGGACAGTTTTACCATATCAACTACGACATGGATACGCCCTACCATGTCTACGGAGGGATGCAAGACAACGGATCATGGAAGGGCCCGGCCTACACCTGGAATAGCGGTGGCATTCGCTCATCAGACTGGCAGGAGATTCTCTTCGGTGACGGATTTGATGTGGTGCCCTATCCGCCTGACTCCCGTTATGCCTATGCCATGTATCAGGGTGGAGAACTCAGTTGGGTCGATGGGCAGACCGGTGAAACCCGAAAAAT